>NZ_AKFU01000013.1:0-79816 GCF_000277625.1 Clostridium sp. MSTE9
TTTTTGTAATACGAAAACCCCCGGCTATGCCGGGGAGTTCAAAAAAGCTTTAGCGGTGAGTATAGTAAAAAAACTCCTTTTGATATAATGAAGCTGCGGTCTGCCAACTGCAGCAAGACATATCAAAAGGAGGACATTCGCATGAAGACGAACGACATAGATAGTTTAAACCATACGAGCTGGAATTGCAAATACCATATCGTATTTGCACCCAAGTACCGTAGGAAAGTAGCATATGGAAATATGCGAGTGGAAATAGGAAAAATATTGAGGGAGTTGTGTAATTGGAAAGGAGTAGAAATTATACAAGCAGAGGTGTGTCTGGATCATATCCACATGCTGGTAAAGATACCACCGAAGATAAGTGTTTCAGGATTCGTGGGATTTCTCAAAGGAAAGAGCACACTGTTGATCTTTGAGAGACATGCAAATTTAAAATACAAGTATGGGAACCGGACATTCTGGTGCAGAGGATATTTTGTAGACACGGCAGGAAAGAATGACAAAGCAATTGCCGAGTATATCAAAAATCAGCTGGCAGAAGACCAGATTGAAGATCAGATGACGCTCAAAGAGTACGTCGACCCGTTTACGGGTAGCAAGTAACAAACCCTTGCAAGTGGCAGACCGTACCAGCGCCTTGAGGCGCCGCCAGAAAAACAGGGCTTTGCCCGCATATGAAGAACCCCCGGCTTTGCCGGGGGGTAACTATTCGCAAAATCCTGCTTCCCTTTTGGCAGAGGGCAGTCTTTTGAAATCACTATCGTTCTCTGGCAAACGCCGTTACCAGCCTTTCGAAAGCCCCCATCGCCCGGTGCAGGCCAATCACTATCAGCAACATCGCAACCACGCCCAGTACACAGAAAAGGGAAATTTCCATTCCGGTGAACGGAAAAAGTGTGCTCGACACATACAGCAAATAAACGCAAATCGGAAAAAACGGAATTGATGTCACAATGCCGGGTACATAATGCCGAAAACGCAGGCATAAAACGCCATGCACAAGTAAATGCACAGTAAAGCCGAAAAACAGACCATACCACAGCAGGTACCAGTTCATCAGGACAGACAGCAAAGAAATTGCGCAAATCACGATGAACTCGATTGCAACGGCAATCGAAAAGGACGCGGTGCTCCTTAAATCCTCAAAGGGTGGCTTTTTCATTTTTGCCGCTATCCGCTGTGCCTGATAGCGATTTTTCCAGGCCTCCACAACAATAATTTCCTCAAAATCGTGCAGCATAAACAGGACCGGAAACAACCAGACGATCGCATTTATGGTAAACAAGTTATCGTCCCCCTTCTTAACTGTCACACTTGCGACACTTGTTTGTTTTCAGTATAATGATTTCAAGCACCAACGTCAATCGTTTCGGCACAAGTGCTACATGTTTCAAAAAGTGTGACAAGGAAAGGGGAGAAAGTCATGAACCCACTGAAAAATCCCATTGCCGAGCAATCCCGGCAGTGGCTGATTCAATCTTTATTAGACTTAATGAGCAAAAAGGAATACAGCGAAATCACCGTAACCGAAATCGCCGAACACGCGCAATTATCCAGAAGGACATTTTACCGTATTTTCAATTCAAAGGAAGAATTGCTGGAGCAATACTTTTTGACTATCTCCAACGAATATGTCTCTTGTTTTGACAAAAGCACCTCTTATTCGCTGAAAGAGATCATCGATATCTTTTTTACCTTTTGCGAGAAGCATATTGATTTTTTAAGACTGCTGCAAAAAAATCATCTTCTTTATTATCTGCTGGAGCAATTCAACCTGATCCTGCCTGTTATTCACGACATGGTGCGCGGTGATCAGGGCATTTATCAAACCCCATTGGAAAAGAAAATTGCTCTGCTGGCCAGTGCGGGCGCACTTTGGAACATCCTGTCCGAATGGCTCCAGATGGAAGAGCGGCCCGCCCCGGAAGGAATTTCTGAAATCATCCTTACGGCAATCGAACGAAACAAAAAAGGCCGTTCTTCGCCGTGAACAAATCACTTTGAATAACAGCCTTTTTGTTATGCACTATAAATCGGCTAACTCAGCTCCTCAACCGCAATTCGCGCCAGGGCCAGGGATTCATTATAAATACAGTCGCCGTCAATCCACCCGCTCTCAAAAAAGCAAAATATCATTTGCTGATCCACAGATACCGCCAGATCGGAATAGCCCGCCTGCTGTTCGATCAGTACGCCGCCAGACCAGGTTCCGCCGTCGTCCGCGCTGAATCGGAGGGTCAGATTCTGCCGGGCGTCGCGGCTCCATTGGATGGTATCCCCCGATTTTTCCAGTTCAACGGCCGGAGCATCCCCATAGGCGCAGTTGGAAAACAGCAGTCTGCCATCCTCCAGACGCGCCAGCGCCCCGGCACAGACCGGGTCGGGAAGGCCGGGGTTCAGCTGCGCTTTTTGCCAGCAGTCTGCTGTACCGCGTACAAACGCGCGCTGCCGCACACCGAGGGTTCCATGGCGCATTGTCGCCAGCAGGGTCCCGTCAGAACATTCTGTCACACTGGCCTCCGTGGGGTCGGTGATCTCCGGTGAGCCGTCTACTATGTCTCCCCTTTGCCAGATAAGACCGTTATTATCGCTGTACAGGCAGGCAAAGCACGCGGGGCGGTGCGCGTTGACCCCCCGGCTCATCCACAGAGGCACCACAAGCTGCCCGTTTTGGGTACAAATTGCATGGCCAGGCGCCACCGCAAATACATTCCACGGGTACACCGGCTTCCACTGCTCCACCAGGCAAGTGAGTTCCCGGCAAGATCCAAAGCTTTTTCCATCATCAAAGCTTTCCTGAACAAAAAGACGCTTGTAATCCTCCATCCAGAAGAATAAGATTCTTCCATCCGGAGCGGTCAGCATCAGCGGATTATGTACCATTCGGCCGTTCTCGCTGTCCTTTAAAATCTGCTGAGGGGCAAACGTTTTTCCGCCATCCTCACTTCTTCTGCACAACAGGGTTCGCCGCTGCAAATCCTCCTGCCGTCCCTCGTAATAGACAAGCAGCGTGCCTCTTGTTGTCACAATCAGCCCGGGAACCCGATACATTGCGTATCCACCCTCCCCATGCTGAACCATTTTTTGAATCTGCGGCATTTTTCCACCTCTTTCTTGAATCATAAAAAAGGAAGACTGTTTCCTCTGCGCGGGGAAACGATCTTCCTTTTATTTTTATCTTTTATTTTTCAAATACCGCGCCGCGTGAACCGGAGGTCACGTGCTGCGCATAGCGCTTAATGTACCCGGAAAGCTCCTTCTCGGGCGCCTTCCACTGCTTGCGGCGTCTTTCCAGCTCCGCAGCATCCACATGCAGGTTCAGCACGCGGTTTGTAATATCCACATCGACGATATCTCCCTCGCGGATCAGCGCGATGGGGCCGCCCACAGCGGCTTCAGGCGAAACATGGCCGACCGCCGCGCCGCGCGTTGCGCCGGAGAAGCGCCCGTCGGTGATGAGCGCCACGCTGGAACCCAGACCCATCCCTGTCAGGGCAGAGGTGGGGGTCAGCATCTCGCGCATGCCGGGGCCGCCCTTCGGGCCCTCATAGCGGATCACGACAACGTCGCCCGCGTTGATCTTGCCGGAGAGGATCGCTTCCGAGGCGTCCTCTTCGCAGTCAAAGCAGCGTGCCGGGCCGGTGTGCTGCATCATTTCGGGAGCAACCGCACCCTGCTTGACCACCGCGCCGTCAGGAGCGATATTGCCCTGCAGCACGGCGATGCCGCCGTCCTTGCGGAACGGGTCTTCCAGCTTGCGGATGATCTCACCGTCCGCGTCGGGCGCGGCGCTGATGCGATCCTCTACGGTACCGAGAACGGTCTTGCAGTCGGTGTTGAGCTTGCCGCCGCGCGCCAGCTCCTTCATCACGGCGGGGATGCCGCCTACCTGATTCAGGTCGGTGATAAACACCTGGCTGGCCGGGTTCAGCTTGCACAGCTGCGGAGTGTCGCGGCTGATGCGGTCAATATCGGTAATATCGAGCTTTACGCCGCGCTCATAGGCGATGGCGGTCAGGTGCAGCACCGAGTTGGTGGAGCAGCCGAGCGCCATTTCGGAGCGGAGTGCATTCTCAAAGGATTTTTCCGTCAGGATGTCGCTCGGGCGCAAGTCTTCATGGTATAGCTCCAGAATGCGCTCACCGGCGGTTTTCGCCAGCTGAATGCGGTCGGACATCACGGCCGGGATGCTGCCGTTGCCGGGCAGGGCCAGACCGATCGCCTCAGTAAGACAGTTCATGGAGTTCGCCGTGTACATGCCGGAACACGAACCGCAGGTGGGGCACGCGGATTTTTCCAGCGCAGTCAGCTCGGCTTCATCAATCTTGCCGGCGGCAAAGCTGCCCACGGCCTCAAACATTTCAGAAAGGCCGAAGCGGACGCCGTTGTGCAGGCCCGGCAGCATGGGGCCGCCGCTGACAAAGATGCTGGGCAGGTTCAGGCGGCAGGCAGCCAGCAGCATGCCGGGCACCACCTTGTCGCAGTTGGGGATAAACACGACGGCATCCAGCGGATGCGCAGTGAGCATCACTTCAATGGAGTCGGCGATCAGCTCGCGGGAGCACAGGGAATATTTCATGCCCTTGTGGTTCATGGAAAGCCCGTCGCAGACGCCGATGGTGTTAAACTCAAACGGAACACCGCCCGCGTTGCGAATTCCGGCCTTGACTGCCTCACTGATGTCCTTTAGATGACGATGGCCCGGGATATAATCGCTGGCGGAATTGACCACCGCAATAAAGGGGCGTTTCATCTCGTTTTCCGTCAGTCCCAGCGCGTACAGCAAAGAGCGGTGCGGGGCACGTGCGGCGCCTTCTTTCATTAAATCGCTTCTCATCGTGTTTTCCCTCCTAAAAGTGCCTGATTATGAATCTTCCATCCATCAGCAAATGACAGTCGTTCCATCGCCTCGCCTCCGGCGGAGAAACGAAACGGTTCTTTACTGAAAGAACTCTAAATTTATTTTCCATACACCAGCCGGTCGAACAAAGTACGGCTGGCGGTGTAATAGGATTCCTTCTCCGGATTCTGCTCCAGGGGAGTTCCGCTGAAGACCCGCAGGGAAATGCCCAGCCCGTCGAGCTGCTGCATCACCTTTTGGCGGCTGTCAACGTCCAGCATACTCAAATCCGCTTCGGTGACAAGAGTGGACAACGGCTTTGCGTCCTTCCAGGGCAGCCGCATGGCGGTCTCGTTCTGCCCCGCTCCGACTTCCGGCACAGTACCGTCCAGATTCGAGAACATCTCCCGGGATTTCTGGTGCCCCTGAAAGCTCGTGTCATCTGTCAGAAAGATCATGCTGTCGCCTGTTTCCAAATCCGACAGGAACTTGGCCACACTCGCCATCTGTAAAGAGGGATCGCTGACTTCCTTCCCTTCCTCCATGACGATGAAATAGGGATTCACGCGCACGATCACGCGGCCATCCCCGTTCAGATCCTCCCCGTACTGGGCAATCTTTTGCTCCAGCACGGCGGCGGCCTCGTCCGAAAACTTGGTTTCCGTCAGAACACCGATCTGGTAATCCGGTTCTTCCTTTGTCGTCAGCTCATACACAAAGCTGTAAATCAGAGCGATGACGATCAGCCCGATCAGCAGGTGAAATTTATGGTAGTACCAAAAATTCTCCCATTTTCCCTTGGGGGTTTGGGGATGTGCCGTCTCACCGTCCTGGTGGATGGTCTCTTCCCCCGCGTTCCACAGATACCGGTCCCTTGCCAAGTGAATCTCACTCCCTGGGTTTCATAGTCGGGAACAAAAGCACGTCGCGGATCGACGCGCTGTCAGTCAAAAGCATCACCAGGCGGTCGATGCCCATGCCCATGCCGCCCGTGGGGGGCATACCGTATTCCAGAGCGGTGAGGAAATCCTCATCGATCATATTCGCCTCTTCATCGCCGGCCTCTCTGAGCTGCATCTGGCGCATAAAGCGTTCGCGCTGATCAACCGGGTCGTTCAGCTCGGAATACGCATTTGCGAATTCGCGGCGGGTGGCGAACAGCTCAAAGCGTTCCACCAGCTCCGGCACATCCTTCTTGCGCTTTGTCAGCGGAGAAACCTCTACCGGGTAATCGTAAATGAAGGTCGGCTGTACCAGCTCGCCCTCTACCTTCTCCTCAAAGAACAGATTCATAATATCGCCCCAGGAGTCGGTGGCCTTTGTTTCAAAGTGGAACTTCTTCGCCTCTTCCAGCGCGCGGACCGTATCGCCCTTGAACGACAGGAAATCCACGCCGGTGTACTGCTTGATCGCGTCGTTCATCGTCATGCGGCAGAACGGCAGCTTCAGGCTGACTTCCTCACCCTGATAGGTGATCTCCTCCGTGCCGCACACCTCTTTGGCGCAGGCATTGATGAGGCGCTCAGTCAAATCCATCATGCCGTGGTAATCGGTATACGCCTCATACAGCTCGATGGTTGTAAATTCAGGGTTGTGCTTTACGTCCATTCCCTCATTTCGGAACAGACGGCCAATCTCGTATACCTTTTCCATCCCGCCGACGATCAGGCGCTTTAAATACAGCTCCGGCGCAATGCGCAGGTACAAATCGAGGTCGAGCGTGTTGTGGTGGGTGATGAACGGGCGGGCCGCCGCGCCGCCGGGGATCAGGTTCAGAACGGGGGTCTCCACCTCCACGTAGCCGCGTTCGTCCAGAATGCGGCGGATCGTCGCGATCACACGGCTGCGCTTTTCAAAGGTGCTCTTCACCTCGGGATTTACGATCAAATCCACATAGCGCTGGCGGTACCGCAGGTCGGTATCTTTCAGGCCGTGGAATTTATCCGGCAGCGGCAGCAGGGATTTTCCCAACAGCGTGATACTCTTCGCATGGACGGAAATTTCGCCTCTGCGGGTGCGGAACACAAAGCCGGAAACGCTCGCAAGGTCGCCAATGTCCCAGTTCTGCAGGCCATGATAAGCTTCCTCACCAATGTCGTCTATTTTCAGGTAGACCTGGATTCTGCCCGTGCGGTCCTGAATATCCATAAAGCTGGCCTTGCCCATGTCGCGCCAGCTCATGATGCGGCCGGCAATCACAACATCCTGGCCCTCAATCTCTTCGAACCGGTCGCGAATATCCTGCGCGAACGCGTTGCGGTCGCAGACCGTAATTTCAAACGGGTCCTTGCCCGCCTGCTGCAGTGCAGTCAGCTTGTCCCGGCGAATCTGAAGCAGCTCGCTGATGTCCTGCTGCTCCTGCTCCACAGGCTCCTTTGTCTTATCGCTCATCACTATCCTACTCTCCCTGTTTTCTGTATTCCTCCGCCGCACGGCGGTCTTCTGATATAAACCCGCGTTCCATAAAGCCGCAAACACAACGGTGTTTCACTTTGTGATCGCAGATTCACATTCTTGTGCAAAAACGGGGCAGGGTGAAAATTTTCACTCCCGCCCCGCGCCGTTTCGTTCTTTTCGGAATCCGTTATTTCGAAATCGCAAGAATCTCGTAATGGATGATTCCGGCCGGAACCTCCACCTCAACCTTGTCGCCCACGCCGTGGCCCAGTAGGGCCTTGCCGACCGCGGATTCATCCGAAATTTTTCCCTGCAAGGGATTCGCTTCGTTGGAACCGACAATTTTATATTCCTTGATCGATGAGTCTCTTCCCTCAGGAGTGACACGAACCTCCACCTTGGAGCCAATGTGGATATTTTCGTTGCCCAGCTCATCTTCATCGATCACGACCACGTTTTTGAGCATCACCTCAATGTCGGCGATGCGTGCTTCCATGATCGCCTGATCGTTTTTCGCTTCATCATATTCGCTGTTTTCGGACAAATCTCCGAAAGACAAAGCTACCTTGATTTTTTCGGCAACTTCTTTTCGTTTTACCGATTTTAAATATTCCAACTCCTGCTCGAGGGCTTCAAGTCCCTCCTGGGTTAAAATGACCTGCTTTGCCATCAGCTGTTTACCACCTTTTTCAGAGTGAATCTATAGCCATACAACATAAAAAGGGCTCGATTCTTCCCCCGCGAGGGAAGAATCGTCATGCTTTGTCTGACTATACTTCGCAATACATCTATTATAGTGAACAAGTATGCGTCTGTCAACGCCTATTTGGAGGCCGCCGCGGAAGACGGCGAGCCGGACGCTGCGCTGGAAGCACCGTCTTCCAGGTTGCCGCTGTCGGTGCCCGGAATCTGCTGCACGTCCGCGCCCTGCGTCACCAAAGCGGTGACAGCCGCCTGAATCTGCGGATCCTCCAGCGTGGTGAGCGAGCGGCGCAGCAGCAGATCCTTCTGCTCCTGGGTCATCTCAATCGCCATGTCGACATCCACACCGACACCGTTGAAGGTCTTTCCGTCAATGCGGGTGTAATTGCCAACGGAAAGCTGAATTGCCGAACCGTCCGACAAGGGGATCATGTCCTCCTTGGTGCCGTGGCCCGCAGTTTTTTCACCAATCAGTTTTCCCTTTTTATAGTCCTTGATATCCGCAGCAAAAATTTCCGCCGCGCCATACGTGCTGGAGCCTACCACCACGCTGATCGGCAGGTTGATCTCGCCGGATTTCGAGCTGTACTCCACCGTGATCTTGCCGTTTCTGTCCGCATAGCTCACCAGGCTCACTGCCGGCAGGAACTCGTCGAGCACGGAGGCCATCACCTCTTCGCTGCCGCCGGAGTTGTTGCGCAGGTCGATCACAAGCCCCGCCACCTTTTTCTCAGTGAGGGTATTGATCGCCGAAACAAACTGATCCTTTGTAGAACTCTGGAATTCCGAGATCGCAATATAGCCGACGTTGCCGTTGATGACGGACGAAGAGACCGTTACGCGCTGGTATTCGGCGCGGGTGACGGTCACATCCATCTTGTTGGTCGTGGTTTTGCCGTCTGCCGTCGTCTTGCGCAGCAGGCCGAGTTTTACCGTAGTACCCACGGTGCCGTCGAGCTTGTTCACGGCCTCGCCGTAGCTCAGGCGGATCACCTCTTTGCCGTCGAGCGAAAGAATCACATCGCCCTTTTGCAGGCCGGCCTTGCTGGCCGGCGAGTTGGGCAGCACTTCAATGACTTCCATGTTTCCGTCGGCGTCCTGAATGGTGCGAATGCCGACGCCCACCGCCTTTTTAGAGGTGGAGCTGAGATAGTTCTTATATTTTTCCGCGGAAAGATATTTCGCACCGGAATCGCCCAGCCCAGCCATATAACCGGCTGCAATGCCGTCGTTCAGCTCAGTTTCCCCAATTTTTCCGATATAATCCTGCCGTACCTTCTGGTCGATTTCACTCAGCTTTGTATACATGGCCTGGCGTTCGTTCACATCGGCCACTTTTTCATTAAAGCGCCCCATCGCAAAGGTATACGTCAGAGAAACCGTAATGGCGGCTGCCACCAAAGACATCGCTGCTGCCGCGCCGAGCGACACTTTTTTGCTCATATGCTTCCCTCTATCTTTTTGTTATCGTCCAATCGCTTTCAACGTGATCTTCCCTAAACACGGCGATTCCGTCCCCCGCCTTGGGCGTGGAAACAGCGATTTCTTCCCCGGCCAAAGGCCGGGGAAGAAATCAACCGCCTGTTTTCGTTTAGCTGAACCATTTCATCGGGTTCTGCGCAACACCGTTCACGCGGATCTCAAAATGCAGGTGCGGCCCGGTGGAATCGCCGGTGCTGCCCACATAACCGATGGTCTGTCCCTTTTTGACCACGTCGCCGGTCTTTACAATGATTTTGCTCATATGTCCGTAGCGGGTGGAATATCCGCCGCCGTGGTCGATGTACGCGCAAAGGCCGTAGCCGCCGCCCCAGCCGCTTTGAACCGCAAGGATGACCTTGCCGTTATCCGCCGCAACGATCGGCTTGCCGTAAACGCCGGAGCCGGCGATGTCGATGCCTTTGTGTCCGCGGTTATCGCCCCAGTAGGCAGTGATCTTAGTATAACCTGGAAGCGGCCAGGTAAACTGCCCCTTGCTGACGTAGCCGCCGCTGGCCTGATTGTCCTTATTATTATCCTTAATGCTGGCGTAATAATCCTTGTACCACTGGTCGACCTCGGCATCCACCTTTTTGCGTTCGGCAGCCAGGCGGTTATTTTCCGAATTGGTGCTGACCACATTGGCCGAAATCTCTGTCAAAACACGCGAGCTTTCCGCCAGCAGGCCCGAGAGCTCCGAGTTTTTGGTGTCCAGTTCCTTTTTGGCCTGCGCCACGCTCTGCCGGTTCTGTTCGATCTGCTCTTTCTGCGTTTTGATCGAGGCCATATCGGTTTTCAGCGTCTGAATCACCTGCTGGTCATGCTGCGAAATGGAGCGCACCAGCTCGGTTTTATCGAGAAAATCCATCACATCCTGCGCACCGAGGATCATTTCAAGCTGAGAGGATTCCCCCAGCAGATAAATGGCGCGCACGCGCTGCTTGAGCTGCTCAATGTTGGCGTCGATGCTCTTCTGCTTTTCCGCAATTTGCGATTCTTTCTCTTTGATGTCCGCATCCAGCGCGGCCACCTGATCGTTCAGCGTGTCGATCTGGCTCTGCACGGTCTGCACCTGAGTATCCAGCGTGTTCTTATACTCCTGCTGCTTGGCCTTGTCTGCCTTCAGCTGTTTGAGCTTGGCCGCAGTAGCCTCCTGCTGCTTTTTCAGCTGGCTCTGCTTTTGCTGCAGCTGATTGATCGTGGAGCTGGCCTGCACCCCCGGCGGAACACATGAAAAAACGACAATCACCGCCAGCGCAAGTGCCAGAATCGAACGCCTGCCTTTACCAGCCAATGGAATTTCCTCCCTTCAGATATTTACCGATGGAAATACCGCCGCCCAACGCGCCGAACAGGGCGCCCGCGGCAATAAACAACAATACGATCTGTCCCATCACATTCCCGAGCGGCAGCGGCTGGAAAAAGGGGACAATGCCCGTAATGGTTTTCAGGGTTTTATCGTAGATCAGCGCCAGCAGGCCGCTGGCCAAAAGGCCCGAAAACAGCCCGATCAGAATTCCCTCCACAACGAACGGCACTCGAACGAAGCTGTTCGTCGCACCCACGGATTTCATCACGCTGATCTCCAATCGGCGCGAGAACATCGTAATCCGAATGGTGTTGGAAAGGATGAACACCGAAACCAGGCTCAGGATCAGCACGATCCAGAAGCCGGCCGTTGTCACAAGACGGTCAAGGCTTGTCAGCTTTGCAGCCACATCGGAATAATCGCGGACCTTATAGACCCCTTCCAGCGAGCTGATCTTCTTTGCGGTTTCCTGATACTGGGAAAGGTCTTTCATCTTTACCTTGAACACATCGTTCAGGGGATTGTCATCGCCTAAAAGGCTGCTGAACACGCTGCCGTCGTCGCCCATGGATTTCATCAGCGCCTCCAGCGCCTCACCCTTTGGAACAAACTCGCAGTCTTCCACATTGTCGAGCTTTTTGATCTCCTCGCCCACCTGCACCGATTTGAGTGTGGGCAGATCATTCGCCATGTACACGGTAACGGAGTTATCGTTTTGCAGCGTCTGCATGGCCATGTTCAGGTTCATCGAAAACAGCGTGGCCGCTCCCGTCATCAGCAGGCATGCCACCAGAACGCCAATGGAGGCAAAGGCCATCATGCGGTTGACCCAGACGTTCTTGACGCCCTCCTTCAGTAAATACTTGACACTGCTAATTCTCATCGGGTACCTCCAAAGCAAGATTGCAGCTGTCGGCCACAACCAGCCCGTCGTGAATTTCCACCACGCGGCGGCGAAAATGCTTCACGAGCCGGTGTTCGTGCGTGACCATCAGCACGGTGGTGCCCCTGCGGTTGATTTCACTTAAAAGGCCCACGATTTCAAACGAAAGGGCCGGGTCAATGTTGCCGGTAGGCTCGTCCGCAATAATCATGCTGGGGTTGTTCACCAGCGCGCGCGCAAGCCCCACCCTCTGCTGCTCTCCACCGGAGAGCTCTTTCGGGCGGCAATTGATTTTTTCTTTCAGCCCCACAAGGTTCAATATGTACGGCACACGCTTTTTGATCTCTCTTTGAGAAGCTCCCACCACGTGCATGGCAAACGCCACGTTGTCAAACACCGTCATTTTATCGATCAGGCGAAAATCCTGGAACACCATTCCCATCGTGCGGCGCACATAGGGGATGTCCCTTCTCTTCACGGTAGAAAGCTTTCTGCCGTTGACGATGATCTCGCCGCTGTTCGGAGCTTCCTCACAGGTAATCAGCTTTAAAAAGGTGCTTTTGCCCGCCCCGGAAGAACCCACAATAAAAACGAATTCGCCTTTTTCCACTTTCAGATTCACGCCCCGGAGCGCTTCTGTACCATTCCCATATGTTTTAAAAACATCTACAAATTCTATCAATGTCATCGCTCCAAAAAATAAATTTCCCCGTGCGAAATGCCGCCGGGCGCACCAAAACGCCTCCAGAAAACGGCACGATTTCTCCCTAAAAATCAACACCCATTGGTATGTTTACATAATACCAATGGGCGAAAGATTTATTGTTCTCTAAAAGAATAAATTTGTAATTTTTCTGTAATATTTTTATTCTTTTCCGTCAAAATTTTACCGGATTCGAGGAAAGATATTTCTTGACCATCAGAGCTACCTTAAACACAATCGCGTCCTCGAACTCGCGCAGATCCAGCCCGGTGATTTTTTTGATTTTTTCCAAGCGATAAACGAGCGTGTTGCGGTGAACGAACAGCTTGCGCGACGTTTCGGAAACGTTCAGGTTGTTTTCGAAGAAGCGCTGAATCGTGAACAGTGTCTCATGGTCAAGCGATTCGATCGAGCCGCGCTTGAATACCTCCTTGAGGAACATTTCACATAAGGTGGTGGGCAGCTGATAGATCAAACGGGCAATGCCCAGATTGTCGTAGCTGACGATGGATTTTTCGGTGTCGAACACCTTGCCAACCTCAAGCGCGACCTGCGCTTCCTTGAAGGAGCGCGCCAGATCTTTAATGCCGACAACAATGGTGCCGATACCCACAACGCAGTGGGTGTAGAATTCGCTCGAAAGCGTGTCTACAATCGAGCTGGCCAGCTTATCCAGATCCTTCGGCTCAATGCCGGTGCGGATCTCTTTGATCAGCGCGATATCCGTTTCGTTGATGTTGATAATGAAATCCTTGTTCTTGTCGGGGAACAGGTTCTGAATCACATCGTAGGCCGAAATATCGGATTTGTTCGAAATCTTAATCAGCATACACACGCGGCTTACATCCGAATTGAAGTGCAGCTCGCGGGCCTTGAGGTAAATATCCCCGGGCAGTATGTTGTCGAGAATCACGTTCTTGATGAAATTGCTGCGGTCGTATTTCTCGTCGTAATACTGTTTGATGCTGCTCAGCGAAATCGAGAGCAGGTTTACATACTTCATCGCTTCGCTGTCGCTGCCCGAAACGAATACAGCGTATTCCGGGCGGGGGCGGCTGCCAAAAGACTTGTAGGTATATCCTCCTACCACAAAGGGATTGGGCGAAGCAATGGTGTCCGGAGTAATGCTTTCGTTCACTTCACCGATACGACCCAGCTCGCTGCAGGCAATAATAACCGAGGTCTCGTCAATGACGCCGATCGTTCTGTCAATCGCGTCGCGCATTTGGTGAATAACTCCCTGAAACAGTCTATTTGACATGATGCTCCCTCACTTTATCAGTTTTCCAGATGACTCTGGATCAATCAAGCATATCG
Source organism: Clostridium sp. MSTE9 (assembly GCF_000277625.1). NCBI lineage: Bacteria > Bacillati > Bacillota > Clostridia > Eubacteriales > Clostridiaceae > Clostridium > Clostridium sp. MSTE9. The sequence goes on from NZ_AKFU01000013.1 coordinate 13,634, forward strand.
AATTGATATTGTCCAATATATTTTACACAAATTTTGATGAAATTTCAAGCTTGGAGCAGATTATTTGTTAAAAAACTTTCTGAAATCGACAGAGTAACGTTCTAAATCAGAAAATGGCGCGGCCGCAAAAGGCCGCGCCAAAGAATGATTCTTATTTACTGCCCGCTGCTTCCACAATTCTGCGGTAAGCCTCGGGGTCTGTGTTGCCCTCGGTACTGAACAGCAAAACGGTCGCATTTTCATCCAGACCCATGCGCTGACGTTCGGCGTGCATTTCTGGAGCAAGGCACAAATGCACGAGCAAACCGAGCCCCACGGCGCCCGATTCCCCGGAGATCACCTTCCCGTCCCCGTTATGCGGATACGCCAGTGTGCGCATGCCAAGCTCGGTCACCCAGTCGGGGCAGGCGGCATAGCACGACGCAAAATCGCGCAGCACCGGCCAGGTGAGCGGATTCGGCTCGCCGCAGTTCAGGCCCGCCATGATCGTTTCCGGGTTCCCGCCGATCGCGACGGGATTGCCGCCGCCGGTTTTCACCGATTCAAAAATGCAGGCCACCGTATCTGGCTCCACAATGACAGTATACGGAGGATTTGCGGTCAGTTTTTGCTCCAGATAAGCGAGAACGCCTCCCGCCATAGAGCCGACGCCCGCCTGCAGGAACACGTGAGTCGGTGCTGCTTCACCCTGAACCCGCATTTGCTCCAGCGCTTCCGATGCCATGGTGGTATACCCCAGCGCGATATCGCGCGGGATTTTCGCGTACTCCGCTGTTCCGGTATCCTGCACCAGAGTCTGACCGTTCTCTTTGGCCCACTTCGCCGCAAGACGCACCGCGTCGTCATAATTCAGTTCGGTAACCTCAACCGGCGTGTCGTTGATTGCACGGATCGCCTGTACGCGGCTTTCCTTTGAGCCCTTCGGCATATATACTCTGGCCCGGCAGCCAAACACAGAAGCTGCCCACGCCACGCTTTTGCCATGGTTTCCGTCGGTCGCAGTCACAAAGATGCGATCACGCGCCCGTTCTCTGGCCTCCGGCGTTGTCAGAACAGCGTAATCCGGCGCGCCGGTGTAGCCCAAATCCTCCCACAAAAGCCGGGCGATCGCAAAAGAAGCCCCAAGCCCCTTAAACGCGTTCAATCCAAATCGTTTGGATTCATCCTTCACAAAAATATTTTTGACTCCCAGTCTTTGCGCCAAACCGCGCAGAGAGACCAATGGCGTTTCCTCATACTGAGGCATCGAGCGGTGAAATGCCTGCGCAAAGGAAAGCTCCTGATCTGTAAAATACGAAAAATCCGGATGATGGTCGGGGGCTCCGGCCAAAAGCGATACCGGGCGATCCATAAACTCTCTCTCCTCTCCTGGTCAAACACTTGGCTCCCTCGTCAACAGCGGCGAGAGACCGCTAATTCTTGTTATGAAAAAAGCCGTGCGCGAACACCAGTGTTTTTTATCGTAAGAATATTTCAGGGTACCAGAGTTTTATGCTCGGTACCCTGACTTGTATTCTTATGGCAACACTCTGAAAACGCATGGCTTTTCATTTTTTCCACCGGAGGTGCTTACCCGGTGGAAAATTTTGTTAAATTGAGTATAGCAGTTTGCTCCCGCAAATGCAAGGGGCGGCTATTCCGCCTTGGCCGGCTCCGGCTCTTCAATCAGCCGGCCGCTCAAACGGTGCAGCGCGGCGCAGCCGGCCCCGCCGACCACATTGCCAAGCGTGATCACCACCAGGCTGAGAAGTCCATCCCCCAGCACGCCAGCCATCCAAAAATAGAACATATCGGCGACGCAGTGCTCAAAGCCGCTGAGGATAAAGACCATCACGCTGAAAATGATCCCCAGGTATTTTCCCACGGGGTGCGGATTGCTGCGGTAGCCCTCCACCGCCACATACATCAAAAGGCCGCAGAAAATTCCCAGGATAAACAGGCTGAGCAGATTGTCGCCCAGCTTGATCTCCGCCAGATGCACCGCCTTTTCGTGCAGCTTCGCCCCCTGGCGCGTGACGGACATGACCACACTCAACAAAAAGGTTCCCAGCAGGTTCCCAAGCCAGATCAAAATCAGCCAGAGCACCTTCTGCGGATCGCGGTATGAAATATACGCCATTTTCCCGGTAAACAGATTCCACCGGAATACCAAAACCGTCATCAACCCAACCGAAAACAGAAAGGACCCTATCACCGCATTTTCCTGTGTCATATATATCACACAGCCGATACCGATGCTGATCCCCGCCAATATGGCCAGCAGGAACGTTCCTGTCCAGGATCTGAATTTATCCATAAAAACTCCCCTTTTTCCCAGCGGGCCGTGCCCGCGACAGATGTTACTAACACCCGCCTATTTTAGCACAGAAGCTTTTTCATTCCAATCTCGGCGCGTCTTATATTCGTCTATCCCCTTATCATCAGCAAAAATTGATTATTATTGTATTCTTGATGAATCAAGGTTCCCACTCCACTTTCTTGTCAAATTCCTTTCATTTTAGTGTTTTAGAATCATATAATCTGGCTTTTTTAAGCTTTTATGTGTTTTCAGGTACATCCTCAAATCTGACGTTCTTTGATTCATAAGCAATTATGATGTATTTTCCGCCAATCGATCCCACCCGCGCAGGGCTGGCTTCGCCCGGCGAATTGAATCTGCGCCGGCAAAAGCAGGATAAAAAGAACCTGCGCCGAAGAAACACTTCGCCGCAGGTCACCTGAACTATTTGTTTAGAATAGAAGCTTATTTCACTTCTCCGCCCTCAACCACCAGGTTCTCAGGAGCAACCGCATCGCCGTAAACGGGCTTCAGGGTCTCTTCAAAGTCCTTGTGGAAGAAGTTCTCTTTGCCCAGCGTCTTGATTTCCTCATTCAGCCAGTCGAGCAGCTCCTTGTTGCCCTTCTGTACGGCAGGAGCAATGGTGTCGACGTCGCCGAGACTCTCAATGCCAACCTTAAAGCCGGGATTCTGCAGCGCCCAGGCCAGAACCTCCGTATTGTCGGTGGAGAACGCATCGCCGCGCCCGTCGAGCAGGGCGTTATAGGTTTCGGTATACTGGTCAAACTTCACCAGATTGATCTCGGGATGGTTAGCAGTAAAGTAAGTCTCTGCGGTCGTTCCCTTCGCAACGATCAGCTTTTTGCCGGCGAGCTGCTTCACATCGGTGATCAGGTTCTTTTCGGGGCTGACAACGCCCAAAGCGACCTTCATGTAGGGCAGTGCAAAATCGACCGCCTCAGCACGATCTTTGGTTACAGTAAAGTTGGCAAGCACAATGTCAACCTTGCCGGTTTTCAGGTATTCCACACGGCTGGCGGGCTCCAGAGAAACATATTCCGGCTCAACGCCCAGATCCTTTGCGATGCGCTCCGCAAAGTAAACGTCATAGCCCTGATACTTGCCGTTTGCATCCACATAGCCGAAGGGGTTTTTGTCGCTGAATACGCCGATGACAACCTTGCCGCTCTTCTTGATTTCAGCCACGGAGCGGGCCGTGCTGCTGCCGGTGCCCTGCGCGGCGGAAGAAGCATCCGTGCCGGAGGAGGCCGCGTTGTTCGAAGAGCAGCCCGCAAGCAGGCCAACGGACAATGTCAATGCGAGTGCGAGCGATAAAGCTTTGATTCTGTTTTTCATCAATAATCCCTCTTTCCAGTTACTCAAAAGTAAAAATATTTAAAAAACGCTGAAGCCGTTCTGTTTTCGGCTTCGTAAAGAACTCTTCCGGCTCCCCGGATTCCACGATCTCACCGGCGTCCATAAAGATCACACGGTCGGCGATCGCCCTGGCAAACTGCATCTCGTGCGTGACGATCACCATGGTCATCCCGCCCTTTGCAAGCTCCAGCATCACGTCGAGCACCTCGCGCACCATTTCGGGGTCGAGGGCCGCCGTCACTTCGTCAAACAGCATGATTTCCGGCTGCATCATCAGAGCGCGCACAATCGCGACTCTCTGCTTCTGCCCGCCCGAAAGCTGACGAGGAAAGGAACTCTTCTTCTCCAGAAGGCCCACACGTTCCAACAAGGTTTCCGCCATTTTTTCGGCTTCTTCTCTCTTCCGCCCCTGTACTTTGAGGGGACCGAGCAAAACATTTTCCATCACCGTCATATGGGGAAACAGCTCGTAGCTCTGAAATACCATGCCGATTTTCTGCCGTACCTGGCTCCACTTGGCGGTGCCGTCTGTCAGCACCTGCCCGCCGAGCAAAATCTCACCGGACTGGATGGGCTCCAGCCCGTTGATACATCGCAGCAGGGTGCTTTTGCCGCAGCCGGAGGGCCCGATCACCACAACGACCTCGCCGCGGCTGACTGTCAGCGAAACATCCCGCAGCACATCGGCGGAACCGTAATCCTTTTTAAGATGCCGAATTTCCAGCAAAGCATCTGTTTTCTCCATCTGTTGCACTCCTCTTAGTCCTGCCATCTTTTTTCCAGTCTTCCCGCCAGACGCGAAATGGGGAAACACACCAGAAAATACAGGAAGAAAATCGCACCGTAAATCCACAAAGCCGCGCTGGGCGCCGTGTAACGGTTTGCCTCTATGATCTGCTGACCTACCTTGAGCACCTCTACCACACCGATCAGCACGATCAAAGAGGTGGTTTTGACCATACGGGTGGCCAGGTTGATTGCAAGCGGCAGCAGCCGCCGGATTGTTTGCGGGATAATAATGTAACGGTAAATCTGCACGCCGGTCAGGCCGAGCGCCCGGCCGCTTTCGTACTGGTGCTTCGGGATCGAAATCAGCGCGCCGCGCACCAGGTCGCCCATCTCTGCCGTTCCCCAGAACACGAACACGATGATCGCGGAGACCTCGCCCGAAAGATGGATTCCAAATGTTTTCGTCACGCCGAAATACACCAGGAACAGCAGCACCAGCTGCGGCATAATGCGCACCGTTTCAAGGTACACACGCGAAAGTGCCTTCGTAATCGGATTTTTCAGCGTCATCACCATGCCGAGCAGAACGCCCAGCGCCATCGATATCGCCACGGAAAGCAGCGCAATGCGCACCGTGACCCAAAGGCCCTCGAGCAATCGGATAAGATTGCGCCCGTCGAGCAGAATGCTAATTCCCAAATCCTGCATAGCGCAGCCTCCTTTCCAAAAGCGAAGAGGCAATCGAAATCGGCAGCAGAATGATGAGATACGAGGTCACGAGCAAAAACAGCGCCTCATCCGTCTTGTAGTACAGGCCAATCAAATCCTTCGCAACATACATCAAATCTGCCAGAGCCACCACGCTGAACACTGATGTCTCCTTGATCAAAAAAATCACGTTCGCGCACAGCGCCGGAACCGAAACGGAGAGCGCCTGCGGCAGCACCACATAGCGGATGATCTGCGAATGCTCCAGCCCAATGCTGAGCCCGGCCTCCAGCTGGCCCTTCTCCACAGATTCGAGTCCGCTGCGAAATGCCTCTGCCATATAGCTGCCGCCCAGAAACGCCAGCCCGATCACGGCACAGCTTTCAGAGCTGATGACAACGCCCAGCTTTGGCAGGCCGAAATACAGAAAAAACAGCTGAACCAGCAGCGGCGTATTGCGTGAAAGTTCGATGTATACGCCGACGATCCGGCGCAGCACGGGTACTTTATAATATTGAATCAGGCTGCAGAACAGCCCAAGCAAAAACGAAAATAAAACGCCCCACAGCGCGATTCGCAGTGTCAGCAGAGCCGCCGTCTGATACATGGGCACATTTTGTCTGATAAACTCAAAATCCAAAATCTGATTCCTTCCTCATATGTCATATCAAATCTTTGAAAAAATATTTTGAGATACTTTTTCTATGATACGGCGTTCCCGGAAAAGAGTTCCATTTATATCGTAGTAATCATATATGAATTAGCATGTTCTATATTACTACATCCTTACCGCCGTGTCAACCGTCTGCCATCATTTTTATAAAGGCCGCAAAAAGCCGCGCGAAAGAGTCCCTGAAACAAACGGGCGGCAGCAAACGCCTCTCTTTCACGCAGCATCCGGTGTGCTCTTCTTACAGCTCGAACACCATAGGGGTATAGTGCGATTCCGACTTTTGGAACCCAAGGTATTCATACAATTTCTTCCCCTGCACCGTTGCATGAAGGTCGACATGGCACAGTTCTTTCCGCCGAGCATCCTCCAGCGCCATGGTGACCAACTTCGCACCCAGACCCAGCTTACGGTACTCAGGGCGAACATAAACGTTCATCAGAGTTCCGGTTTTGCCGTTGATCGCAGACGGCCCCGCGAGCTTTTCCACAACCATCATCAGCACCGTACCAGCCAAACGCCCGTTTTCTTCAGCCACATAGGCGGTCAGATTCCCTCCCAGATGACGTTCCATGTAATCCGGCAGTTGTTTTCTGATCGCCGTTTCCTGTTCCTCCGTCAGAGTTCCCCAATCTTCTTTCAGGTATTCCACTCGCATTTCAATCAACTCCACACTGTCGGAACGCTCCCCATTTCGGAATATCATCTTCATAATCCCCTTTCCCATCCCTGTGATAGCAAACGGCACTGTTCGGGAAGCGCGCCGATTTACACTACAGGTTTTTGGTTTTTCTATATCGATAAAAATCAGTATATCATAGAACGCAGTGGAAAAAAAGAATCGCTTTTTTGTTTTGGCTTTTTAGACAGATTGAACCGAGATGGAATTTGATTTTTGTTTTGTGCCATAATAGTCTGAAAAGGCTGTATCAAGCGGGAAAGGAACAACATCCATGTATTCAAGAAAATCGATCCAATGGAAAGCGCTGATCATAAGTATCATCATCAGCATGGGAACAGGATTCCTGGCCGGATTATTTACCAGAGACGGCATCGCGCTGTACCGAACCCTGAATCAGCCGCCTTTTGCTCCTCCCGGATGGATGTTCCCCGTGGTTTGGCCCATTCTGTATGCGCTGATGGGAATTTCCGCCTATCTGGTCTTTGTTTCAGACAGCAAGTACAGAAAACCGTCGTTGATCTTATATGCCGTTCAGCTATTGATGAATTTTTTCTGGCCATTTCTGTTTTTCCGCCTGCAGGCTTTCTTTTGGTCCGTTATTTGGATTTCGTGCCTGTGGTCTGTCATTGAGGCAATGATCTTCCTGTTCTTTGCCTGTCGAAAATCCGCGGGCTTTCTACAGATTCCCTACTTTCTCTGGGGCAGTCTGGCGGGCTATTTAACTCTTGGCGTGTGGCTTTTGAACCGTTAACGAATTTCATAAGAAAACAAAAGCCGGAATCGCTAAACTATTTTGATCCATACAATAACAGAGAGGAAGCTCATGCGATGGAATTCGCCGCATGAGCTTCGGAGCCGAAAAAATCAGCATTTTTATATTTCTATTATAAAAACGTCTGCAAAAAAGAGTCTGAACGCAAACTATGTTCAGACTCTTTTTTAGAGTTAGTGGCGATTTTATCTCTTTGACTTCAGATGATCTTTCTCATTTAGAGCATTCACCGATAACTCACCTGCGAGTTTGAACAGGGAATCCACTATCACTTGCTCCGGCTTTATACCGCCGGCATTTTCTCCGATCTTTTTATAAAATTGGTATAAAAAATCATCCATCATTATGGTAACCTTTTTCAAGCATATTCACCTCACTCATTTTAACTGGACCCAAATTAGTCCCATTATATCATTTGTTTCTTCTACAATCAAGATAAATGGACTAAAACCAGTTCAATGTGGAGGGCATAATGATGAGCAATCAAAAGATCAAGCAGGATGAAATTCATATCGGCCGAAACATCAGAGAGATCAGACTAAAAAAGAAGATCGGTCAAACAGAACTGATCCGTCAACTTCAACTTTCCAACGTTGAGATGACGCGGGAAACTCTCGTAAAAATCGAGCGGGGGATACAACATATCTACGCAACACAGCTTCGCGGAATTCGTGATGTACTCGGAACATCATACGACGAATTACTCAAATAGAAGGCTCACATATAGACCAGAAAAGCAAAAGATCGTCGGCAAAAACCGACGATCTTTTCAATGGAGTAACTGCCTATTTGTATATAGCCTGTTCCCGGGTACAAAACAAAACGCACCCACAAAACGTGAGTGCGCAACTTGTGTCCAGCTTCTGGCTGGTGGCTGGGCTGGATGGATTCGAACCATCGCAATGACGGAGTCAAAGTCCGTTGCCTTACCGCTTGGCTACAGCCCATTACAGATTAAAAATGGTAATAAGAACGAGGCAAAAATTTTCATCTTTGCCTCGCCTTCTTTAGTGGGGTGGAAGATGGGATTCGAACCCACGATCTCCAGTGCCACAAACTGGCGCTTTAACCAGCTAAGCTACATCCACCATATATGGCGCGCCAAAAGGGATTCGAACCCCTGGCCTACTGCTTAGAAGGCAGTTGCTCTATCCTGCTGAGCTATTGGCGCGAATGTCTTGGAGCGGGTGATGGGAATCGAACCCACACGACCAGCTTGGAAGGCTGGAGTTCTACCACTGAACTACACCCGCAATCAAAGCGACGTTATGAATTATAACACGCTCCAAGACAAATTGTCAAGATAAGCATCAAATTATTTGCAATTTTATTTCGTCATTTTCTTCCGTTACGGCAATTCCCGACAAGGACGAATCGCTGTGCTCCACAATCTCTGCCGTGATGCGGTCTTCCACCTTGCGGCGGATCAGATTGCGCAGGTCACGCGCGCCGCTCTTACCGCCAACGGCATGCTCCGCCAGCCACTTCACGGCCTTTTCGTCGTAAGCAAACCGAATCCCACGCTCCGTGAGGGCTGCGGTATATTCGCCGAGCATCAGCGCGGCGATCTTCTTGTAATCCTCCGCGTTCAGCGAGCGGAATACGATCACTTCATCCACACGGCTCAAGAATTCGGGCCGCAGGAATTCGGAAAGCGCCTTCATCGTTTTTTCGCGGCTCACGTCGGCGTCCGTCTTGGCAAAGCCGAGCGCACCCTCGCGTTTTTCGCTGCCCGCGTTCGAAGTCATCACAATGATCGTGTTCTCGAAATTGACAGTGCGTCCCTGCGCGTCGGTGATCCGTCCTTCGTCCAGAATCTGGAGCAGAATATTCATCACGTCAGGATGCGCCTTTTCGATTTCGTCAAATAACAGCACGGAATACGGGCGGCGGCGAACCTTCTCGGTCACCTGGCCTGCCTCGTCGTAGCCCACATAGCCGGGCGGCGAGCCGATGATGCGCGAAACGGAGTGCTTCTCCATAAACTCGGACATATCGAGCCGAATGAGCGTTTCAGGCGTGTCGAACAGCTCTTTCGAAATCACCTTGGCCAACTCGGTTTTTCCCACGCCGGTCGGGCCGACGAAGATGAACGAAGCCGGGCGGCGGCGCGGGCTGATCTGCACCCTGCTGCGGCGGATGGCCGCAGCCACGGCGGAAACGGCTTCCTCCTGCCCGATCACCTTTTTGTTGAGAAGCTCTTCAAGCCCCGCAAGCTTCTTCAGCTCGCTTTCCTGCACGCGGCTGGCGGGGATTCCCGTCCACAGCTCGATCACATGGGCCAAATCCTCGACCCCAACATCCGCGCCGAGCGCTTCGGGCATCAGCTGATGGGTCTTTTCCTCCAAGCTGGCGATTTCGTAGCGCACCTGTGCCAGCTTTTCATAGTCCGGATCCACCCCGTCGGCAGTCAGGTCGGTTTCCTGCTGGCGCAGGGAATCCAGACGGAACACAGCGGCATCATAGTCCGCCATCTTCTGGTTGCGAAGCGCAGCACTGGCGCACGCTTCATCCAGCAGGTCGATCGCCTTGTCGGGCAAAAAGCGGTCGTTGATATATCGTTCGGAAAGGATCACCGCACGGCGGATGACATCATCCGGCACATGTACGCGGTGAAAGTCCTCGTAATAGCTCTTGATGCCCAGCAGGACCTGCGTCGTCTGCTCTACGGACGGCTCGCCGATCTTCACGGGCTGAAAGCGCCTCTCGAGTGCGCTGTCCTTTTCAATGTACTTGCGGTACTCGGTAAAGGTGGTCGCGCCGATCACCTGAATTTCGCCGCGGGAAAGAGCGGGCTTTAAAATATTGGCGGCGTTCATGGAACCCTCGGCGTCGCCGGTACCAACCAGATTATGCACCTCGTCGACGAACAGAATCACGTCGCCGTCGGCCTTGACCTCATCCACCAGCCCCTTGATGCGGCTTTCAAACTGGCCGCGGAACTGTGTGCCGGCCACCAGCGCGGTAAGGTCGAGCAGGTGGATTTCTTTCTTGCGAAGGCGGGCAGGCACATTGCCTTCCGCAATGCGAATGGCAAGTCCCTCCGCGATCGCGGTTTTGCCGACGCCGGGCTCGCCGATCAGACAGGGATTATTCTTTGTTCTGCGGCACAGAATCTGAATCACGCGGGCGATCTCCTGGTCGCGGCCCACAATGCGGTCGATCTCGTGGTTTCTGGCCCGCTTCGTCAGATCGGTGCAGTACGTGTCGATATTGCGGCGTTTCTTCTTGCTTTCGGGTTTTTTGTGCTCCGCGGTCTGGGTCGTTTCCCCGGTGGATTCCGGGGCGGCCTTATTGCCGCCGAACATGCTTTGAATGAGCGGGAACGTAGCCGCGCCGCCGGGCACAAAGCCATCGCCGTCACTGTCGCCATCGCCGGAGGTCTCCGCCAGTCCACCCATCATCTCATCGAGCTGATCTTCCATTGTCTCCAACTGATCCTCTGTAATGCCCATCTGGTTCATCATGTCCTTTACAGGCTGAATCCCCATCTCTCTGGCACATTTGAGGCAATATCCTCTGGCATCCTTTGCGTCTGCACTGGAGGCAACAAACACAACGGCCGGGCGTTTTTTGCATCTTGAACAAATCATCTTGTGAATTCTTTCCTCCGCTGCCGCTACGGGTGATTTTGGAGGTGCTGCCCTGCGGCGAAATTGGGGCAAACCCGCACCGTCATCCCTGCTTGCGGGAAATGGTGCGTCTGGCCTTCAGCTCCAGGTCAACTATATCCTTGGGGTCCTCTGAGTGAAGCGTCGTCCAGAAAATCTTAAAATATCGAAGAAAGGCGTAAACCATCATTCCGACGGTTGCCGATAACAGCGTAATGGTAAGGTAAAAGTTTTCGTATTCAAAAAAGCCTTTCAGCACATAAATAACCGCAAACGAAACGTAAAACATCGTTGTGGCCACTTTGCCGTACCACTTTGCGGCCGTGGGGCGTTTTTTTCGTTTGAGCAGCACACAGGCCGCTATGATCATCAATGTCTCTTTGATGACGAACACCGCCAGAAACGGTACCAGAACCGGCTCCGCAATGGCCATGCAAACCGCCACGGCAGCCTGCGTCAGCTTATCCGCCAGCGGGTCGAGCAGCTTGCCCAGCTCGGTGATCTGGTTAAAATGGCGGGCAATATAACCGTCCACCAGATCCGTCAGGCCGGATACCACCAGCACGACTCCGGCAGCGCGCCACTGCTGCGCCAAAAAATACAATACAAATGGCGGAATCAGCAGAATCCGAAAAACAGAAAGCGCATTCGGAACCGTGATATTCTTATTGATGTCCCTCATTTCTCCACTCCCATCTGCCTCTGGGCTATCCCCCATTATTCCTCAGGGAATAGGAAATTAACCGGGCTTTTTTCATAAAGTGTCTGGTAAACCCATGAGGACTTGAGCCCTTCCTGCGTAACGCCGAACAGTCCGTCCTTCATCATGGGCAGGGCGAGCTGCAGCAGCATGCAGAGCAGCAGCACGATTGCGCAGCCGCTGAAGAAGCCGACTACGCCGCCGGCCATCATGTCGATCTGGCGAAGAATCGGCAGGCGGAACGCCGAACCGATCATGCGCACCAGAATACGTACGACAAAATAGAGTGCGGAAAATAAAACCACCGTAATCACCAGCCGTGTAAAACCGATGACCGAGGGGGACAGCAAATTTGCAATCTGCGGCGCGGCCTTTTCGATCGAGCTGTCAAGCGCCGACAAAAAGCCGTCGCCGGAAAGGCCGGTTCGAAGAAAGGCCGGCAGAGAATCCTGAAGAGCCTGTACCTTTTGCTCCGCTCCCTGACCCGCCGTACTTTGCAGGGTCTCTGTAATTTTCCCCACCAGATTGTCGTAAATAAAATTTTGGTACAAAGCGCCCGCCGCCATACGGCCGATCACAGCCGCCGCAATCGAGGCGATCACATAGCCGACAAACCCGGCCAGAGAACGGATTAACCCTTTTTCACAGCCTACAATCGTGAACCAGGTGAGGATCGCAATCAGTATTAAATCAATGAAACTCACAGGTAACCTCCCAAATTTTAAAACCCGCCGAGCGAGCCTTTTCTCTTCTGACCTTCCTCTTTCAAAAAGCGATTGCATTCTTCCTCTGCCTTCGGCAGGGGAGAATTCCCATTTTGATGCAAAGCCGCTTTTGGAGTGAAATTACTCTCTAATAATATATCACAAAGCAAATATTACGGCAAGGTGAGAAAAAAAACAAAGTGTAAATATTCCTTTGGCTGAAAAGAGCAAAAAACGGCTCCTTCTCCCCTGCCAAAGGCCGGGGGAAAGCGCCGTTCGTTCAGGAACCGGAGGCTGCGCCCCCAGCGGCGTTCTGTGCCGTATTCTGCCCCTCCTGCGCGGCAAAATGCTCCAGGCGGATTTCGCTGAAGCCCAGAACATACACAGAGCTTTCGTCCCGCAGCGTGAGCGCGCGGGCATCTTTTCCTGCGCTGCATGTGCCCTTCAGCGCGCCGCCGGACGCGGTGTAGGCGCGAATCGTTTCATCAGTAAGCAGCACCGCGGCGGTATCGCCGTACAGCGATACTCCCCCTGCGTTCTGCCCCAGCGGCACCGAAGCCGCCTGCTTGCCCTTCACATCGAGCAGCACCAGGCTGGCGGAATCCGCGTTGGCGTAAGGGGAAAGCAGAAGCGCCGTACGGCCGTTGTCGACCGCGCTGCCGAGATAGCTCTGCGAGCCGTAGCTGTAATCCGTTTTCCCGCCGTTTTCTGAAATAATGCTCGTGAGCTGGTCGCCCACCGCAACAATGACGCCGTTCTGCCCGTAGTCGAGCGAAAGCACCAGATTGTCCTGATACACAAGCTGCGACACCGGCTTCGGGCTGCCGAAATCGAATAGGTACACCACGGAGACCATCGCGCCGTTTTTTGCGGCCACCCCGGCCACGGCGGCTCTCGTACCGCTTCGGTTCAAAGCAATATGGGTAATGTAATATTCCGAAAAATCGTAAGTATAAAACGCCTTGCCGTTTTCCCCGTATACCGTCATGCGGGAGTAGTACCCCTGGCTTTCCGTCGCCAGAGCCACACGTCCGTTGCCGGCAATCGCGCCGGCGAGAATTTCCGCGTCCGCAATACGGCGTTCCCCCGCCTTGGAGATACTCTCCACCTGATAGCCCGTGCCGCCCAGATTATACACCAGCACGCGCTGGCCCCAGACCTTTGCCACGGGATTTGAAAAGCTGTGCTGGCGGCGCACCAGCTCCTTGGCGGTGGAATTGAGCACGGTGACCGAGGTATCGCTGACCACTGCCACATTTTTGTCCGCGGCAAAAAAATTGCCGGGCGCCACGTTGCGGCCGTTGTCGAGCGCGGCAGGGTAGCCGTCGCCCATACCCATGCCCACCACCTTCGACTGAATCCATCCGCCGATATTCTGCGGTGACAGGTTGTCGCGGTTGAACCACACGAGCAGGCCCGCCACCGAAATCAGCAGAATCAGAATCACGCGGTACAGCCAGCGGGGCATCTGCGGGAATACGACTCTCTCCCGGCGTTCCCGGGCATTCGGATTTCCCTCGCGGCCCAGCTCCTCCAGATCGCTCTCGTCGTCTACAAAGCGCTTTCCCCTGGTTTTTCGGGTCATCCCATCACTTCCTCATCGTAAAAAACACGGTTCAGGTACAGACCGCCGGGCGGAGCTGTCGGCCCCGCTATGTGGCGGTTGCGTTGCTCCAGAATCTGCGGAATCTGCTCCGGCTCGAATTTTCCCTGGGCCACGCGCAGCAGCGTGCCCGCCATAATGCGTACCATGTGGTACAAAAAGCCGTTCGCTGCCACGGTAAAGCGTACCATGTCTCCCTCGCGGCTCACCTCGGCCTTGGTAACGGTGCGAACCATATTGCCGGCGTCGCGCGCGTCGATCGTGCAGAACGAGGTAAAATCGTGCGTGCCTAAATAATGCGCGGCCGCGCGGTTGAGCTTCTCCAAATCCATGGGGTACCAGTAGTGCAGGGCGTAACCATACAAAAACGGGTCGCGTACCGGGGCGTTCCAGATCTGGTAGACGTACTCCTTGCCCCGGCACGAATAGCGTGCGTGAAAGTCCATCGGCACTTCGCGGCAGGAAAGCACCGCGACATCCGGCGGCAGAAAATGATTCATCGCGGGCGTAAGCCGCTCGCACGGGATGTTTCGTTCGATCTTCGCACTGATGCAGAACTGCCGGGCATGCACGCCGGTATCGGTTCGGCTGCAGGCCTTTACGTCCGGCACACAGCCCACTACCTGAAGCATCGCCTGCTGAAAGACCTCCTGCACCGAAATGGCGTTGTTCTGCACCTGCCACCCGTGGTAGGCAGACCCGTCATAGCTGATGTTGAAAAGAATGTTCCGCATGGCGCCTCCCTCCCGTTAAAACAGGCTGGGCAGCAGCATCACGCAAAGCGCCACACCAACGCACGCGGCGGAAGAGACCGCAATCGCCCACCCATCCAGAGTTGTCATATGCAGGCTCTTCATTTTCGTGCGGCCCTCGCCGCCGCGGTAGCAGCGGCACTCCATCGCCATCGCCAGCTCATAAGCGCGGCGGAACGACGACACAAACAGCGGGATCAGAATCGGGATCAGCGCTTTGGCCCGCTGGATGGCCCCGCCGCTCTCCATATCGGCTCCGCGCGCCTTCTGCGCGCTCATGATCTTATCGGTTTCCTCCAGCAGCGTCGGCACAAAGCGAAGCGCGATCGTCATCATCATCGCGATCTCGTGCACCTTCACGTGAAAGACCTTCAGCGGCTTCATAATGCGCTCGAGCGCGTCGGTCAGATCGGTCGGGGATGTCGTGAACGTCAGCACCGAGCTGAACAGGATGAGGCTGATAATGCGCACCGCGATAAATATGCAGTTGATCACACCGCCGGTACGAATGGTTAAAAAGCCCCACTGCACCAGAATATCGCCGCTGCCGTAAAACAGGTTCAGCACCGATGTAAGCGCCACTACAATGATCACGGCCTTGAGGCTTTTGAGATACTGGCGCACTGAAATGCCCGAAAGCAGCATGGCGCTCAGCACCATTCCCACCATCAGCAGCATGGCGGGCAGATTATTCGCGATAAAAATGAAAATGATAAAGACAAAGGTCAGTACGATCTTTACGCGGGCATCCATGCGGTGAACAAGGGATTTCCCCGGAAAATACTGGCCGAGCGTAATATCCCGGATCATCGCACGCACCCCCTTTCCCGCAGCAGCGGCAGCAAATCGCGCAGCGCCTCGTCCACTGTGAGCGCGCCCTCGTTTACGGGGTAGCCCTTGGCACGCAGCAGACTCATGATTTTTGTGATCTGCGGCACGCGCAGGCCCATGTTTTCAAGCTCGCTGCGGCGTGAAAAGACCTGCTGCACGGTGTCGAGCATCGCGGCTTTTCCGCGGTTCATCACCAGCGCGCGGTCTGCCACGCGGGCAATATCCTCCATGCTGTGCGATACCAGAAGCACCGTGTTGCCGCGCTGCTGATGGTAGCTGCGGATTTGGTCAAGCAGCTGGTCGCGTCCCTGCGGGTCCAGTCCCGCGGCGGGCTCGTCCAGAATCAGCACCTCGGGGTCCATGGCGACCACGCCGGCAATCGCCGCGCGGCGCTTCTCACCGCCCGAAAGCTCGAATGGGGATTTTTCCAACAGCTCCGTTTTAAGGCCGACGAACTCCGCCGCGCCGAGCGCGCGTTCCTTAATCTCTTCCTCCGAAAGCCCCATGTTGCGCGGGCCAAAGCAAATGTCGCGGAACACGGTTTCCTCAAACAGCTGGTATTCGGGGTACTGGAACACCAGCCCTATCTGAAAACGCACCGCGCGGATTTTCTTAGGTTCGGCCCAGATGTCGTTCCCGTTTAATAGCACCTGTCCCGAGGTCGGGCGCATCAGGCCGTTGAGCTGCTGAATCAGCGTCGATTTTCCCGAGCCGGTGTGACCGATCACACCCAGAAACTCGCCCCGGCGAATCGAGATATTTACGTTGTCCACCGCAACCTGCTCCAGTGGGGTGCCCACACCGTACCGGTATGTTAACTCTTTTGTTTCCAATATGACCATGCCGTTTTGTTCCTCCGTTTCGCGGATCAACGAATTTCTTGCAGCACTCTAAGCGGTGCAAAAAGTTTATTCGTTCAGCAGCAGCTCCAGGGCGGCCACACATTCCTCTTCGTTCAAAACACCCTCAGGCACGGTACAGCCGGCCTTGCCCAGCCGGTACAGCAGCTCCGTGGCCTGCGGTACGTCCAGACTGTGCTGCCGTAGCAGCTCCACATGAGAGAACACCTCGCGGGGCGCGCCCTCCAGCAGAATTTCGCCGCTGTCCATCACGATCACCCGGTCGGCCTGCACGGCCTCGTCCATGTAATGAGTGATGAGCACCACCGTGATGCCGCGCTCGCGGTTTAACCGGCGGATGGTCTCCATAACCTCTGTGCGGCCGCGGGGGTCGAGCATGGCGGTCGGCTCGTCGAGCACGATGCAGTCCGGCTGCATGGCGATGATTCCCGCGATGGCGACGCGCTGCTTCTGCCCGCCGGAAAGCTTGTGCGCGGAGTGCGAAGCGTATTCCGACATTCCCACGGCTTCCAGCGCCGCGTCTACCCGCTGGCGGATTTCCGCCGGAGGGATGCCCAGATTTTCCGGCCCGAACGCCACATCCTCCTCCACAATGCTGGCCACCAGCTGATTGTCGGGATTTTGCAGCACCAGCCCCACGCGCCGGCGAATTTCATATTTTAGGTTTTCGTTCATCGTGTCCATTCCGTCCACATACACCCGCCCCCCGCTGGGCAGCAGCATGGCATTAAAGTGCTTGGCCATGGTGGATTTCCCTGAACCGTTATGCCCCAAAAGGGCGACGAACTCGCCCTTCCTGATTTTCATGGAAACATCGCGCAGCACCTGCTGCGCCTGCTCCCCTTCTTCCACCGCATCGTAAAAAAACGACACATGTTCCGCCTTGAGATATTCCATATTTGCTCCATTGAAGAAGGACATGCCTTCTTTTCTCGCAATCAATTTCTTAGCTTGCCCCTCGTAACAGGGAAGATAGCTTCTTGTTCTGCCATGTGCAAAAGGTCTTTTTGCGGCCAACCGCAGGATTTCCGCTTGCCCCTCAGGCCGGGGCCGGCCCTTCCTTTCTTGCGAAAAGAAAGGAAGCAAAGATTCGCCAAAGGACACCTTTGGAATCCGCTTGTCTAACAGTCCCTAACATTGCAAACGACAGCCTCTGGAAAGGCGTTTCATTGAAAATGCCCACTCGCCTAATCAGTGCAGAAAAGCAACTCTCCGCTTCCGTCCGGCGGCGGCCATTTTCAAAGCGCTCTCGTTGGCTCGCAGAGGTGCTTTCAGCAGCTTATCACAAGGTTGTTTCCGCGTGAGAACAGATAGTTATCTCTGCTTGCCGTTCCGCGACACGCGTGCAGGCTCAGCCTGCCAGCGATCATTTTCAGAGCGCTCTCGTTGGTTCGCAGAGGTGCTTTCGGCAGCTTGTCACAAAGTTGTTTCCGCGTGAGAACAGATAGTTTTCTCTGCTTGCCGTTCCGCGACGCATGTGCAGGTTTAACCTGCCCAAATGGCCGTATTGCCGCAGGGCAGCACCAGACCGCTCTGTGTAACTGGGAGCCCGATTTCATCCGCCGAAACGGAGCCGCCGAACTGCGTTTGTAATAGGGTTCCCAACAAATATGCCATCACTGAAGGGGACAGCCCAGTGGTGTAAGAATTCAACACAAAAAACAGGGCATCTTTCGAAAGCAGCGGCACGCAGAGCTGCACCAGCGGGTACAGCTGCTCCTCGAGCTTCCACACCTCGCCGCCCGGTCCGCGCCCATAGGAGGGCGGGTCCATGATGATGCCGTCGTAGGTATTGCCTCGTCGCTGCTCGCGCTGCACGAACTTGACGCAGTCATCCACCAGCCAGCGAACGGGCTTGTCCGAAAGGCCAGAGGCCGCCGCGTTTTCCCTGGCCCATGCCACCATGCCCTTGGAGGCATCCACGTGACATACCTCCGCACCGGCTGAGGCACACGCCAGCGTCGCCGCGCCCGTGTAGCCGAACAGGTTCAGCACCTTCACCGGCCGGTCGGCCTCCCGGATTTTCTTCCCAACAAAATCCCAATTGACCGCCTGCTCGGGGAAAATGCCGGTGTGCTTAAAGCCCATTGTCTTGAGCTGAAACGTCAGCTCGCGGTATTTGATTTTCCACATGCCCGGCACCGTGCGGTATTCCTCCCAGCGCCCGCCACCCGTGTTCGAGCGCAGGTAGCGCGCGTGGGCGCGCTTCCACATCGGGTGCTCGCGCGGTGTTTTCCAGATAATCTGTGGGTCGGGGCGGATCAGAATGACCTCGCCCCAGCGCTCGAGCCGCTCCCCATCGGAAGCATCGAGCAATTCGTAATCGTTCCAGTCTGCAGCTCTCAAATGAATCCTCCGTTATGCCAGGCGCTCACGCACCACATCGGCTACCTCGTGCGCCAGCGCGCTGATTTCGTCGTGATTTTCGCCTTCGATCATCACGCGCAGCAGCGGCTCCGTACCGGAGGGACGCACCACAACGCGGCCTTTGGCGCCCAGACGCGCCTTGGCGCGCTCAATCGCCTCATTGACCTCGGCATCCGTGTAAAAGCGCAGCTTGCCCTCGCGGCTGACAGTCACGTTGACCATCACCTGCGGGTAGCGGGCCATCAGCGTCGCCAGGCTCGACAAATGCGCCCTGCGGCGATTGAGGATCGTCAGCAGCTGTACGCCGGTCATTTGACCATCGCCCGTGGTGGCGTGGTCGAGGAAAATGATATGCCCGCTCTGCTCGCCGCCGAAATTATAGCCCTCCTGCAGCATCTCTTCCAGCACATAGCGGTCGCCCACCTTTGTGGCCGCAAACTTGATGCCGTTTTCTTCGCAGAAACGGATAAAGCCCATGTTCGTCATGATCGTGCCGACCGCGGCGCTTTTCGCCAGACGGCCCTGCGATTTCAGGTCGAGCGCGCAGATCGCCATCAGGAAATCGCCGTCCACCAGTTGGCCCTGCTCATCCACAGCAAGGCAGCGGTCGGCGTCGCCGTCGAACGCCAGACCGGCGTCCATATGATTCGCCTTCACGTATTGCATCAGCGTCTCCATATGGGTAGAGCCGCAGTTGTCGTTGATGTTCACGCCGTTCGGCGCGTCGGAGAGCATGTGGCACTCCGCGCCCAGCTCGGTAAACAGCGTCTGCGCGGTCATCGCGGAGGAGCCGTTCGCGCAGTCCAGCGCAACGCGCAGGCCTTTGAGGGCGTTTTCCGGCACCGTACTCTTCACATGATCCATGTAATCCCGCAGTGCCTGGGGCGCGGCGGAAATAGAGCCGACCTCGCCGCCGGTGGGGAACTGGGGCTTTTCCTCGTGATCGAGCACGATCGCCTCGATCTGCTCCTCAAGCGCGTCGGGCAGCTTATAGCCGGTGCTGCTGAAAATCTTGATGCCGTTGAATTCGCAGGGGTTGTGCGAAGCGGAGATCATCACACCCGCGTCGGCCCCATACTTTTTCACCAGGTAGGCCACCGTAGGGGTAGGCACTACGCCCAGATGCACCACATTCGCGCCGATGCTGCAAAGGCCCGCGGCCAGCGCGCTTTCAAGCATGTCGGAGGAAATGCGCGTGTCCTTGCCGATCAGGATTTTCGGATGGCGCTTGCCGCCTTTACCCAATACCATCGCTGCGGCGCGGCCGATATTCATCGCCAGCTCACACGTTAAATCTGCGTTTGCGACGCCTCTGGCGCCGTCGGTTCCAAACAATCTTCCCATGTTGCGTCTCCCATCGATCATTCGATCGTTTTTATAATAATGCCACTTTCCAAAAGGCAGATCAAATCTTAGTCATTGCCCCGCGTTAAAACAGCTTTTGCTGCGCACCCGTCAGATCCTCCGGCGGGGTGAGGCCCAAATGTAAATACGCCGACCGCGTCACACAGCGCCCGCGCGGTGTACGGCTCAAAAAGCCGATTTGAATGAGATAAGGCTCGTAAACATCCTCGAGCGTAACGGATTCCTCCCCGATGGCGGCGGCAAGCGTATCCAGCCCCACCGGGCCGCCCCGGTAATACTCGATCATCGTGCGCAGCATGCGGCGGTCGTTCGCGTCAAGGCCGATTTCATCCACCTCAAGCCTTTCAAGCGCGCGCCGCGCCGCCTGAACCGTAATGACCCCATCGCTGATCACCTGCGCGAAATCGCGCACACGGCGCAGCAGGCGGTTGGCGATACGCGGCGTGCCGCGGGAGCGGGACGCCAGCTCCAGAGCGCCCTCCGGCTCAATGGGGATGCCGAGAATCCCGGCGCTGCGGGTGACGATCTGCGCAAGCTCCTCCGGCGAATACAGCTCCAGCCGCAACACAACGCCAAAGCGGTCGCGCAGGGGCGCCGAAAGCTGCCCCGCACGTGTTGTCGCACCCACCAGCGTAAACGGCGGCAGCGGCAGGTGGTAAGAAGCCGCCATTTGCCCCTTCCCGGTGATGATGTCGAGCGCGAAATCCTCCATCGCAGGGTACAAAATTTCTTCCACACTGCGCGACAGACGGTGAATCTCATCAATAAACAGCACGTCGCCGGGGGAAAGGTTCGTCAAAATCGCCGCCAGATCGCCCGGCTTCTCAATCGCCGGGCCAGAGGTGATGCGCACCCCCACGCCCATCTCATTCGCGATGATACCCGCAAGCGTTGTCTTGCCAAGGCCCGGCGGGCCGTACAGCAAAACATGGTCCAGCGTTTCTTTTCTCTGTTTGGCCGCCTCCATGAACACCGCCAGATTTTCCTTGACCTTCTGCTGGCCGATGTATTCCGAAAGCTGGCGCGGGCGCAGGGGGTTCTCTACCTCCGCGTCCTCGGGATTATAGTCAGGGGCGACGACACGGTTTTCCAGATCCAGCTCGTTTTCAAAGGAAAATTCCATGTCTTATCGTCCTCCTCCCATCGATTTCAGCGACAGCCGGATCAGCTCCTCCACAGGGAGGCTGCTGTCGAACCGGCCGACGATCTGTGCGGCCTCCGTAGGCGACCAGCCCAGCACTGCCAGTGCGCTGACCGCACCGGCCGCGTTGCCGATCGCGGGATTCACAGCGGTGTCCCCGGCAGAAACGGTTGCCACACCCATCTTTTTCACTTTATCCTTGAGCTCCAGCGCGATGCGCTGCGCGAGCTTCGGGCCCACGCCGCTGGCGCGGGACAGCGCCTTGCTGTCGCCCGAGGCCACTGCGAGCGCAACCTGTTCCGGAGAAAGCTCCGACAAAATCGAAACGCCCACCTTCGCGCCCACACCGCTGACAGATGTGAGCATTTTAAAGCAATTGAGCTCCGTCATCGTGTAAAATCCGAACAAATCGAGTGCGTCTTCACGCACGCTCAGGTACGTGAACAAACGGACCTTCTCGCCGATCTGCGGCAAAGAGCGCTGCGTGTTCATGGAGGTAAAACACTTAAAGCCAACGCCGCCGCATTCCACCACGGCAAGGTTTGGTTCTGCATGAATTAAGATGCCCGATACACTGTAAAACATTTATCTGATTCCTCCCGACAGCATGGCGCGGCGCAAAGGCGAGCCTGCCGCCTGTCCGTGGCAGATCGCCATTGCAAGCGCATCCGCGGTGTCGTCCGGCTTCGGTAGCTCCGTCAGGCACAAAAGCTTTCGCGTCATTTCCATCACCTGCGGCTTTTTCGCCTGTCCGTAGCCTGTTACTGCCTGCTTTACCTGAAGCGGCGTATATTCAAATATCGGTACTCCGACCTTGCGCACCGCCAGCAGAATGACTCCGCGGGCCTCCGCAACGCCGATCGCGGTTGTTTTATTGTTTGTAAAATACAGCTTTTCTATGGAGACTGCATCCGGCCGGTTGTGCGCCAGAACCGCGCACATCGAATCGTAGATCGACACCAGGCGGTCTTCAAACACCTCGCCCGCCTGCGTTGTGATCGCGCCGTATTCCATCGGGCGGTATTTGCCCGAACGCGCGCTTACCACGCCGTATCCCACGATCGCATACCCCGGGTCTATGCCCATGATTACCATTTCACCGCTCCGCTCTGTTTCGTTGTATCACCTGATAGTACTCAGTTTTTAATTATACCATAAAATCATACCTGTGAAAAGTAGTTCGGCATGCGGCGGCACATTTTGCGGCACACGAAAAACAGGCTTGTCCCCCGTGAAATGAATTCCTATTCAGTATAGCAAACGCGCTTTCTATGTCAACTCATTTTTATAAAAAAAGTTTACAATTTGTCAAAATCGGTTGTTATCTGCGAGCCTTATCGAAACCTTTCACAAAGTCCGCATATTTGGAGCCGCTTCGCTCAAAATAAATACTGAAACGGAGGGAACGAAAATGACCCGCAGAAGAAAAATTCAAATCGGCAGCGTAGCCGCCGCGCTGGTACTGCTGCTGACCGGCACCGCCATCGGCGGCTGGTGGACTGCAAACCGGTACCGCACGGACCTGGAATACAGCTACCGTCGTTCGCTCAGCGATTTGGGCGATTATGTGTCGAGCCTGGAAACAACGCTCACCAAGGCGGTTTATGCCAATACTTCCACGCAGCAGAACGGCGTGGCCGCGCGTTTGATGCGCGATTCCAGCGGCGCGAAGGCCGCTCTTTCGGCCCTGCCTTTAAAGGGCGACGAATTTGACAACATGAGCAAATTTCTGGCGCAGGTAGGGGATTTCTCCACTTCCCTTTCCGCCAAAATCAGCGCCGGGCAAAAAATCAGCACGGATGAATACGAACAGATTCAAAGCCTTGGCGGATATGCAACCAAGCTGCGTCAGGGACTTTCGCAGGTAGAGGATGAGCTTTCTGCCGGTGACCTGAAAATCGGCGAAACGGAATCTCTTGTCAAGGGCCTGAGAGCATCGCAGCCGGTGTTCAGCGATAAGCTGGAATCCGTCGCCAAGGATTTCGAGGATTACCCCCAGCTGATTTATGATGGCCCGTTCTCCGACCATATCGGCCAACAGAAGCCAAAACTGATTGAAGGGAAGGCCGAGGTGCCGCAGGGCAACGCGCAGGTACTGGCGGCCAAATTCCTGAATGTAGATCAGTCGAAGCTGACCCACACCACAGACAACGAGGGCGGCCTGCCCGCGTACAACTTTTTATACGGCGACATCCGCGTATCCATCACCAAGGCAGGCGGGATCCCTGTGCGGCTGATGAATCCGCGTGACATCGGCACCGACAACCTGAATTACGAGGCGGCACTGAAAAAAGCCAAGGAATTTCTGGATTCCCGCGGCTATACCGGCATGAAAGAAAGCTATTACTTCATGCACGACGGCAAATGCACCATCAACTTTGCGTACGCCATACAAGGCACGGTGTATTATCCCGACCTGATCAAGGTATCCGTCGCGATGGACAACGGCGAAATTGTCGAGGTGGATGCGACCGGCTACGTGATGAACCATACGAACCGCGCGGTGCCTAAGGTAGCGCTGACCATGGCCGAGGCGCAGAAGAACGTCAGCCCTTACCTCACGGTAAAAGAGGGCCGGCTGGCCATTATCCCGACCCCCGGATACAACGAAGTGACCACCTACGAATTTTTATGTGAAAGCAAGGATGAAAAGAAGGAACAGGTGCTGGTCTATATCGACGCCAACGAGGGATTTGAACGCGATATTCTGATCCTGCTGTTCTCAGACAACGGCGTGCTGACGCAGTAGCCGCTGAATTGCAAGAATAAAAACGGGGCTTGCCGCTCTCATCCGTTTCGGATGGAGACCGTAAGCCCCGTTATCATTTCGTTTTATTCCTGCGGCGGAAGCTGCGGAGGATTGCCGGGGTCATCCACACCGTTCACCGGAACGGAAAGTTTTGCACGGCGCTTTTTCCGGCGCACAACCAGCCAGACAATACCGCCCACGACGGCAAGCAGCAGCAGGATCGGCAGACCGCCGATCACCACGACGAGCGCACCCTCACCCGCGTCACCCATCCAGCGCAGAGACTGCCGGAACTGGTACGAGATCTTTTCGCCGAGCGTTACGGGCGTTTTGTCGATAATCGTCGCCTTGCTCACTTCAAACAGGTCGACCGTAACCGTGCTGTAATTCACCAGCGAATCATACTGGCGCAGGGTGCCGGTCAGCTGTTCGATCTGGTAGGTCACATCGGCCAGAGCCTTCTCCAGCTCCACAATATCGGCCATTTTATCGGCCTTCTTCATCAGCTCCAGAAGGCGGTCCCTCTGGGTGTTCAGAGCGCTCAAATGCGCCTCGGTGTCGTAGTAGCTTTCCGTAATATTTTCGCTGCTGCTGGAAACGTTCAGCACCGAACCGATCGTGCCGGACTTTTCTTTCCACACCTTCAGCTTTTCCTGTGGAATCCGCAGTACATAATGCGCCGTGCGGCTGTCATTTTTCTGCAGCGCACCGTCGCCGTCCACACCGGATTCTTGAATGTAGCCGCCAAGCTGCTCTGTGAGCGCTTGCAGCGTTTGAATCGATTGGTCAAACTCCAGCGTTTCGATACGGTAACTCAGCCGCTCTATGATCTTCTGGTTGGAAAGCGCCTTCTGCGCGGCACCAAGATCGGTTCCGCCGCCCTCCACGCCGGCGTTCTCCTGTGATTTTGCGGCGGTTGTGACCGATGAGGCCACCGAGTCCATGTTCTGAGCGGCAGCAGTCTTAGGGCTGGCGCTGCCGGCAGAGCAGGCGGTAAACAGCAGGGAAGCTGCCGCTGCCAGCATAACGGCTGAAACAGCTACCGGATGGTTTCTTCTGGTTCTCACGGGGATCGGCTCCTTTCTGTTCCTAAAAGGGTTCCATTCTTCCGCGGGTTCCACCCGCCCGTTTTGTCTAGATTATAGCAGTCCCTTCCATTTCCTGTAAAGAAACAATCCCGTAACCACATGGGTTAAACCCGCACACATGTCGCGGAGCAATTTGCCGAAAGCAACTGTATCTTTTTCTGTAGGAGGAATTCTGTTCTTTTCCAATATTTTGTTATATACTGAAAATATGAAAGGACACTGTTTCACCAGGAGGAATCATAAATGGAGTGTTTTAGAAGCTGTGATATTGCTGATCTTACGGAACTGCAAACGATAAGCCGGACTGCATACTCAGATGCATTTCATCATTTGCTTGATCGAAGCGACGTGGAAGTGTATGTAATGAGCAAGTACAGCAGCGAAAATCTGAAAAAAGAGCTGGAAGACGGCGCGAACCATTTTTTGTTTTTGGAGGAAGACGGCTCAGCCGTGGGCTATATGAAATACATCCTGGAGCAAAACGCTTTGGAGATCGACAGGCTATATATTCTGAATCATTTTAAAGGCAGAGGAGCAGGTTCAAAATTTATGAAGAAGGCGGAAACGCTTGCTGCGTCTCACGGTAAAAAAGTCTTAACACTGGGCGTGTTGGAAAAGAATCTACCGGCCATTGCCTTTTATAAAAAGAAAGAGTTTACACAGTATTCGGAAGAACCAGTTATTGTTGGCCATTCTGAATACCGCTTGCTTTTGATGAAAAAGGGGCTTTGACCCACTGAATCTGTTTGATGATTTCCTCCCTCTCAATGTATGGTGTGGGCCCAGCCTGCAAAAAGCGCCGTTCCTCAAAAGGAACGGCGCTTTTTTCGATTGATTCATAACGCACAGGGCGGCGGCAGGTTCAAAATCACCCCAAGAGCTTTACTAAGACCGCCTTCTGCGCGTGCAGACGGTTCTCGGCTTCCTCAAAGATTTCATCTGCGTGCGCTTCGAACACCTCTTCGGTGATCTCTTCGCCGCGGTGGGCGGGCAGGCAGTGCAGGACCATTGCCTCCGGCGCGGCCAGCTTCAGGTTTTCCGAATTGATCTGGTACCCGGCAAAATCGCGCTGGCGCTTCTCTTTCTCCGCTTCCATACCCATCGAAGACCAGACATCGGTAATCACAACATCCGCTCCCGCGATCGCCTCTTCGGGCTTATCGGTCAGGAAGAAATTCGGGTTGCCCTTCGCGAATTCCAGCACCCGCGCGTCCGGCTCGTAGCCCTTGGGGCACGCCGCCGAAACCTTCATCCCCATCTTGAGGCCGCCGACTGCCAGCGAATTGAGCATGTTGTTTCCGTCGCCAATAAAGCACATCTTCAGGCCGTCGAGCTGGCCGCGCGCCTCGCGGATCGTCATCAGGTCTGCCAGCACCTGGCAGGGGTGGGCAAAATCCGTCAGGCCGTTAATGACCGGGATCGAGCCGTACTCCGCCAGAGCCTCCACCTCAGACTGTTCATAGGTGCGGATCATGATGCCGTCGAGGTACCGCGACAGCACGCGGGCAGTATCCTGCACCGGCTCGCCGCGGCCGATCTGCAAATCGCTGGACGAAAGGAACAGCGGGTACCCGCCAAGCTGGTACATGCCGGTTTCAAACGACACGCGCGTTCTGGTAGACGCCTTCTGGAAGATCATCCCCAGCGTTTTGCCTGCAAGGCGCGGGTGCGGAATATTGTGTTTCTTTTCATATTTTAGTTGATCCGCCGTGTTGAGGATGTCTGTAATCTCCTCTGCAGACAGATCAAGCATTTTCAGCAAGTGTTTCATGAAAGCTCCTCCTCGAGAGTCTTTTGCAGGATTTGCATGCCCTTGTCGATTTCTTCGTAAGAAATCGTGAGCGGAGGCAGCAGCCGCAGTACGTCGTGTGCCGTCAGGATCAGCAGCCCGTTCTTCACACACGCTTTTGCAATGACGCCTGCCTCACCCTGTTTGAGCGATGCGCCCAGCATCATACCCATGCCGCGCACTCCGGCAATCTGGGGCATGGCCAGCAGGCGTTCCCGCAGGTAGGCGCCCTTTTTCTGAACCTCCTCCAGGAAGCCGGGAGCGGTTACGCGCTCGAGCACGGCCAGACCACCCGCCGCGCAAACCGGATTTCCGCCGAAGGTCGTCCCGTGGTGTCCGGGGCCGAGTACGTCCTTCAGCGCCTCGGTGCAGAGCACCGCGCCGATCGGCAGGCCGCCGCCCAGGCCCTTGGCGCACGAAACCACGTCGGGCTGAATATCGTACTGCTCAAAGCTGAAGAAGCTGCCGGTACGGGCAATGCCCGTCTGCACCTCGTCCACCAGCAGAAGAATGTCGTTTTCTTTGCAGAACGCGGCTACGCCCTGTACGAACTCCTTGCCGAGCGGCAGCACACCGCCCTCGCCCTGAATCATCTCCAGCATCACGGCACACACGGTTTTGTCTGCCAGCGCTTTGACGCTTTCGAGATCATTCGCTTTCGCATACGCGAAGCCCGGGGTAAAGGGAGTGAAATACTGGTGGTGCTTCTCTTGTCCGGTCGCAGTCAGTGTAGTGATTGTGCGGCCGTGAAACGACTGAATCAGCGTGATGACCGTACCGCGTCCCTCGCCGTATTTGTCGCTGCTGTATTTTCTTGCCAGCTTGATCGCGCCTTCGTTTGCTTCCGCGCCGGAGTTTGCAAAGAACGCCTTGGAAAACCCGCTGGCCCCACACAGCTTCTCGCCGAGCTGAATGCTGACGGGGCTGTAGTATAAGTTTGAGATGTGCTGCAGCGTCGCAGCCTGCTCCGAAACAGCTTTGACCCACTGCGGATCACAGTAGCCGAGCGAATTGACGCCGATGCCGCTGCCAAAATCGATGTACTCTTTGCCCTCGGTATCCACAGCCTTGGCACCCGAGCCGCTCGCCAGCGCAACCGGAAAGCGGTTGTAGGTAGACATCAGGTATTCCTTTTCCTGGTTCTGCACCTCTTGAAACAGCATTTCATTTCCCTCCTATCCGTTAATAAAACATAGTGCCGATCCCCTCATCGGAGAACAGCTCGATCAATATGGAATGGGGCGTGCGCCCGTCGATGATATGCGCTCTGGGAACACCGCGCCGCACCGCCTCCACGCAGCAGTCGATCTTCGGAATCATGCCGCCGCTGATGATGCCCTCTTTTTTCAGGCGCGGCACGTCGCTGACGTTCACCTGAGGGATGAGGGTTTCTTCGTCGTTTTTGTCGCGCAGCAGACCGCGGATGTCCGTCATCAGGATCAGCTTTTCCGCGCCCAGCGCCGCCGCGATACGCGACGCCGCCACATCCGCGTTGATGTTATACGCCGTCCCGTTTTCATCCGCGCCGACCGTCGCGATGACCGGAACATAGCCCGCCTCGGTCACGTCGGTGATCACGGAGGTGTTCACATGGGTGATGTCACCCACAAAGCCAAGGTCTTCTTCGGCCTGCAGCTTCTGCACCTTGATCATGCCGCCGTCGAGCCCGCACAGGCCCACCGCGCGGCCGTTGTTGCGCTCAAGCAGCTGTACCAGGTCCTTATTGACCTTTCCGGCCAGCACCATCTGCACAATATCTACCGTTTCTTCGTCGGTGTAGCGCATTCCGTTGACGAACCGGCTTTCCTTGCCGATCTTTTTCAGCATCGCGCTGATTTCGGGTCCGCCGCCATGTACCAGCACCACATGGATGCCCACCAGCTGCATCAGCACGATATCGCTCATCACGGCCGCTTTCAGGTCTTCGTTCACCATGGCGTTGCCGCCGTATTTGACCACCACGGTTTTGCCTTTGTGCGTTTGAATGTAGGGCAACGCCCGAACCAGCACCTGCGCTCTGTCACTGTTCGAAATTTTCATCTGTTCACATCCTTATTCCGCCCTCCGTTTGGTCAGGAGCGGTAATCTCCGTTGATCTTGACGTAATCGTAGGTCAAATCGCAGCCGTAGGCCGTGGCCGCAGCATCGCCGTCGTGCAGCATCACATTGATGTTGATTTCATCCTCTACCAGAATCTTCTTCGCCACATCCTCGTCGAATTCAATACCCGCACCGTTGCGGCATACCGCAATGGTTCCCGCCTTGGACTCGAAATCGAGGTCCACTTTCGCGATGTCCACCGGCACACCGGCATAGCCGATCGCGCACAGCACGCGCCCCCAGTTGGCGTCCGCGCCGAACATAGCGGCCTTGACCAGGCTGGAACAAATCACACTCTTCGCGGCGGCCTTTGCGGCGGCTTCATCCTTGCCGCCCTCCACATGGCAGACCAGAAGCTTTGTCGCGCCCTCGCCATCCTTCGCGATCATCCGGGCCAGCGCGGTGCAGATTTCTTTCAAGCCCTGCGCAAACAGCGCAAAGGTTTCTCCATCCGCTTCGATCTTCGCGCTTTCCGCTTTTCCGGAGGCCAGAATCGACACCATGTCGTTCGTAGAGGTATCGCCGTCCACACTCACCATGTTGAAAGTATCGTTCACCGCAAGACTCAGGGCTTTTGCGAGCACCTCCGGGGCAATCTGTGCGTCGGTCGTCAGAAAGCCGAGCATTGTCGCCATGTTTGGATGAATCATACCGGAGCCTTTCGCGATACCGCCGATCACAAATTCCACTCCTGCGCCTGTTACTTTCAGCGCGACCTGCTTCTTCGCGAGGTCGGTCGTCATGATCGCCTCTGCCGCCGCATCGGAACCCGTGGGAGAAAGCGTTTTGACCAGCTCCGGCACACCGGATATGATCGGCTCGATCGGCAGAATCTGCCCGATCACGCCCGTGGAGGCGACGATCACATTCTCTGCCGGAATGCCGAGTGCCTCTCCGGTGATCCGGCACATCTCCATTGCCTTTTCCTCGCCGTCGGCGTTGCAGGTGTTGGCGTTGCCGCTGTTGCAGATCACTGCCTGCGCCATGCCGTTTTCCAGATTTTTCTTTGTGACGACCACCGGCGCGCCTTTTACAAGGTTCTGGGTGTACGCTCCCGCTGCCGAGCAGGGGGTTTCGCTGTAAATCATCGCGAGGTCGCTCTTGGTTTTATTTTTGCGGATACCGCAGTAAACGCCGCCCGCCAAAAACCCTTTGGCCGCTGTTACGCCGCCCTCAATCCATTCAAAACTCATGTTGGATTTCCCCTTTCCTGCTCTGCCGTGTTAAAATGCCGGGGGCATCATCAAGAGCCCGGCGGTTTCTTCTAAGCCAAAAATCAGATTCATGTTCTGCACCGCCTGCCCGGCCGCGCCCTTGACCATATTGTCGATGGCCGAAATCGCAACCAGCTGCCCGCAGCGCGGGTCTGTAAACAGCGATACATCGCAGAAGTTCGAATACCGCACGTTCTTGATATCCGCGCTCATGCCCTTTGGCAAAAGACGGAGAAACGGTTCGTTTGCATACGCCTCTTCATACGCCTCGCGGAGCTGCTCCTGTGTGACCCCCGGTTTGAGGGAAGCATAGCAGGTAGCCAGAATGCCGCGGTTGATCGGCAGCAGATGCGGCACAAAGGTCAAGTGGATTTTTTCTCCCGCCACGTGCGACAAGGTCTGCTCCATTTCGGGAGTGTGACGGTGATTTGCTACCTTATAGGCAGAAAAGCCCTCATTGAGCTCGGGATAGTGTGTGTTTTGGGCAGGCTTGCGGCCCGCGCCCGTCACACCGGACTTACAGTCCGCGATAATACCCGAAAGCTCTACCAGCCCATTTTTCACCGCCGGGGCCAGCGCCAGCGGCACCGCCGTGGTGTAGCAGCCGGGGTTCGCGACCAGGCGCTTGCCTTTGATGTTCTCGCGGAACAGCTCCGGCAGGCCATAGGCCGCCTCGCTGTGCAGTTCCTTACTCAAAAAACCGCCGCCGTACCACTCGGTATATTCCGCCTCATCCTCCAGACGGAAATCCGCGCCCAAGTCAATAAACGCACGGCCCTTATCGTGACACTGCTGCGCCAGCTCCTGGGAAAGCCCATGAGGGAGCGCGGCGAAAATCATATCGCTTTTTTCAATGACCTCTTCCTGATCGGTACAGGTCATGTCACATCGGCCAAGGTACGCCGGGTACACCTCGCTGAGTGCCTGCCCGGTAAAGCTGACTGAACTGATAGCCGCAAGCTCCGCCTGTGGGTGGGCCAACAGCAAACGAACGAGTTCAGCCCCCGCATAACCTGTGGCGCCGATGACTCCCGCTTTGATCATGTTTCATTCCTCCTCATGGGTATTTCTTTTTATTTTTTATATTTTTCTGTTGTAGAAAGCAGATACCTTTGCATTTTATAGAACGAGCTTTTCTTTATGTGATGCG
This sequence comes from Clostridium sp. MSTE9, assembly GCF_000277625.1. Lineage (NCBI taxonomy): Bacteria > Bacillati > Bacillota > Clostridia > Eubacteriales > Clostridiaceae > Clostridium > Clostridium sp. MSTE9. Next base: position 44,874 of record NZ_AKFU01000013.1, read on the forward strand.
GCTTCCCCGCAATGTGACCGCAAGCCCAGCCTGTCTGCTGGCGCAACCTTGCCCTCATGCCGGAGCGGGCTTGTTTTTTGTTATTAAAAGCGAATTTTTTCTGCGAGTTCTCCCGCGTAGGAATTCTGCTGGCGCAGCCCTGCCCCTCATGCCGGGGCGGGCACCTACTTTCGCCGCGAGGCAAAAGTAGGCAAAGGCTCGCCAAAGGACACCTTTGGAATCCGTTTTGGGGAACATCCCCTGATTGCGCAGACAAAAGCTGTCTGCAAGGCGCTCCAATGAAAACGCCCACTCTCCTGGCAATTGCAAATCAACAGCTTCGTGCTTTCGTCCGTCGGCGGGCATTTTCAGAGCGCTCTCGTTGGCCCGCAGATTTTCTTTCAGCAACTTTTCTCAAAATTGTTTCCGCGTGGAAACGAACACTTTCTTTTTACGAACTGATCCACAACGTATCAGCGGGTTTAACCCGCCCGCGACGTGCGTGCAGGCTCAGCCTGCCTGTTCCAAAAGCTTCAGTACCCGCTCCGCCTGTGCCCGCACATTTTCGGGGGCGGGCGCACCTGTTACCTTTCGCCCTGCCACACAAGTTTCAAGCGAAATGGCCTGATATACGCCATCGTCAAACGCGGGGCACGCTTTCTGGTATTCCGAAAGGGGCAGGGTCTCCAGCGTCTCGCCCCCGGCGATGCACTGGGCCACCAGAGCGCCTGTAATTTTATAGGCATCGCGGAACGGCAGGCCCTTGCCCACCAGATAATCCGCGCAGTCTGTCGCGTTGATAAAGCCCCTGGCCGCCGCCGCGCGCATATTCTGCGGCAGCACCTTCATCGTTTCAATCATCGGGATGAACGGCGTCAGGCAAAGCTTTAGGGTGTCCACGGCGTCGAAAATGGCTTCCTTATCCTCCTGCATATCCTTGTTGTACGCAAGGGGAAGACCCTTGAGCATCGTCAGCAGCGTCATCAAATCGCCGAATACACGGCCCGATTTACCGCGCACCAGTTCAGCAATATCCGGGTTTTTCTTCTGCGGCATGATGCTTGAGCCGGTAGAAAATGCGTCATCCAGCTCTACAAACTTGAATTCCCACGAGCACCAGAGGATGATCTCCTCTGAAAAGCGGGAAAGGTGCACCATCGCGAGCGACACGGCCGCGGCCAGCTCTACACAGAAATCGCGGTCGGCAACACCGTCCAGACTGTTCTGGCTTACGCCCGAAAAGCCCAGCAGACGGGCAGTCATCTCACGGTTTAAGGGGTAAGTCGTCCCCGCCAGAGCGCCGGAGCCAAGCGGCAACACATCCATGCGTTTGTACGCGTCGCCGATGCGCTCTACGTCGCGCAGGAACATCTCCGCATAGGCCATCAGGTGGTGCCCAAAGGTGATCGGCTGCGCCCGCTGCATGTGCGTATAACCGGGCATTACGTCCTCGCTGTGCAAAATCGCCTTGCGGCACAGCACCTCGATCAGCTGCTGAAGCTGCGCCTGCAGCACGCCGCATTCCTTTTTCAGGTAGCAGCGCAGATCGAGCGCCACCTGATCATTGCGGCTGCGGGCGGTGTGCAGGCGCTTGCCCGCGTCGCCCACGCGGGCAGTCAGCTCGCCCTCCACGAAGGTGTGAATATCCTCCGCATTCGGGTCGATCGCAAGCTTGCCGCTCTCAATGTCCTGCCAGATGTCCATGAGGCCGTCACAGATGACATCCGCCTCGTGCTGCTCGATCACGCCGCATGTGCCCAGCATGGTTGCATGGGCGATGCTGCCTTCGATATCTTCTTTCGCCATTCGGCTGTCGAAGGAAATGGAAGAGTTAAAATCATTTGTTTTCGGGTCAACTTCTTTTTGGAACCGTCCTGTCCAAAGCTTCATGTGATTGCCTCCGTCATTTTGTTCTGAAAAGCAGACGGGGGCGAACAAAATGTTGTCCGCCTCCCGCCAAATCCCACGCCGAAGCCGGCAGGATTATGATTTTCTCTTCTGCGCCATCACCTTCAGCGGCAGACCGAACAGGTTGATAAAGCCTGTGGCATCCGCCTGGTTGTAAACCTGATCCTCGCTGAACGTGGCGACTTCTTCGTCATACAGGGAGTAGGGAGAGGTTACGCCGGCATCGATGATGTTGCCCTTGTACAGCTTGAGCTTCACATCGCCGGTCACATACTGCTGGGTGCTGTCCACAAAGGCGGAAAGCGCCTGACGCAGCGGAGTGAACCACTGGCCGTTGTACACGATATCAGCAAACTTCAAGCTGATTCCCTGCTTGTAATGATACGTTTCTTTGTCGAGCGTGATCTCCTCCAGCTTGTTGTGCGCGTGGTACAGGATCGCGCCGCCGGGAGTTTCATACACACCGCGGGATTTCATGCCGACCAGCCGGTTTTCCACCAGATCGACAATGCCGATGCCGTTCTTGCCGCCCAGCTCGTTCAGCTTCCCGATCAGCGCAACGCCGTCGAGCGCCTCGCCATTGAGCTTTGTGGGCACACCCTTTTCAAACGAAAGGGTGATATAGGTCGGCTCATCGGGGGCCTGCTCGGGCGAAACGCCCAGCTCCAAAAAGCCTTCTTTATTGTAGTGCGGCTCATTTGCCGGGTTTTCCAGATCAAGACCCTCGTGCGACAGATGCCACAGGTTCTTATCCTTGGAATAGCTGGTTTCCTTCGTAAAGCTCAGCGGAATATTGTGGGATTCCGCATACTCGATCTCTTCTTCTCTGGATTTGATGTCCCATACTCTCCACGGAGCGATAACAGTCATTTCAGGGGCCAGCGCCTTGATGGTCAGCTCAAACCGAACCTGATCATTGCCCTTGCCGGTGCAGCCGTGGCAGATGGCGTCCGCGCCCTCAGCCTTGGCGATCTCGACGAGCCGCTTTGCGATGATGGGTCTTGCAAAAGAAGTGCCCAGCAGATATTTGCTCTCGTAAACCGCATTCGCCTTCAGGGTCGGCCAGATGTAATCCTCGACAAAGGTCTTTTTCAGGTCTGCAATATACAGCTTGGAAGCGCCGGTTTTTCTCGCCTTTTCTTCCAGACCGGCCAGCTCGCCGTCGCCCTGACCAACATCCGCGGCCACCGCGATGATCTCGCAGTCCTCATAATTTTCCTTCAGCCAGGGGATGATGACAGATGTATCTAAGCCGCCGGAATACGCCAGCACAATTTTCTTGATTTGCTTTGCCATAAGTAGCACTCCTTTTTCATCAATCTTTTTTCCACGCTAAGTCTTGTGTTTAATTATACGCTTTAAGTTCAAAAAATCAACCCCATTTTGCATAATTATTCAATTTATCCATTCGCGACAAAGATTGACCCAAAAGCTTGCCCCGTTTGGATAGAATGAATAATTCCCATGTCAGGCTCGTGCACCGCAAAATCCGCTTGCATTTTTTCCATATGGTGGGTATGATAAAAATGAAACGAATCAAAAATGGAGGTTACGATAATGTTGGAGAAAATCAAGCCGGAAGACCTGTCGATCAACCCCTTCACCCTGATCGGCAAAGAATGGATGCTGATTTCCGCAGGGACCGAGCAGAAATATAACATGATGACCGCCAGCTGGGGAGCCCTGGGAGTATTCTGGGGCAAAAACGTAGCCAGTGTCTATATTCGCCCGCAGCGGTACACTCTGGAATTTGTGAATGAACAGGAATATTATGCCCTGAACTTTTTCGAGGACTCCTACAAAAAAGCGCTGGCCTACTGCGGCGCTCATTCAGGCCGCGACGTAGACAAGGCAAAGGAGAGCGGGCTGACCCCTGCCTTTGACGCGAAAGCACCGTATTTTCAAGAAGCAAAGCTGGTGCTGATCTGCCGCAAGCTGCACTGCCAGAAGCTTGACCCTGCCGGGTTTATCGATCCTGCCCTCGACGGCCAGTGGTACCCCGAGAAGGATTACCACCACATTTTCCAGGGTGAAATCGTAGAAATTTTGCAAAAAAAATAACCACAAAGCTTCCGAAGCCGCCCCCGCCTGAGGAGCGGCTTTTGCCTTGCCATAAAAGCCGCAGGAGTTGAATTATGAATCTACAGAAAGCAGATTATGGAACCATCACCCAATTTGGCTCACTGGATGATTTAAATCAGAAACTCAGTATGCAGACTCAAAGCTTAGGTGACGTTCTTGAGCAGACTGATGCGAACGGAATCAGTTTATTGCAGAAGGCATTGATCGGCAGAAAATTTGACATCGCCAAATATCTGCTTGATGAAGGAGCGAAAATAAATATTATTTCGAAAGACGGCTGCAATGAGTTACATTATCTCGCCGCAAATATCAATTTTGATGCCGCTATTCCAGTCGCCCGGTTATTAATCAAACACAGCGCTGATTTAAACCATGTGGATAAAAAATATGGAGACTCCGCTCTGCTCTCCCTTTGCCTGGAGCTTCTGAAACGACACACAGAAGAAGGCATGAAGTTCCTCGAAGAGATTTTATCACAAGATATTGGCCTTGATATCGTCAACAAATCAGGTGTATGTGTCAGAACTTTACTCCATGAGCGAGGGACGGACAGAATGAAATTGTTGTTAAAAGATAAGGAAAAACAGAAAACCGCCCTCGCCCTGAATGAGAAATATAGAGAGGATTGACATTCCCATGGAAAACCGCACCGATTCATTTGTAGACCACTGGCATTCCGTTTATTTTTTCATGCCGCTTTTTGAGGCTCCTGTTACGATGCCGTCTTTGGAGGAATTCCGCGGCGCGCTCACCCGAACCTTCGGCGAGGTGGAACTGATCGCAGAAAATCCCAAGATGCCCGCGCAGCCCGGTGAGCTGCTGGGGGCTGCCCTGTGGGAGCATCCTGCCTACTACGCAAAGGAGGAGAAAAGCGTTCCCTCCCAGCTGGTTCTATATGGAGCGAACAAATTTGACCAAGAGCTGTGGAACGAACAGATCACCGCGCAATTCTGGGACCTGCCCGATAAAGAGGAATGGCTTGCGCGGTGCCGATACTCCATTATGGCCAGCAACATGCTTGCCGCAAACCTGCCGGTCATGGAGCGCTTTCAAATTATGGCGGAGTATGCCGACCTGATTCTGGAGCTGTTCCCCGCGTGCATCGGCATCTATTGGCCCCACAGCCAGCGACTTACCACGCGCGAGGATTTTCTGAACACCCGCTGGCAATCAAAAGAGCTTCATTTTTTAGACGGCGGTGTAAATGTACGCTTCTTCAACGTCAACAGCTCGGACGAAATGGTATTCGACACGCTCGGCCTCACGCCCATCGGCCTGCCGGACCTGCAATGTCATTGTAAGGATTTGGACCCCAACGATATGGCGGGTTACCTGTATAATCTGGCCGCCTACCTGTACCGCAGCGGAGATGTGATTGAGGACGGCAACACCGTAGAGGGGCTCACCCACGAAAAATGGCGCTGCCGGCGGGAAGACGCTCTGGCCGGCCCCGCCCGTATGGTGTTGGATATCCATGCAGGCAAATATGCAGGCGGCAACCGCTGACGAATTTCGTTCTTCTCCAACAGAGCTTGCCCCGGGCGATTTTATTTCACAATTTTATTTTTGTGGGAGAACCGTTTTTCTATATGGTTCCCGCACGGGAATTTCTGGTTGTGCGGTGCTTGCCCTTCGTGCCGGGGCGAGCACCTATTTTCGCGAAAGGGCGAAAGTAGGCAAAGACCTTCCAAGGGAGGAGCCTTGGCGAGTCTTTGCTTCCTTTCTTTTCGCAAGAAAGGAAGGGCCCGGCCCTGCCTGAGGAGCAAGCCTGCCCAAATATGACTTTTCTTCGCATGAAGATTAAACTTTCTGTTAAAATTAGCACTCTCGTGTTGACAGTGCTAATTCTGCGTATTATAGTATAGACGTACCAAGAAAGAAGATCCTAATCAAGAGCTTCTAAGTGGGCATGAAGATCAGAATTTGATAGGAGGAATGATTTATGTTGCCCAGCCTTTTTGGTGAAAATCTATTTGATAACTTTTTTGAAGACCCGTTTGAAAAAAGCCTCTTCGGCGGCCGTAACCCGCTGTATGGCAGACGCGGCCAGAATCTGATGAAAACCGATGTGAAGGAGCTGCCTCAGGCGTATGAGCTGGCGGTAGACCTGCCCGGTTTCCAGAAGGATGAAATCCATGTGGATCTCAGCAATCATTACCTGACCATCAGCGCTTCAAAGGGTATGAGCAAAGAAGAAAAAGATAAGGATGGCCAGTATATCCGCCAGGAGCGTTACAGCGGCTCCTGCTCACGCAGCTTCTATGTCGGTGATGTAAGGCCCGAAGAAGTCAGCGCAAGATACGAAAACGGTATTTTAACACTTTCCTTGCCCAAGAAGAACGCAAAGGCTCTGCCGAGTTCTTCTGAAATCTCGATTCAATAAACCGAGCGCGGCAGAGCAATGCCTCTCCACGAACAATCAAAAAGCCCGTTCCGGCTTTCAGCCGGAACGGGCTTTTTTCTGTCCGATTACTTTTTTAGGTACTTCAGCCAAGACCTCGCAAAGCAGATAACATAATAAAGTCCTGCCGCCAGCAACACCATAGAACTGAATCTGGCCAGGAATGACACCAGCAGCATAACATAGGCCATCGCCAAAAACAGAGCCGAAACCCTCCAGGAATCCATCAGCTGTACCGTATCCATCGGGCGGCGCAGCTTTACCTCCACCTGATTAATCGCAAAAATCAGACAGTACGAAACAAACAGTGCGGCGCAGGTCATCAGAACCCGCAGCGCCAGCAGACCATACACCCCCAGTAAATTCGTCACACCCAGCGCGTCCAGCACGTAAATGATGCCGGTGACAGGCAACAGAATCAGCGAATACAGGCGGGTGTCCTCAAATCGGTCGCCGTACGAATCCAGTTCCTTTGCGCCGAACCAGAGCAGCGCGTACCCTACAAAATCCGGCAGCAGCCCCAGCACGCCATTCCCAAACGGAAGGCTGTAATCCAGAAACAGAAAAATAGTACCAAGCAATAGTTTTGTCATTGTGCTTCCCTCTCCCCTCATATTCTCCATCATACAGAAAAAAAGGCCTGCAAAGCAAGCCTTTTTGAAAAACAAGCGAAAAGATTGGTCAGGAAAGCAGCATCCGGTCGTTCACCAGCGCATCACCCTGCGCAGACTGGAACCGTTTGAGCAGCTCCTCCACCGTCAGGTTTTTCTTTTCCTCGCCCTCAATATCGAACAGGATACGGCCCTCGTTCATCATGATGATACGGTTGCCGTAGGCCAGAGCGTCCTTCATATTGTGCGTGACCATCAGCGCGGTCAAATTGTCGCGCTTGATAAACTCATCGGTCAGGCGCAGAACTGTCGCCGCCGTTTTGGGGTCCAGCGCAGCGGTGTGCTCGTCGAGCAGCAGCAGCTTCGGCTTTTGCAGCGTCGCCATCAAAAGCGTCAGCGCCTGACGCTGACCGCCGGAAAGCAGGCCCACCTTACTGTTCAGGCGATCCTCCAGACCAAGCTCCAGCACCTTCAGCTGTTCGCGGTAGGCGGCTCTTTCCTCTTTCGTAATGCCCCAGCGCAGCGTGCGGCTTTGGCCGCGGCGGTTGGCCAGCGCAAGGTTCTCTTCAATCCACATGCTGCCCGCCGTGCCGCGCATCGGGTCCTGAAACACACGGCCCAGCAGCTTTGCGCGTTTAAATTCCGGCAGGAAAGTGATATCCTGCCCATCCAGCTCAATTTTGCCGCCGTCACAGGGGAACACCCCGGCGATCAGGTTCAGCAGGGTACTTTTGCCCGCGCCGTTTCCGCCAATGATCGTGGCGAAATCGCCCGGCTTCAGGTGAAGGTTCAGATTGACCAGCGCCCTTTTTTCATTGACCGTGCCCTTATTGAAGGTACGGCATACATTTGTCAGTTTCAGCATTGCCATTCCTCCTTAACCCTGTTGGTTCGGCTCGTCAGGATCCTTGTCCGAATCGTCGATCGCGTCCTCAAAAGCCTTGTCGGGCACCATTCTGCCCGGGCTGTTCGCCGCGCGGCGAGCCATAGAATCCTGGAACATTCTGCTCATGGTAGGCGTAAACAGTGCCAGCGCCACCACGATGGAGGACAGCAGCTTCATATCCTGCGATTTCAGGCCGTAGAACAGAACCACGGCAATGATGATGCGGTAAACCACCGAGCCAGCGATCATGGCGATCAGGCGCGGCAAGAAGCCCATGATGCGCCCCAGAAGCACTTCGCCGATAATAACGGAAGCAAGGCCGATTACGATGGTGCCGATGCCCATGCTCACATCGCCGAAGCCCTGCACCTGCGCCACCAAAGCGCCGGAGAGGCCGACAAGACCGTTTGACAGCACCAGAGCCAGAATGACCATGGTGTCGGTATTCACACCAAGCGAGCGCACCATATGGGGATTGTTGCCGGTCGCCCGGATGGCACTGCCCAGCTCGGTTCCAAAAAACCAGTAAAGCAGGAAGATCATCGCAACCGCGACCACGCCGCCCAGCAGAAGCTGCGCGTTATAGCGGGAGAGCATGGGCAGCCAGCCACCCACCTGCACGTCCACCGTATCCACACCGAGCAGGGGGACGTTGGCCCTGTCGTGCATGACGCGCAGATTGATCGAATACAGCGCCGTCATGGTTAAAATCCCCGCGAGGATTCCCGGGATTTTCATTTTCGTATTCAAAAAGCCGGTAATAAATCCGCAGAGCATACCGCCCATCAGCGAAAAAATCAACGTAAGAAAAGGGTTCATCCCGCTCTCGGTCAGAATGGCGGAAATCGCGCCGCCGGTAGCGAACGAACCGTCAACCGTCAGATCCGGAAAGTCCAGAATCCGGAAGGTAATGTAAACGCCGAGCGTCATAATTCCCCACAAAACACCCTGGGCCACCGCGCCGTGAACGGCCCCCAGTAAATTCATTAGCTCCATATCGTTCCTCTATTCCGTGTATTAATAACAGTTTCAGGCGGTGAGCCGCCCCACCGCCTGAACTCCGCATTTTGCGCAGGCAAAACACGGGAACATTCAATTAATTATTGTAAACGAATTTAAGGGAGATTGCAACCCTTTATTTCTGGGAAGAAGCGGCGGAAGCCAAGGCGTCCTGACCGTTCTTGGTGATGGAATCCGGAAGCACCATGCCCATTTTGGCAGCCGCTTCGCTGTTGTAGTAAACATCCAGCTGATCCTGGTACTCGATGGGCATATCGCCAACTTTTGCCTCGCCTTTCAGCACCTTAATCGCCATTTGGCCGGTCTGATAGCCAAGCTTTTCGTAATTGAGGCCCACCGTGCAGGTTCCGCCGTCAGTTACCATACCGATCGCGCCCGGCACCACCGGCAGTTTGTTTGCAGAGGTGACGGAAGTCACGTTTTTCATGTTCGAAGCCATCAGGTTATCGGTGGGAATATACACGCCCTGCACCTTACCAACCATGGACTGCGTGACCTGCTGCACCTCGTTGGAGTTCGAAGCGGTAAAATCCTTATACTTCAGGCCAAGCTCGTCGCAGGCCGCCTTGGCCCACTCGATCTGCAGCTTGCTGTTTGTTTCGCTGGAGCTGTACAAAAAGCCCACCGTCTCCAGTTCGGGGACGAGCGTTTTGAGCATTTCGAGCTGTTCCTTCACCGGCGTTTTGTCGCTGGTGCCGGAAACATTTCCGCCGGGCTTTTCATTGCTGGCCACCAGCTTTGCATCCGCAGGATCAGTGATGGCGGTAATCAGAATCGGGGTATCGGTGATGACCTTCGCCACGGCCTGCGCGGCGGGAGTACCGATCGCCAGAATCAGATCCGGCTTTTTATTCGCCAAAGTATTTGCGATTGTCACACAGTTGGCCTGTTCGCCCTGCGCGTTCTGCACATCATAGATAACGTTTTGTCCTTCCACATAGCCCGCATCCGTCAATGCCTGCTGAAAGCCTTTCAGCGAAGCATCCAGAGAAGGATGGGTCACCAGCTGTGCCACGCCGACGCTGATCGTTTTGCCGCCCGCAGCGGAATTCTCCGCAGCCGCAGACGAGGCGCTGCCTGCATTCCCGCAGGCTGTGACAGACATCGCCATCACCGCAGCCAACGCTGTCGCGGCGATTTTGTTTTTTATTTTCATATTCGTCCTCCTCAAAGACGCTTTATCTAAGTGAAGCGTTCATTGTTTTAAAGCATCAAATCAATAGCTGTATTTTACTCTGCCCCGAAAAAAATGTCAAGTACCGATTTCTCGCTTTCTTCCGCAAAGGAGGCGAAACCTCGCATTTTCTCTGCTTTTCATCAATGAGACAGACAAAAAAAGGCAGGCGGAATGCGTTCCGCCTGCCTTGACCCGGCAACAAGCACCGGATTTTTCTTTATTATTTTGCCGCCGCTACATCTTCGCCCTTGAGGATCCTCTCGGGGAGAGTAATTCCCAGCTGCTTTGCAACCGCGCTGTTGTAAGAAATGGTGTATTCGGTCTGGTATTCGATCGCCATGTCGGCGGGCTTCGCCTCGCCCTTGAGCACCTTCGCGGCCATCAGGCCGGTCTGGTAGCCGAGCTTTTCGTAGTTGATGCCCACGGTGCAAAGACCGCCGTTCTGTACCGGGCCGACCTCAGCAACGATCAGGGGCAGCTTTGCGGAATTGGTGACCGCAGCCACGTTCTTCATGCCGGAAGCCAGAATGTTGTCGGTGGGGATGTAAACCGCCTGCACCTTGCCGACCATCGACTGCGCGACCTGCTGAATCTCATTCGTGTTCGAAATGGTGAACTCCTGATACTTCAGGCCCAGCTCCTCGCAGGCTGCCTTGGCCCATTTGGCCTGCAGCTGGCTGTTTGTTTCGCTGGAGGTATACATGATGCCGACCGTCTGTACGTCGGGCACGATTTCCTTGAGCATTTCGATCTGCTCCTTCACCGGCGTTTTGTCGCTGGTGCCGGAAACATTTCCGCCGGGCTTTTCATTGCTGGCCACGAGCTTTGCATCCGCCGGATCTGTCACCGCCGTAATCATCACCGGGGTATCTGTAATTACTTTCGCCACGGCCTGCGCCGCCGGAGTCGCGATTGCGAGGATCAGATCGGGCTTTTTATTCGCGAAAGTATTCGCGATAGTGATGCAGTTCGACTGCTCACCCTGCGCGTTTTGAATATCATAAGTAACGTTTTTGCCTTCCTCAAAGCCCTGAGAGGCGAGGCCATCCTTAAAGCCCTTCAAAGAAGCATCCATCGCCGGGTGAGTCAGCAGCTGAGCCACACCGATATTGATCATCTTTCCGCCTTCGGCAGAATTGGCCGCAGAAGCCGCAGCGGATGAAGAAGCCGCGCCGCCGTTCCCGCACGCGCCCAAAGAAGCCGCCATCGCAACCGTCAGAACCACTGCGATCATTTTTCTGAATTGTTTCATATTCTCCTCCTTTTGCGGTACGCTGATCGGCCGCAAACGATTTATTGGTTTAAAGCATCAATAGCTAAAAGTAATTGTACTCGCCATATCACAAAAAGTCAACCCCTGATTTTTTTCTTTTGCCTGAAAATACCTTTTTGCGCCTTTCCGCGCTTTTTCGACATATGAAAAGAAGAACAGCCCAACAAAAATCATGCTTTCAGCGCGCGAGCGGCAAAACCGCTCCATAATTTCCGCGCGGTGCTCCAGCATTCAGCCCGGAAATTCCCCACGGAATTCCTTTTTGTAATTTAGTCACAGACGGCGCCGGGGAATGTTGCTATACTGTAAAAAAACAACAAGGGGGCAATTCAAATGGCAGTGATCCATTTGACCAAGCATAATTATCAAAAAGAGGTTCTGGAATCCGAGCAGCCGGTGCTCATCGATTTTTGGGCGCCCTGGTGCGGGCCCTGCCGAATGCTTGGCCCGACCGTGGAGGAGCTCAGCCACGACCTGGAAGGCAAAGTAAAGATTGCAAAGATCAACGTAGACGAGGAGCAGGAGCTTGCGCAGGCATTCCGCGTGATGAGCATCCCGATGCTGGCGGTAATGCGTGGCGGCAAGCTGATTTCTTCCTCCGTCGGCCTGCAGCCCAAGGCCAAAATCATGAAAATGCTGGAGAAATAAGCTTTGAAAAAGCAAAGCCTTTAGAAAGATACAAGGGGGAATGACATCACATGAAGGTGATTATCATCGGCGGAGTGGCAGGCGGCGCGTCCGCGGCTGCCCGCCTGCGCCGTCTGGATGAAACGGCACAAATCATTCTGCTGGAACGCGGTCTATATATTTCTTACGCCAACTGTGGTCTGCCTTATTATGTAGGCGGAGAGATCAATCAGAAAGAGGCCCTTACCCTTCAAACGCCGCAGAGCTTCCGCCAGAGGTTCGGTATTGATGTGCGTACCGGACACGAGGCTGCGGCGATCCGCCCGGAGAAAAAGACGGTTCTCATCCGCGATCTCGCCGCCGGAGAAGAGTATGAGGAATCCTACGACAAGCTGATCCTCTCGCCCGGTGGTGAGCCGGCCCGCCCGCCGATTCCGGGTACGGATGACCGGCGCGTCTTCACCCTGCGCACCGTGCCCGATTCCCTGCGCATCCGGGAATACATCCAGCAGAACCGGCCCCGCCGCGCGGTGGTGATGGGTGGCGGCTTCATCGGCCTTGAAATGGCCGAAAACCTGATGCGCGCCGGCGTTTCCGTCACCGTAGTGGAAGCGATAGATCACGTGATGGCCGCGCTGGATTACGACATGGCCTGCGAGGTACAACAATACCTGCGCCACCAGGGGGTTAGTCTGGTGCTCTCGCAGAAGGTTACCGCAATCGACCCGCAGGAAAACGGCCTGCTCGTCCACCTGGAAAACGGCGAAACGCTGGATGCCGACTTCCTCCTTCTTTCGGCAGGCATCCGGCCCGAAAGCGCGCTGGCCCGCGAGGCCGGCCTTGCGGTCAATGAGCGCGGCGCCATTCGCACAGACAGCCACATGCGCACCTCCGACGAAAACATTTACGCCGTGGGCGACGCCGTTGAGATCACGAACCTTGTCACCGGATTGCCCGGCTATGTGCCGCTTGCGGGCCCGGCCAACAAGCAGGGGCGTATCGCGGCAGATCATATCTGCGGGCTGCCCAGCGAATACCGCGGCACGCAGGGCTCCTCCGTGATGAAGCTGTTCGACATGACGGTCGCCTCCACCGGACTGAACGAGGCTGCAGCCAAGGCAGCCGGACTGAACTACGATAAAATCCACATCTTCTCCCCCTCCCACGCCACCTACTACCCCGGAGCAGTCAATCTAACGATCAAGGCTTTGTTCGAGCAGCCGACCGGGCGCATTCTCGGCGCACAGGTGGTCGGGTTCGACGGTGTCGACAAACGCTGCGACGTGCTGGCCACGGCAATCCGCGCAGGCATGACCGCCTATGATCTTGCAGAGCTGGAGCTGTGCTACGCTCCCCCGTATTCCTCCGCCAAAGACCCGGTAAACATGGCCGGCTTTGCAATCGAAAATATTCTCACCGGCAAGGTGCGGCAGTTTCATTGGGATGACACCCCCCGCATAGTGGATGACCCGAACGCCGTACTGCTGGATGTGAGAACCGATCCGGAGTGGCAGAGCGGTTCCATCCCCGGCGCGGTACACATTCCGCTCGATTCCCTGCGTGAAAATCTTGCGGAGCTCGATCCCGAAAAAGAAATCTATGTCCACTGTCAGAGCGGCCTGCGCAGCTATTTCGCCTGCCGCATTCTCTCTCAGCACGGCTTTTCCTGCTATAACCTGTCCGGCGGCTACCGCCTGTACAGCCTGATTCGCGGCAACCAGTCCTACGACAACGCACCCGCGCACGCGTGCGGGCTTCGAATCTGATCTGCGAAATTTGTTACACAAAAAAATTCCTCTCCCTTGAATAAATCAAAAGCAGACCTTATACTGATGATATAGCAATACCCTTTCAAAATGATGTGGATTCTTCCTCTGTCCGAAAGAGAAAATCAATCATTTTTCAGTCTGGGATTGCGATACAGATAAGGTCTGTTTTTGTTGGGGGTGTTTTCATGGAACAAATTCCGATTGCTCTGGAAGAGATTTTTCCCCAGTGGGAGAAGCTGACTCCCCGGCAGCAGCAGCTGGTGCGCGCACAGACCCATTCCAAGCGCTTCGCACGAGGCCAGATTCTGCACCAGGGGCACAACGACTGCTCGGGCCTTCTGCTGGTGCGCGACGGCCAGCTCCGCGTTTTCATCGAATCCTCCGGCGGTAAAGAGGTTACCCTGTACCGCCTGTTCTCATGGGATATCTGCCTGTTCTCGGCGTCATGCATCATGAAAAACATCAGCTTTGAGCTGCACGTGCAGGCGGAGCGGGATTCTGACGTTTTCATCGTTCCCCCTGCCCTGTATGAAAGCCTGATGAAAGAATCTCTGCCCGTCGCGGATTACACCAGCCAGCTGATGGCCTCCCGCTTTTCCGACGTGATGTGGATGATGGAGCAGATTCTGTTCACGAGCTTTGACAGCCGTCTTTCCGCCTTTTTGCTGGAGCAGAGCGAAATCGAGGGCTCCGACTCGCTTACCATGACCCATGAGGAAATCGCGAGGCACTTGGGCAGCGCCCGCGAGGTTGTCAGCCGCATGCTGAAATATTTTTCCGACGATGGACTGGTGCAGCTTTCGCGCGGCCGGGTCACCCTGCTCGACTCCAAGCGCCTGCGCGCGCTGGTACAATAAGCGGTGTTTTATTGTATTTCCCAAATATCTTTGAAAGCAGGCATATACGGCTTCATCCGTCCTTGTTTTCGCAGCAGTATCACTGCCTTTCGAGTTTCACATTGCCACAAGTAAAAAAGAGTCCCTGACTTTCTAAGTTCGTTTTCATATTTTCCCCATATGTATTGATACACTTCAATACTTTTCGCTCTTCCTCCCATTTTTTCTAAAGAAGTGTATAAAATATCAGGAAAATCTTTCTTGTCCATGATTCACACCCTCTTAAAAACTAATTAAAACTTTTAGATATATATTAGCATTTTTATTTATAATTTACATAATAGAACTATTCTTTCTATAAGTCAATCCTTAAATATTTTTCTTTTCAATACAAGTTACTTGAATTTTAATTAATTTCTGCTATTCTTTATAGATAGAAGGTCAAGACAGGAGGTCACTCCTGCCTTGTGGATTGAAATAAGTATCTTGTATTGAAAGCAGTTGTTTAAAAAGGCTCGGAAACTCTGTGAACAGAGCTCCCGAGCCTTTTTATTTTTCATTTGTTTTCAACTTCTGTCTCTTTCAAACCCCAGATACCGTGTTCCCTGAAAGGTCAGGCGGCCTCGGTCGCCCTCCGCCAGCATACCGTATTCCGTGCCTTTTACATGGAATTCGATCCGGTCGCCGCTTGCCACCTCAAAGGTGGCGAAATAGGTAGTGGAGGTATCGTTGGTTACCATGTCCGGCCCGGTATTGTTGGTATAATGATGCACAGCAGTACGTTTGGCCACAAGACGCGCCGGCACGGTCAAAACAGGAGACTCATTGTTTTTATGCCACTGTGAGATGCCCTTCACGGAACGAACAAGAATCGTGCCGAACACAATCACGAACACCACCGTAATAAAAATCGGTGCAAAGTGAAACATAAAATCTCCGGATCCGTATGTAAAGTCCATCGTTCATTCTCCTTTCAGCGGCTGACGTTATAGCTGCTACGCATCACAGGCAAACGGGTCGTTATCACTATCACGATTCCATAGGTACTCCGCCCCAAGCGCTGCTTCCTCTGCCGCCTCCTGGCCCAATCGGTCGGCGAGAAATCCCAGCGCCATATCGATGCCCGCTGAAACACCCGAGGATGTATAAAATTTTCCGTCAACCACCCATCTTGCACGATGTACCCAGTCGACCGCCGGATTCACCGAGACGACCCAATCCATCGCCCGTTTATTCGAGGTAGCCCTGCGGCCATCCAACAGGCCGGTTTTCGCCAGCAAAGCCGAGCCGGTGCAAACGGTCAGGCAATAATCGGCCCTCTGCGCGGCCTCTCCCAGCTGTGTAAGAAAGCCGTGGTCATGGACGAGCAGCCGCGTCCCGATTCCGCCGGGTACGAGCAGAATTCCTGTTTCGCTCACATCTTCCAGCGGACGGGTCGCGATTTCCGCTCCCTGCCTGCTGCGCACCATGCCGCCATCCATCGATACATAGTTCAGAAGATATTCGCCGGACCGCCCCAGAATCTCCACCGGGCCGAACGCATCGAGCGTCTCAAAATCCGGAAATAACAGCACATTGACTTCCATCCCGCTCATCCTTTCCACCGGGCTTCCCGGGTCAAAGCATCTTTACGCTGTAGTCATTGTTTCACGCCGGGCCATTGCATCATATATTCCATTTCGCCGGTCACCTCATCCTGCTGCAGGCGAACTTTTGAAAAGCCCTCCCGCAGGTAAAAGGCCAGAGCGCTTTTATTTTTTTCATAAACGCAGAGCGTCAGAGTCGGGAACCGCCGCTTCCACTCATTTAGCAGAGCCTTTCCGATCCCATGCGAACGCATCGGAGCATCGACAAAGATTCCCTCAATATGCCCGTTATCGATCCCGGAAAAGCCAACGATCTTCCCTTCCGCCTCACAGACCAGCACCTGAGCCTGCGGCAGCATCTGCCGCACCATCGGCAGATTTTCCCTCCAGTACTTCTCCGGAATAAAATCGTGCGCCTGCAAATTGGCGGAAATCCAGATTTCCAGCACCGCGGGCAAATCCTCCTCCCGCAGAGCGTGGATGGCAAAGGCGTCCCATCCTGTTTGCGCACTCATTGCGGTTTCTTTCTCAGCTTGACAATCTGCGTACCGAACACGCCGCCGATCAGGCTGGCCAGCGCATAAATAATCGCGTAAATCCACGCCCCGGCATAAAAGATAAACGCGGACGGCAGAAAAATCAGTCCGGCCAGCAGCGCAAACACAAAGCTGCCAAAAGGCCGGAGGATTCCGTAAATCAGCGCGCAGAAAAAGCACACCGCAAGCATAATCCCCAAAAACGGAAGCAGCACGATGCCCATGTTGACCATAACCAGAGGCGGCAGGTAAAACAATACCGCCAGCACCAATAAAAACGGAAGCATTCCCGTAAATCGTTTCATTTTTCTCACCCGTACCATTCTCATTATCATATTCATAAGCAGCTTTTCGCTGTTTGATTACAGAATACCATAAAAATGGCAGAAAGGCAAAATTCAATGTATCTCGATATCATTTAAAAAAACTTGGTTTCTTCCCCCACCTAATATCGAAAGAAGAAATCTTGATGTTGGGCATAAAGCCATTTTAAAGTGAATCGACTATACAAAACTTTTAACCTACAGCAAACAAATTAAGGCGACAGCAGAATTGCAGTGCAATCCTGCCGCCGCCCCAGTCTTACCGATTTCCTTTACGAAAACCGGCTCAGAAAACGCATCAGATTATCCATGGTAAGAGCCATATCCTGGCGGCTGCGCAGCTTTGCCTGCGAAAAATCCACCGCCACACGATTGATACTGAATACCGCACAGACGCCCTCCTCATATACGGCGTCGATGCCGTCGCCGATATCGCCCACCACGGCGATCACCGGCACGCCGATTGCCTTGGCGCAGCGAGCTACCCCCACCACTACCTTGCCGCGCAGACTTTGCGTATCGAGCTTGCCCTCACCGCTGAAGATAAAATCCGCGCCCTCAGCCTTCTGCTCAAATGCAAGCGCGTCCAGAACTGTTGTGATTCCCATTTGCAGACGCGCTCCAAAAAACGCCAGCATACCGCCGCCCATACCGCCCGCGGCCCCCGCGCCGGGAACCTCGTCCAGAGAAACGGAAAGCTGTTCTTTTACCGTCTGCGCCGCACTGCGCAGATTTTGATCCAGCATCCGCACCATTTCGGCATTTGCTCCTTTTTGGGGTGCAAAAACGTATGCGGCGCCGGATTCCCCGTACAGCGGGTTATCAATGTCGCACATCGCGATGATTTCGCACTCGCGCAGCAGCGGGTGGAGCCCCTCACGGCTGATTGCGCCGATTTGCCCCAGTGTCGCGCCTGTAGGAACAAATTCTTCCCCCTTAAGGTTGCGGAACACAATCCCGGCTGCGGCTGCCGCGCCTGCACCCATGTCATTGGTACAGCTGCCGCCCAGGCAGATGATCAGCTTTCTGCATCCCTGCTCCGCCGCGTGAACCATCAGCTGACCCACCCCATAAGTAGAAGCCAGATCGGGCCGCATGACTCCCTCGGAGAGCGGCAGGCCCGCGCAGGCCGCCATTTCGATCACCGCCGTATGGTCAGAGGTGATCCCATAAAAAGAATCGATTTCTTCTCCGTACGGGCCTTTCACGCGCAGCGATACCCTTTTTCCTCCTGCAGCCGTTAAAAAAGCGTCTACACTGCCTTCGCCGCCGTCGGCCACCGGGAGAGAAAGCACCTCTGCCTGCGGGAAATGCCGCCGGATGCTCTCCTCCATAATACGGCACACCTCAAGACTGCTCATGGTTCCTTTAAAGGAATCCGGAATCAGAACAAATTTCTTCACACCTGTTTCACTCCTTTTTCAGGGGTTCACCACATTGACTGGGCTGCCGTTTAAAAACGCTTTCAGGTTTTCTACCGCAATATCCATCAAACGCTGGCGGCTCTCTTTTGGGGCCCATGCAATATGTGGGGTCAGAATCACATTCTTTGCCGTCAGTAGAGGGTTATCCGCTTGAATCGGCTCGGTGGAGACTACGTCGCACGCGGCGCCGGCCACCCTGCCGGAATTCAGCGCATCCGCCAGATCCTGCTCCACAATCAGCGGTCCGCGGGAATTGTTGATAATCATAACTCCCGGCTTCATTTTGGCAATGGTATTCTTGTTGATGATCCCTTGTGTAGACGGGAACAGGGGGCAGTGCAGCACCACCACGTCCGATTCTGCCAGCAGCTCGTCAAGCTCCGTATAGCGCAGCGTTTCGCTTTCCAGCCCCGGGATATGATAGGTGTCGTTTGCCAGCACCTTCATGCCGAGAGCCTGGGCGATCTGGGCCGTGCTCTGCCCGATTTTGCCGAAGCCGATGATCCCCATGGTTTTGCCGTCCAGCTCGATCAACGGGTGATTCCAGAAGCACCAGTCGATGCTGTTCGTCCAGTCCCCGTGTTTGACCGCGTCGGAGTGCTCCCCGATGTGGTGGCACAGCTCCAGCAGCAGAGCAATGGCAAACTGTGCGACTGCCTTTGTCCCGTACGTGGGAATATTCGTCACTGGAATGCCGCGCTCCCTGGCTGCCTGTACATCCACCACATTATAGCCTGTGGCCAGCACCCCAATATAGCGGATGCTCTCGCATTTCCGCAGGGTATCCGCCGTTAGGGGTGTCTTATTCGTAATGACTAGCTCTGCGTCACCGATTCGCTCGATGATCTGATCCTCCGGGGTGCGGTCGTAAACCGTCAGCTCGCCAAGAGCCTCAAAGCCGCTCCAGCTCAAATCGCCGGGGTTTTCTGTATAGCCGTCCAAAATCACGATTTTCATATCATGCGATCCTCCTGTTTTTACTCGTTTCTCCATACCAGTTTTCATATATACAGGCTCATCCTATTTCATCCGGTTCTTTGACTGGATACGCTGAACACTCTTGCTCCGCACAGAATCATCCTGCGAGCAGAGCTTCCTTCGCGCAGTTTTCTTTCACGCACCGTCTTTAAAAGTCATTGTCCTCCCGGAGTCCTCCCGGAAATAAAACACAGGATATACGAAACACGGAACCGTCCAACACCGGCTCCGTGTTTCTCGAATTGAGGGATGAATCAAAGGCCAAGCCGGAAAATACGGTTTGCGTTTCTCCACATCACGTTTTCCAGATCGTCCTCATTTCGGATGATCTGCCGGTATTTGGCCAGCTCTACCGGAATCTGATCCAGATTGTCGGAGGAAAACAGAATCTTGCTGCAGCCAACCTCCTGAATCATATGCTTTACGGCGTTGGTGCCGCACCAGCTTGGCTCTAAAAACACGTTATCCAGCTTCTTTGCCAGCAGGCGCGCCTGCTGGTGGAAGGATTCGGAGCCCGCGTGCGCCAGAATCACTGTTACGTCCGGGTGATCCTTTGCGCCCTGGTATACGCTCGTGGGGTCGGCAAACGGAATCCCGTTGCCGGTATGGATCATCAGCGGTACCTTCAGCTCACGGCACACCTCATACACATGGTAGGCATCTTTGGAGGACGGGTGGCACGCGTGCGCGATCGGCGTGATCTTGATCGCAACAAACCCCAGCTCCTTTACACAGCGGAACGCCTCTTTGTCGTAATCCTCCGGGAAAAAATGAGGGTTGATGGAGGCCATACCGAAAAAGTGCTTGCGGGGCGCCATGCTTTTGCAGAACGATGCGATTCTGTCGTGGATTTTGACATGCTCCGAAAGGTAGGGTCTGGGGATAAACGGCTGGATAATCCCGCCGTCGATCTGGAATTCATCGTAGTACCGAATCAGCTCTTCCTCGCGGTTTTCTTCGTCAAATACCACGTCTTCCCCTAAATGAACATGCGCATCAATAATCATAACAGCTCTGGCTCCTTTCGTTAAGAGGTTTTTATTTCGCAGGCTGTACTGCCCTCACATTTTTTCCTCAGATTTTTGCCGCTGTTTTCCGCCGCGCCAATCAGCAGCACCGCGATAATCAGCGCGCCCTTTACCATGCTCTGCATGCCGGCGTTTGCTCCCATCAACTGCATGCAGGAAATAATCAGATACAAAAACAGCGAGCCCACCAGGGTACCAGCGGCATTGGCGCGGCCGCCGGACATCAGCGTACCGCCCACTACAATGCAGGCGATACTGTCCATCTGGTAACTGTTGCCCATGCCAAGGTAAGCGCCGGTCACGCGGGCCGAAATCAAAGCGCCGCACAGCCCGGCCAGAACCGCCGCAAACACATAGGTCAGAATCTGGGTCTTTCCCACATCCACCCCCGCAAGACGGGCCGCTTCAAGGTTTTGCCCCGTGGCCAGCAGCCCCTTGCCGTAGGTGGTAGAGGTCAGCAGAAAATGAATCGCCAGTGCAAGCAGCGCAACCAGCAAAATCATCACCGGCACCCCTGCCACACGGAAAGTCGCAATGTTTTTCAGGATGGAGGGCACTGTGAACACATTGAAATTATGCCCGATCAGCATCGTCACCGTCACAATCAGATAATTCATGGCCATCGTCGCGATAATGGCGGGAATCTTCAGGTGAATGACCATCATGCTGTTGAGGAAACCCACCAGCACGCCGGACGCGACTACGGCAAGCAGCGCCGGGAGGATCATGCTGTTCTGGCCGTTGCACAGGCCCATGCTCACATAAGCGCCCAGCGTGATCATGCCGGGAATGGAAAGATCGATCGCACCGCGCCCGGTGGTAACCACCAGCATCTGGGCCAGGCCGGCAATCGCCAAGAAGGAAGCGGTGTAGGCATTGTCGATCAAAGATTTCAGACTCAAACCATTGCCGCTGCACGTGCCCATCAAAACCCAGAGGACGATGCAGCCCGCCGCCGCAAACAGCCAGCTGCCGTTGCGCTGTGTGAACTCCTGAAGACTCGCGTTTTTCTTTTTCATGCCTTTTTCCCCCTTCCCTTCAGCAGGCGCAACGACAAAATCAGAATCAGCACCAGGCCCTGAATCAGCGCGGTGTAATCGGTGCTGACGCTCCACAGGCCGAGCAGAACGCTGATCATTGTCAGAATCACCGCGCCGCATACCGCGCCAAAGTGAGTGACCACACCGCCCGAAAAATACCCGCCGCCAATAATGACGGAGGCCACCGCAAGCATGGTATAGGTGCCGGAGGCGGAGGAATCGGACGCGTTATTGATGGCGGAGGTGATCACACCCGCCATAAAGGCAAGAATGCCAGCCAGCGCATAGACCGCCATAAACGCTTTCGCCTTGCTCCAGCCGGAATTGATCATGGCGTGCTCGTTGTTGCCGAACCCCCGCAGCACGGTGCCGTAGCGTGAACGGTAAAACAGGATTGCGGCGGCCATCAGCCCTGCCAGCCAGAAGCACAGCGTATTGACCAGCGGCGTTTCGGAATAGAACACCGTGCGGATCCATTCGGGACAGGTGCCGCCCGGCATTGCCTGCAGCGAGAGCGCCGCTCCCGTCCACAGAAAGGACATGCCCAGCGTCACGATAATGGCCGGGACATTCCGTTTGTAGATCACATAGCCCATCAGCGGGTACAGCGCCAGCGTGCCCAGCAGGGCCAAAGCGCCCAAAGTCGGGTTGCTGAACAGCAGCGTACAGCACAAAACATTGATGAGTCCGCAGAAATTGCCGATGCCCAGGTCGATATGACCCAGCCCGATGATGAAGGTCTGCCCCAGTGCGCACAGCATCAGAGCCGCAAAGCCCACCACCATCAGCTGTAGACCGTAACCGCTCAGCAGCATCGGCGACTGAAAGGCGCAGACCGCGTAAATCGCGACCATGGCAATCAGTGCAAACGTGTACAACGGCGCGGTGCGACGCTTTTTTTCTTCCGCCGGGCCGTGTGTTACCTCTTCATTCTGAAAGGAAAGCCCCATGATCGTTTCGTGGTCAACACTCGCACTCTCGAACGATCCCACAATCTGTCCGCCGTTGAGCACCAGCAAGTGCGTGCAGAACTCCAGCTCCGCATCGTCAGAGGTTCTCCAGATCACCAGTTTGCCGCTGGCGGCCGCCTCCCGAAACACCTCGTACAAGGCATTTTTTGTGGGCTGATCCACGCCGCGTGTTGGGTCGTCGAGCAGGATGATGTCGGCGTCCGCCGCAAGGGCGCGGGCAATCAGAACTTTTTGCTGGTTCCCGCCGGAAAGACAGGTGATCAGCTCCTTTGTCCCGTCGCTTTTGATATGCAGCTTCTCATACCAATAATAAATGGATTCCTCTAGCCATTCACGGCTCAGGTGCTGAAACATCCCGCTGCCCGCCGCTTTGGTAATCACCTGATTGTCTGCGATAGACCAGAGCGGAAAAATTCCCTCTTTTTTTCTGTCACCGGCTACAAACGCAACCTTTCCCGTCACCTTGATCCCATTCTTTTTCGATTTTGCCTTTAAAAAGATATCCCGCAGCAGATCGAGCTGGCCGTTTCCCTCTAAACCGGTCAGGCCCAAAATCTGGCCGCCGAAGCCCTCAAAACTGAGGTCGCTGAGTTTTTTGCTGGTGTAATGGTCGCATATCACGCTGATGTTTTGATTCACTTCGGGCGTCTCAAAGGCGCAAAGCTCTACCGAACAGCTGCCGCTGCCAATGCCTTCCCCCATCAGCTTTACCATGTGCTCCTCGCTGGTTTCGTGAATGGCGCCTTTCCATTTTTCATTGCCGTTTTGCATGATATACACGCAGTTGGCAATCGTCATAATCTCTTTCAGGCGGTGAGAAATATAAATATATGTCATGCCTTCCCCGGCTGTTTTACACAAATATTCCTGAAGCTGCTCCGTCCGCTCAATCGGCAGGGACGAGGTTGGCTCGTCCAGAATCATCAGCTTCATCTTTTTGTCGCTCGTGGCCCGCGCAATTTCCACCATCTGCTGCTGAGCAATGCTGAGTGAATCCAGCCCTGCCGCAACATCGATTCCGTGGCCCGGGAAAACGCGGTCCAAAGCAGCCCGTGCCATTTCCTGCGCCTGCTTTCGCCAGCCGAATGCATTTTTGATGCTTTGAGACTGCTCCACATAAAAGTTTTCGTATACCGTCAGGTTCTTGCACAGGGAAAGCTCCTGATGCACGACCCGGATTCCCAGATTTCTGGCCGCCGCCGGATGATATTCCTTTAAATTCACCGGGCTGCCGTCAAAAGTCAGCTCCCCTCCGTCGCACCCGACCACACCCGAAAGCGTTTTGATCAATGTGCTTTTCCCGGCGCCGTTCGCACCAACCAGGGCCAAAATATCTCCCCTATGTAAAGAAAGCGTGATGTCGTTCACCGCGATGGTGGGATAATAGACCTTTCGAAAATGTCTTGCCTCTAAAAGAAGCGACGTATCCTGCTGCTGGACAGGCTCCGCCGATTTTGTCATTGCGTCCAAATGCGTTCACCTCAATTCGCTGTTCTGTTGCCGCTTGCCGCTGAAAACCCGTAATCCCCCCTTGTGCGAAAAAGCCAATCCATTTACCGGCTTTTGAGATTGGGCGGACCATCCGAAACGATTTTCCGGAGAGTCCGCCGCTTTTCATTTGCTCAGGGAAGGAATTTATTTCTTCAAAATGTTTTCCACAACATAATCGTAAGACATATAGGGGCTTGCGATGGTACCGGCCTGCAGATCAGCATACTGCCCGATTTCATCCTGATTGATGTAGATAAAGGGCAGATACATTTTCTGAGGCACCTTCACGTCGTTAAGAGCCGCAACGGCCGTCCACAGCGCACCGGCACCGCAGGAGGGCGTGGAGTTTACGGACATGGTCTCATAGCCCTTTTGCGCCTGCTGGTTCCACCAGGTCATAAATTCAGCGGTATTGTCGCCGATCGTCAGCGGAACCTCCTGCCCCATGGACTGGAATGCATTGACAACACCCATGGAGTCTGCGCCGCAGTGGGTGATCACCGCGTCGACTTTCGGCAGCGACGAAAGCACATTCAGAATCCCCTGCTGGGTAACGGTGGCATCGGCCTGTCCCTGAATCTCCGTCGCAATTTTCACGTCGGGGTATTTCTTCAGAACGTTGGTAATGCCCTGATAAATTCCCACGTCGGGCGCCGCGCCGGAGGGGCCGCGCACAACGATCACATTGCCCTTGCCGCCGATTTTGTCCATCACATACTGTGTTTTCTTTTCGCCCATGCTGACCCAGTCATAGTCCATGGTGTAGGCGCCGTCCAGATCAATAATCGAATCAAACGCAATGATCTTGATTCCCTGATCCATCGCCTTTTTAATAACGTCGTTCAGCGCGGTGGAGGATGCGGCGTTGATGCAGATCGCGTCCACCTTTTTCAGAATAAAGGAGTTGATCTGCGCAATCTGGGTGTTGACGGTGTTGTCTCCGTTCTGAATCTCATAGCCGGAGATATAGCCTTTCTTTTTGGCTTCTTCGGCCGCCTCGGTAAACGAGCTTACCATCTGTTTGCGCCAAGTATTGCCGTAGAACGAGTTGGAAAGGCCGATCACATACTTGCCGGATTTCAGCGCATAATCGCCGGAGGCCGCGAGGGTGTCTTCCGCAGTGCTGCTTTCCGGGCTCTGAGCGGACTGCTCAGAAGGGGTGGCGGAGGGTGCGTTGCTGCTGGATTGGCTCGAGCCGCAGGCAGTCAGACTGAGGCCCATGGCAGCCGCCAATAGCAGTGCCGTGAAACGGTGTGTCAATTTCATGTTGTTTCTCCTTTTTCAATACAATATTGTCAGGCGATACCCGCCTAAGCGATAAATGTGTTACCTGTTAACACAAAGAACATGAATGAAACGCCACGGAACCAATTGCATAAGAACAGAATGATTGCATTTGGAAACCGGCTGTTGATTTCTTCCCCTGTTTGGGGCAAGGGAAGAAATTGCCGTTTTCCTGTAAGTAAATTGGATGGGGATGAACTGTGGTCAGTTTAAATCTGAGGATTCTCCGGATGAAGCATGGTGGCAATCACCCGATCGAGCACCTCGTCATCCCAGATCTTTTTCCAGTCGTCGCGCAGAACAAGGCGGTTGCCAAGGCCGATGGCCACCTTGCACGCATCCGACACGGGCGGCTTGCCGGGCAGCAGACCCAGGAAGTTCGCCGTCAGGTTATAGATGTGGCCCGTCAAAAAGGAAATCGCTGCATCGCGCTCAATTCCCTTTTCCTCGGCTTTATCCACGGTTTCCGCCATGGCATACAGGCAGGTCGCGCCAAGCAGCTCCACCAAAGTCGGCTCCAAAAAGGCAATCTGCTCCGAGGTCATCACGTAAGCGTGCAGAACGGGAGCATACATATTTTTTGCCACCTCTACCAGCTGGGCAAAGCGGGCGTCATCTCCCTGAATCTTGCTCATCACGATATCCTGCTTGCCGCCGCAGCCGCCAAAGCGGTCCTGGCGCGCCTCGTAGGTGTCCTGATCCAGAAAATACGAGGGGTGGCAAGGGTGGGCCACGCCAAAAGTGCAGTCATCCCGCAGGATCAGTTCTTTCGCCACCGCGGCTGCGGGGTCTAAAATCAGCAGGCCCGCTCCCGGCCGCATCATCGGGACATAAATTTCCGAAAGCTTTTTGATCAGGGTATCCGGCACGGCAAATACGATCACCTCCGCTTCAGCAAAGGCTTCCTCCACCGAGGTCACGTCCAGGCCGCGGGCACGGATACTCTCGACCCCGGCCGGGGAATTCTCCACCAGCTTCAGGTCAAACAAATCCGGTCTTTTGGCCAGATTATTGCTTGTGCGCGTTCCCATTTTTCCGCCTGCGCCAATGACTGCCACTTTTAGTTTTTCCATTTGAAGTCGCTCTCCTTTTTCTATGTCGCTCTATCTCTTTCCTCCAGATTCCGAACCGCAAAATACTACCGATTCAGCGTGGAGCGAACGGTCTGTGCAATGGACTGCGGTGAAAATCCGTAATTATCTGCCAGGGGTTCCGCAGGCCCGGATTCCCCATAGCCGGTCAGCGCAATCCGGTGAACCATCGCCGGATTGTTTTCGCACACCAAACGGCTGATATAAGAACCCAACCCGCCATTGATGTTATGATCTTCCACAGTAAACAGCTGATTGCTTCTGGAAATGACCTCTAAAATCTGATCCTGCTGCTTGCCATACAGAATGTTGACATCCGCCACTGTGACCAGAATCCCCTCTTCTTTCAGCAGCTCGGCCACCGCAAGCACACGGTCGAGCACAAAGCCGTTTGACAGCAGGACCGCATCGGTCCCATATTCTTTCCACACCGTAATTCCATCTGTGGAAAACGGTGCGTTTTTGTCATATACATTCTTTTCGCGGCCGCTTCCGGCCCGCACATAAACCGGCCCGTCAATTTCCGCCGCCAGCCGAACTGCATGGTAGCACTGGGCCGGATCCGCGGGCGTTAAGATCGTAAAATTCGGGATACTCGCCAGAATACCGATATCCTCATAAAACTGATGCGTCACACCCTCCCGCTCGCCGCCGAGCAGGCCGGCATTTACCCCGACAAACTTTGCGTTTAACTCCGTATAGCCCACAAAGGTGCGCATCTGCTCGCAGGCGCGCATGGTGAGAAACCCGCAGTAGGTTCCAACGAAGGGGATCAGCCCGCAGCTGGCCAGTCCGGCCGCCACATCTACGGCGCACTGCTCCGCGATCCCGCATTCCACATAACGGCCGGGGTATTTTTCTCCGAACGGCACGGCCCGCATCGCTTTCAAAGAATCCGGAGAGACCACCACAATTCTCTCATCTGTCTCGGACATATCCATCACGGCGGCGGCAAATGCCTCCCGCGTTCCTTTAAATTCAGTCATCTGTCGGCACCCCCAGTTCTTTTACGGCAAGCTCATATTCTTCATCCGTGGGCACACCCTTGTGCCACGCATTGTTGTTTTCCATGTAACTGACGCCCTTGCCCTTCACGCAGTCACAAACAATGCAGCTAGGGCATCCTTTTGTGCTTTTCGCTACGGCGATCGCCGCCTGAATGGCCTCTATGTCGTGCCCGCAGATTTCCTGCACATGCCACCCGAATGCGCGAAAGCGGTCTGCCGGGTTGTTGATTCCAATGGTCTGTTCTATCTTTTTGTAGCTCTGCCAACCGTTTCTGTCCACAAATACAATCAGGTTATCAAGGCCCTGGCCGGTAGCGACATTGGCGCCCTCCCAGCAAACACCCTCCTGCAGCTCGCCGTCGCCGCAGATCACATAGGTGTAATATGGCCTGTTCGTGATTTTTGCCGCAAGGGCCATTCCCGCGCCGATGGCGATCCCGTTGCCCAAAGAGCCGGAAGTCATGTCAATGCCGGGCGTATTCTTCATCGAGGGGTGCCCCTGGAACATGCTGTGAAGCCCGCGCAGATGAAAATGTTCCACCTTTGGCTGAAAGTAACCGCGCTCATTGAGTGCGGCATACCAGATCGGACAGGCATGGCCCTTGGACAAAATAAAGCGGTCTCTGTCCGGCCAATGGGGGTCTCTTGGGTCTACCCG
This sequence comes from Clostridium sp. MSTE9, assembly GCF_000277625.1. Taxonomy (NCBI): domain Bacteria; kingdom Bacillati; phylum Bacillota; class Clostridia; order Eubacteriales; family Clostridiaceae; genus Clostridium; species Clostridium sp. MSTE9. The sequence goes on from NZ_AKFU01000013.1 coordinate 72,860, forward strand.
CATGGCGTCAAAATATAAGGTGGTCACAATATCTGCCGCAGACAATGCCGGCCCAGGGTGACCGTCTTTCCCCTCGTAAACCATTCGTACTGCTTCCAGCCGCAGTTTGCTGGCGATTTTCCGCAGTTCCTTTGTTTCCAATTTCTTTTCCTCCTTATTCACAGGCATTGTATTGTTGATTCACTCATCAGGATGTTCCCGACCAGCCGCTTACACTTTTTTAGGGGGCCCGACCCATTCGCCATTTTTCGAGCATTTCCCCAGTTTATTTTCACAATCTGTATAGTTAATTTCTAAACAAACATCTTATCATGTAGAAAACAACAACCAACGTCGGATGTTTAAATAGTAATTCTTCAAAAGTCTTTCTTTCAAAAACCGGCCATCCTGCGCTTTCTGGATGGCCGGTCAAACAGTTGACCGGCCGTTTTTCTATTTTTGATTCTGCAGTGCAATTCCCCAGTACTTGTAGCAATAGCTGAGCACTTCATTCAAATCGGCGGTACGCCGCTGCACAATAATTTCGGTCAGCTTGCGGTGAGAGTCTACCATGTGAAAGCGATCATTGCAGGCGATGGCCTCTTCAATGGATTTTTCGCGGGAATGAAGGCTGGCAAAAGCGATCATATCGTTCAGACGCGCCGTCAGGTGATTATGCGACGCCTCACAGATTCTTTCCCGATAGCGGATGTCTGCATCCAGAATTTCGGAAGAGGTCGCCTGTACATCCTGCGCTAAAACGATAAAGTGTTCAGAGGCGTCATAAATGGCGCGCATATCCTCCTCAGTACCTTTCTGAATGGCAAGAGAAAAAATCCCCCGCTCAATTACCATGCGCAGCTCCAGCAGAGCAAGAGAATCATCATCCTCCAGCAGCAGACTGCAGGCCCACGGGGTCATCATTTTTTCTGAAAAGCGATTCACCACATAAGTACCATCCGCACGGCGAATTTCCAGCAGACCCAGAGCTATCAGCACCTTAATGGCTTCCCGCACAGAGTTGCGGCTGACTTTCAGCGTTTCTACCAATTCAAATTCTGTGGGGATCTTGGTGCCCGGCTTCCATTCCTTTCTGCTGATTTTACCCATCACGTATTCTACTGTAATATCAACTACAGACTTTTTATCTTCTGCCGACAGCTCGGCATCTGTGGAACCCATATACACCATAATTTAAACGTCCTACATTCATTTGATGCGCTCATTATAGTATATAAAATAGGTAAAGTCAACATTTTGGCTTATAATTTTTATTATTTTTTATTTTTAATGCTGACTATTTTTTATCAAACTGAACAGTTTTTATCACGCCTTTCAAGAATCCACATACTTAGTGGTCTTTTGACAGAGAAAAGCACCAGTCTTTTTTCCGTAAAATGAACTTACAAAATACTCCGATCAAAATTCTTTCAATTTTCACGCAAAATAGATTGACAAACAATTAACAAGTTAGATATAATAGGGATGTGAGATATAGTTAAAAAAATAACAATATCATTTGTATCGTTCATCCACCCAGTCATTCACTTACATTTTTGAATCGGAGGAATTGAAATGGCTACAAAAAAAGCTCCCGAGATCGCCGTACAGGAACCCGTCGTAGTTGTATATGACAACGGAGTAGAAACTCTTACCTCTAAAATCGCCGCGCTGCGCAATGCCCAGAAGCTTTTTTCTACCTATTCGCAGGAACAGGTGGACCAGATTTTTCTGGCTGCAGCCATGGCTGCAAACCATCAGCGGATTCCTCTGGCAAAGCTGGCAGTTGCAGAAACCGGCATGGGGATCGTGGAAGACAAGGTCATTAAGAACCACTATGCTTCCGAATATATTTACAACGCGTATAAAAACACCAAAACCTGCGGCGTGCTGGAGCAGGATACCTCGTTCGGCGTTCAGACCATCGCGGAGCCGATCGGCGTGATCGCTGCCGTGGTTCCCACGACAAATCCGACCTCCACCGCTATTTTTAAAATGCTTCTCTGCCTGAAAACCCGGAACGCCATCCTCATTTGCCCACATCCGCGCGCAAAAGAAAGCACGATTGCCGCCGCGCGGGTGGTTCTGAATGCAGCCGTGGCCGCAGGCGCGCCCAAGGGCATCATCGCCTGGATCGACGCCCCCTCCGTGGAGCTGACCAATCAGGCCATGAAAGAAGCGGATCTGATTCTCGCCACCGGCGGCCCCGGCATGGTGCAGGCCGCCTACTCCTCCGGCAAGCCGGCCATCGGCGTGGGCGCGGGCAACACCCCCGCCATCATCGACGATTCGGCAGACCTGATTTTGGCCGTCAACTCGATCATCCACTCCAAAACCTTCGACAACGGCATGATCTGCGCTTCGGAGCAGTCCGTGATTGTGCTGGACGGCGTCTACGAGCAGGTTAAAGCAGAGTTTGCGGCGCGCGGCTGCTATCTGCTCAACCCGGACGAAACAGAGAAGGTCCGCCGGACGATTCTGATCAACGGCGCGCTCAATTCCAAGATCGTCGGCCAGTCCGCACACGCCATCGCAAAGCTATCGGGCTTTGACGTACCAGAAAACGCAAAGATTCTGATCGGAGAGGTGGAAAGCGTAGAGCCGCAGGAGGCATTTGCCCATGAAAAGCTCAGCCCTGTTCTGGCCATGTACCGCGCCAAGGATTTTGCCGACGCGATTCAGAAGGCGGAGCGTCTGGTAGCAGACGGCGGATACGGCCACACCTCTTCCCTGTATATCAACACCGTAACCGAGCCGGAAAAACTCCGGCTGTTCACCGCCGCGATGAAAACCTGCCGCGTGCTCATCAACACGCCCGCCGCGCAGGGCGGCATCGGCGACCTGTATAACTTTAAGCTTCCCCCCTCGCTGACACTCGGCTGCGGCTCCTGGGGCGGAAACTCCGTATCGGAAAACGTGGGCGTCAAGCACCTGCTGAACATCAAAACCGTTGCGGAGAGGAGAGAAAATATGCTTTGGTTCCGCGCCCCGGAAAAGGTTTATTTTAAGCGGGGCTGCCTGCCAGTCGCTTTGGGCGAGCTGAAAGATGTGCTGAACAAAAAAAGAGCATTCCTCGTCACCGACGAATTCCTGTTCCGCAACGGATATACAAAGAGTATTACCGACCGCCTTGACGAGCTGGGAATCGCGCACACGACCTTTTTCGATGTTCAGCCCGACCCCACCCTGCACTGCGCCAAGGAAGGCGCGGCCGCTATGAAAGCGTTTGCGCCGGACTGCATTATCGCGCTGGGCGGTGGCTCTGCGATGGATGCCGCCAAGATCATGTGGACGATGTATGAGCATCCCGAAGTCGATTTTATGGACCTCGCCATGCGCTTTATGGATATCCGCAAGCGGGTGTACACGTTCCCGAAAATGGGCGAAAAAGCTTATTTCATCGCCATCCCCACCTCGGCCGGCACCGGCTCGGAGGTAACGCCGTTCGCCGTGATCACCGACGAGGCCACCGGCATCAAATACCCGCTGGCCGATTACGAGCTGATGCCCAAAATGGCGATTGTAGACGTGGATTTGATGATGCACATGCCCAAGGGGCTGACCGCCGCTTCCGGCATCGACGCCATGACCCACGCGCTGGAAGCCTACGCCGCCATGCTCGCAACGGATTACACCGACGGCCTTGCGCTGAAGGCCCTGAAAAACATCTTCACCTATCTGCCCCGGGCGTACGAGCACGGCGCAGCGGACCCCATCGCGCGCGAAAAAATGGCGGACGCTTCTACCATGGCGGGCATGGCGTTTGCCAACGCGTTCCTCGGCGTCTGCCACTCTATGGCGCACAAGCTGGGGGCCTTCCATCACCTGCCGCACGGCGTGGCCAACGCGCTGATGATCACCTATGTCATGCGCTTTAACGCCGATCCCCGCCCGGCCAAAATGGGAACCTTCCCGCAGTATCAGTATCCGCATACGCTGGAGCGTTACCGCGAATGCGCCGATTTCCTCGGCATTCCCGGCAAGGATGAGGAAGAAAAATTCAACGGCCTGATTGCCGCAGTCGAAGAGCTCAAAGCCAAAATCGGCATCCCGAAGTCGATTCAGGCCTGGGGCGTTGACGAAGCCGCGTTTCTGGCAACGCTCGATGAAATGACCGAGCACGCCTTCGATGACCAGTGCACCGGCGCGAATCCCCGGTACCCGCTGATGAGCGAAATCCGGCAGATGTATCTTGACGCCTACTACGGGAGATAAGTCTAGGGAAATATCCCGAGGGGTAAATCCTGCAATTCTATAAAAAATAAGAACAGGGAGAAATCCCTGTTCTTATTTTTTACGCAAATTCAAATGTTGATCTAAGGCTCTGCTCATGCCCAAAGCAGGTATCCCGAATGTCCCCTCGGGTATAAAAACCACTTGAAACCAGCCTCACAGCTTGGCCAGCATATCCGTCAGTTTGAGAACGGTCTTCCAGTTGCGCGCGGTAGCGGAATCAAAGGCTTTTGATATGCCGATCGCCAGCTTTGACTTGCGGATACTTTCGCTGCAAAGAAGATAGATTTCCCTCTCCCCTGCCTGAAACAGGTCCGGGCCAGTGTACTTTCTGCAAATGGCGTCCAGCTTTGACGGTTCCGGCGGGTTCTCTAAAAAATATACATACAGGTGTTCCACCTGCGGATCGGCGGCTTCCGCTTTCGCTATTTCCTCCGCTGAGAATGGCAGGCGATGAATCAGGGTATCCATTTCGTCCATGCTGCGCAGAATCACATCGCTTTCAAACCCAAAGCGTTCCGAAAAGGCGGTACGAATCCTGTCTCGCAAAGGTACTTCCTCCAGAGCGGCCTCAAAAACCACATTGCCGCTTTGAATATACGTATTGACCTGCTGGAACCCCAAATCCAGCAAGAGCTGCTTTAAATCCTGCATTTTTACAATGTTTTTTCCGCCGACATTGATCCCTCTGAACAGTGCAACGTATTTCATTGTGATTCCCCCCATGATTGACAGCGGCTTTTGCTGAAAAGAGAATGATTTGTTTTCGATATTATCAATCATAAATCACCAGAAATTCTTTTTCAATCCTACAAGCGAAAGAAGTTGTCCCCTGCAGGATCGGCTTTTCGGGAAAGAACACAGCCCTCCGGAAGAATTTCACCATGGTCGCATTGTCTGACGATTTACGGCACAGCCGCTCTAAGCACCAAAAATGCAGCACAGCCACAAGGGGGGCCGAACTGCATTTTCTATGTGTTCTTAAATCAAACCAGACGCAGAAGAAAACTCGCGCAACCCTTCGGCTCCATGAACCGGATGCTGTTACAGCTCCAGAAGCTTGATGGCGTCTACATACGAAGCGATTCCCTCGGCAACCTTTTTTGCCTCTTTCATCGCAAGGACTACGGTCGCAGGCTGATGAACGACATCTCCCCCTGCAAAAACGCCTTTTCTCATTGTCATCCCATAAGGCTTCTCTTTGGTGACCACATAGCCGTTTGGATTTACCTCAATGCCTGTGGTAGTGGATACGATTCGGCTGGCAGGCTTTGAGCCAATTGCAAGCATGATGACATCCGCATCCACATCCAGGAATTGATCGCCCTGCTTTAAGGTGATGCCGCTCACTCTTTCATCGCCGTTAAACTGGGTAGGCTCGGCATGCCAAATAAATTGAACCCCTTCTTCAAGAGCGCTATGATACTCCGATTTCAGGGCCGGCATGTCTTCTTCCCCCTTGCGGTATACAATCGCAACCGATCCCGCTCCGGCTCTTAAAGCGGTACGGGCGGCGTCCATCGCGACATTGCCCGCACCGATGATAACCACTTTGTCCCCCTGCTTGAGTGGGATTTCATCCCTGTCCACATCTCCGCTGTTGTATAAGGCAACCATCCGAAGAAAATAAATGGCCTGAAGGATTCCGATTTTATCTCTTCCGGGCAAATCAATATTTCTTGCCAAAGCGGTGCCGGTGCCGATAAAAATCGCATCGTAATTCCGCGAAAACATGTCGTCGACAGTCAGGTCGGGGCCTATCATTACATTCGTTAAAAAGGTTACTCCCAGGGCCTCGATTTTCTTTATTTCTTTTCTCACCACCTCCTTCGGGAGTCTGAATTCGGGTATTCCGTAAACGAGTACCCCGCCGGGCTCATTTTCTTTTTCATAAATGACAACGTTAAATCCCTGCCGGGCAAGGTCACCCGCCACGGTAAGTCCGGCCGGGCCGGAACCGATCACAGCGACTTTTCCCCTTGTTTTATGAACCAGATTTTCTTTGATCAGCCCCATTTCCGCATCAAAGTCGGCGATGAATTCTTCCAGTTTTCCCACCTGTATCGGGGCGTGCTTTGCATTGAGCACACAGTGGCCCACGCACTGCTTTTCGTGCGGGCAAATGCGGCCGCACACGGCGGGCAAATTCGTTTTTCTTGCAAGTATTTCTCTTGCTTCCCCCAAATTGCCCTTTGATAACTGATAGATAAAATCGGGGATATCATTACTGATTGGGCACCCCTTCTGACACGAGGGAACCTTGCACCTCAAACAGCGTTTTGCCTCATCTATTGCTTCACGCATCGTGTAGCTTTTATAATCCACGGATTTGTCCAAGAATGACATAGAAACCTCCAAACGAAAAGTGATGAATTCATCTTATCATAAAAATTCTTAAATAGAAGCATCATTATTTTTTTAACGAAATAAGAGCCTATCCATAAATTAGATATGGACTCGAATCAATTTACGCCAGACAATAATTGCACAGGCAAAATGCAGAAGACCAAGGTAGTTTGCAGCTTTCTTTTCAAAACGAACCAGCAATTTGCGGAAACGGTTGAAGAACGAATGCGTAACCTCTACTACCCAGCGCCGGGCTTTAAAATCGGGATTCCGCAAGAGCTCCTGTTTTTCCTCAGATCGGGGACGGATATGCGCGATATAGCCTCTTTTTTCAACCTTGTCTTTTGAGCCGGTATACCCGGCATCCAGGCACAGGTTTTGAGTAAATTTTGCTGAAGA
>NZ_AKFU01000014.1:0-28693 GCF_000277625.1 Clostridium sp. MSTE9
TGTGCCTGGATGCCGGGTATACCGGCTCAAAAGACAAGGTTGAAAAAAGAGGCTATATCGCGCATATCCGTCCCCGATCTGAGGAAAAACAGGAGCTCTTGCGGAATCCCGATTTTAAAGCCCGGCGCTGGGTAGTAGAGGTTACGCATTCGTTCTTCAACCGTTTCCGCAAATTGCTGGTTCGTTTTGAAAAGAAAGCTGCAAACTACCTTGGTCTTCTGCATTTTGCCTGTGCAATTATTGTCTGGCGTAAATTGATTCGAGTCCATATCTAATTTATGGATAGGCTCTAAATCAAATTTCGCTTTTTCAGGATTTGCTTCGAGGTAAGATCCCCAACCCATTGAACCAGCTGAACCAGGATGATCAGAATATAAACGGCCGCGAACAGCACGTCATGCTGAAAGCGCTGGTAGCCGAACCGTACGGCAATGTCCCCGATGCCGCCCGCGCCGAACATCCCGGCCAAGGCAGTCATAGAGATGACGGCGATCACAGCGACGGTAAAGCCGCGGATGAGGGAGGGGATGGTTTCCGGCAGAAGAATGCGAAAGATGATCTGCGCATTGGTACTGCCGATGGACTTTGCCGCTTCTACCTTGCCTTTGGCAATTTCCAGCAGGCTGCTTTCCACAATGCGGGCGTACATGGGGATGCAGCTGGCGGCAATGGCGATGATACAGGCATTGGTACCGTAGGATTTTCCAAAGAACAGGCGGGCCACCGGGATCATCAGGATGATCATGATCATCTGGGGCAGAGAGCGAAGACAGTTGATCAGCCACCCCGAGCTGGCATACAGCGGCTTTAACGGCACCAGGCCGTCGGGGTTTGTCACGGTCAGCAGAATCCCGAGCAGCAGGCCGCAAAACAGCATGATGGCGGAGGAAAGGGCCACCATGTACAAGGTTTCCAGTACGGAGGAACCCATGCGCTGCCAGATGTCCGGCGCGAAGGAGGCGATGATGACCTCCCATATCGAATGATCCAATAAACTCAAAGAACCACTCCTTTCACTTTAAAATCGGGGCGATCTGTCTTTTAAATTCCCTCGCCGTTTACCAGTTCGCCCGAATGCTGCAGTTCAAAAAATACTTTGGCAAAGAGCTCGCCGGTGCGGCTGTGCGGGTTGCTGAAGATTTCGCTTACCGGGCCGGATTCAATAATCAGTCCATCCTCCAGCACCGCCATGCGTTCGCAGGTGTATTTGATGGCGTCCAGCTCGTGTGTGATCATCAGGATGGTGATGCCGGTGGTCTGATTGATCTTTTTCAGAAGGTCCAGAATCTGAAGCGTGGTCTGCGGGTCGAGGGCAGAGGTCGCCTCGTCGCTGAGCAGAAGATCGGGATTGTTGACCAGAGCCCGCGCGATTCCCACCCGCTGCTTCTGCCCGCCGGAGAGCCCGCCCGGGTAAGCCTCGAGCTTATCCGTCAGCCCGACGAGCTCGGCTGTCCGCAGCACCCTGTCTTTGATTTCCTCTTTCGGCACGCCGCTGATTTCCAGCGGGTAAGAGATGTTCCGGTACACCGTTTTGGCTTCAAACAGGTTGAAGGTCTGAAAAATCATCCCGATTTTTCTCCGCTCTTTGAGCAGGGCCTTTTTGGGCAGGCGCAGAATGTCGACTCCGCCGACCTGAATCCTGCCGCTGTCGGGTGTTTCCAGCCGGTTGATGCATCGCGCCAGCGTGGATTTTCCCGCGCCGCTGAAACCGATGATCCCGAAAATCTCTCCCTTGTTGACAGAAAGATTGATCCCCCTGAGCACCTGCAGCGATGCCCCGTGCGTGATATAGGTTTTGTGCAGATCAGAGATCTGAATATATTCATCCAACATACTGGCATCTTGCAGCTTCGCTGTTCCGGAAGAACATACTGCATTTCTCCTTTTTACTAGAATGATCGGGGCCTCAGTCCGCCTGAATCAGCCGGCTGTGGTCAAAGGGGTCTGTGCTGATTCCCTGAGAAAGCACCTGCCGTGCGTATTCCTTTGCGGAAAACAGCGAATGATCCTTGTAATTGCCGCATTCCTTCGCGGTGGCCGCAGGCACCTCTGTCTGCTCCAGAACTCTTTGCAGAGCGTGATGCAGGGCGAGGGCGATTTCCGAAACCGGGTGTTCCTCCCACACCACCAGATAAAATCCTGTCCGGCAGCCCATGGGGGAAATGTCGATCAGCCCTTCGATCTCTTCCCGCAGAAAAATGGAGAGATAATGCTCCAGCGTGTGCAGCGCCCCCGTAGGGATGGAGTCGGTATTTGGCTGCAAAAAGCGCAGGTCGAATTTCTGAACGGTGGCCCCCTTTCCGTTGTGTTCCACACCGGCCACGCGCACATAAGGCGCCTGTACGATGGTGTGGTCTAATGTAAAGCTTTCTACCTTAGGCATCCGAATCACTCTTTTCATTCAAGTTAAAATAGTGGAGGACAAAAGCCGTATACAGCGCCGCCGAAATGGAGAGAACCCGCTCGTCGATGTCGAACCGCTCATGGTGGTGCGGGTATTCGCCGCCGGAACCCACAAATGTGAAGAAGGCCGGGGCAATCTGCCCGTATGCGCTAAAATCCTCTGTCCCCAACTGGGGGAGAACCCCCTGCACCGCCTCCGGCGACAGAACCTCCTGTACGGCGGAGCGCGCCGTATGGTACAGCTCGGCGGAATTGATCAAAACCGGGGTGGCAAACTCGCATTCTACCTGCGAGGTGACCCGGTGCGCCGCGCTGATTCCGCTCACCACGCGGTGAACTGCTTCTGTGATCTGTGCCCGCGTCTGCTCGCTCGTCACACGCACGGTACCCGAAATTCTGGCGTGATTCGCGATGATATTGTCCCGGGTTCCAGCGCGGAACTGACAAACCGAGATCGTCGCCGCTTCCGTGGGCGGGATTTCACGGGATACAATGTGCTGCAGCGCTTCCACGATCTCCGCGCCCGCGGCAATCACATCAATGGCGTTGTCCGGGTGGCCGGCGTGCCCGCTTTTCCCGAATACGTCGATTTTCAGGGAGTTCGCGCCCGCCATGATGGGCCCTGCCTGCAAGGCAGCCTTACCGACCGGGAGCCCTGCCCTCACGTGAAGCCCGAAAAAAGCCTGCACATCGTCCAGCGTACCCGATGAAATAACCGAGTTCGCGCCCCGGCCCACTTCCTCCGCGGGCTGGAAAATCAGTTTGACCGTGCCGGGCAACTCCTCTCGGCGTCGGAGCAGAAGCTTTGCCGCCGTCAGCAGGGAAGAGGCGTGCGCGTCATGTCCGCAGGCGTGCATCAGCCCCGAGTTTTGGGAGCGGTAGGGAACCTCGTTTTTTTCTTCGATCTCGAGGGCGTCGATGTCCGCGCGAAGGGCAATCACCGGTTTTTCGGATTTCCCGCGGAGGATGCCGACGGTGCCGGTTTCGCCCGCCGTTACAAATGGAATGTCGAGCCGGTCCAGCTCTTCCCGAACGCGGGCAGCGGTTTCGTATTCCCCAAAGCTTGGTTCGGGGTGGCTGTGAAACCATCTTCGCAGCTCGGTTGTTTCGGCTTGGTGTTCGAGCGCTTCCTCATAAAGTGTTTTAGACATGGAATCCGCCTCCTCTGGATTATTTGACCTCAAAGGCGGGAACCGCCGCGTTGGAATACACCTCGGCGATTGCGTCGGCCACCCTCTGGGTATGGTAGGCCTCTACGATTTTCAGGTAGGCCGGGTTATCCTTGTCTGCCGTTCTGGCCGCGATCAGGTTGATAAACGGCTGCTGCTCCGGGTTTTTCAGGTCGATGTCGTCTTTGTAGATCGGGTCCTTCACCGGGTCCAGGCCGGAATCCACGGCGTAGCCGCAGTTGATGATGGCCGCGTCCACGTCTTGCAGGGAGCGGGGAAGCTGAGCGCCGGTGATCTCTACAAATTTGATGTTCTTGGGATTCTCCGTCACGTCCTTGATCAGCGCGTTGTTTCCGGCTTTCTCATCCAGCTTGATCAGGCCGGCGTTTTTCAGAACGTTCAGTGCGCGCCCCTGATTGGTGGGATCATCAGGGATCGCGATCTGCGCGCCGTTCGGCAGCTCCTCCAGCGATTTGTGTTTTTTCGAGAAGAGGTTCAGCGGTACGATCAGGGTGTCGCCGATCGAGGTCAGGTCAAGCTTCAGCTCCTCTTTGTTTTTGTTGAAATACGCGTAATGCTGGAACGCGTTCAAATCGACTTCTCCTTCGGCCAGGGCCTTATTCGGCTCGCCGCCCGTTAAATTGATCGTCTCAATTTTGATGTTTGCGCCTTCGGAATCAAGCTCGGCCTGCACCGCATTCCAGACGCGGGGTTCGTCAGACGTAGTGCCGATTTTCACCGTCACCGGTTTGGACTGAGCGGAAGAAGCCGGGGCGTTGGAGGCAGCGGATGCGCCGGAATTTGCGCCGGTGCCGCTGCACGCGGAAAGGAATACGCTGGCGGCCAGCAGTACGGATAACACGGAACCGATTCGAGAGAGTTGATTTTGTTTTTTCATGGTAGTTCATCCTCCTGATATGAATTTGATCTGTTGATTTTAAAACAGGGAATACCGGGGAGCGTTCAGTGCGTCAGCCATTGTGCCGCACGGTTGCCGACGCTCTGCACGATGTTGACGATCAGCAAAAGCAGCAGCACGGTCACAACGGTGATGTCGTTCATATACCGTGAGTAACCGTATCGGATGGCAAAGTTGCCGATCCCGCCGCCGCCCACACTGCCAGCCATGGCGGAAAGGCCGATCAGGCTGATAAAGCTGGTAACGAGTGACCGCAGAAGCCCCGGCAGACTTTCCTGCAACAGAATGTGAACGATGATATAGGGCCGTGAAATCCCCATGGAACGGGCGGCCTCCATCACTCCCGGGTCTACCTCCAGCAGGGCCTGCTCGGTCATTCGCGTCACAAGGGGAATGATTCCGGCAACCATGGGGACGATCGCACCCCGGACTCCAATGGAGGTTCCAACGAGGAAGCGGGTAAAGGAAACCATCAGTGCAATCAAAATCACGAATGGAATCGAGCGGATGGTGTTCACGATTTTCCCCAGAATGTTGTTGAACAGGTCGTTTTCATATAAGCCGCCTTTGGCGGAAACAACCAGCGAAATTCCAAGCAGCGTCCCGATGGTGATCCCGAAAATCCCCGCAATGCCGACCATCACAAAGGTCTGCCAGATGGAATCGAGTAAATCGCCGAACATTTCGTACACATTTGGGAAGAGTTCAATCAGAAATTCTTTCAAACCACAACCTCCTCCTGGTCATCAGAGGGGAGCTCCTGCAAAATATGGACGCTGACTCCTTCTGTTTTTAAGTACTCCATTGCCGCAAGAATCTTGATTTCATCGCCGCTTATGGCGACAAACAGGCTGCCGATGGGCCGGGACTGCACCAGCTCGATGGAACCGTAAAGAATGCTGACTTCCACCTCAAACCGCTTGATCACGTGAGAGATATACGCGTTATTCGCTTTGGGCCCTACGAACAGCAGGTGCAGCAACTTCCGGTTCGGGAAAGTTCCCAGATTCTGATCGATCTGCCCGATCAGCTTTTCAACATTCCCCTCCCGGAATAACGAGGCCGTGAAACACCTGGTGGTTTTAGTCTGCGGGTGGGAGAACACCTCAAAGGTATCGCCCTGCTCCACGATCAGTCCGTTTTCCATCACGGCGACCTTGTTGCAGATTTCCTGAACCACATGCATTTCGTGGGTGACGATCACGATCGTCAAACCCAGTCGGTGGTTCAGCTCCAGCAGAAGCTGCAAAATCGAATCCGTGGTCTGTGGGTCCAGGGCGGAGGTTGCCTCGTCGCTGAGCAGGATCTGAGGGTCGTTGGCCAGCGCTCTGGCGATCGCGACCCGCTGTTTTTGCCCGCCGCTTAGTTGAGAGGGGTAACAGTCCGCCTTGTCGCTCAGGTTGACCAGCTGCAAAAGCTCTTTTACTTTTTGCTGAATCTCCTGCTTGCTCTTTCGCAGATACCGGAGCGGAAATGCGATGTTCTCAAATACCGTTTTGGAACGAAGCAGATTAAAGTGCTGAAAAATCATCCCGATCTGCTGGCGTGTTTTCTCGAGCTGAGCCTGAGAAGATCCGGTGATGTCGTTTCCGGAGAGCAGCACCTGCCCGCTGTCCGGGTGCTCCAAAAGGTTGATGCAGCGGATCAGCGTGCTTTTTCCCGCCCCGCTGTAACCGATCACCCCGTAAATGTCGGAGCGCTCAACCTTCAAAGAAACTCCTTTCAGGGCCTCAATCTGCCCGGTGGCGTTCTGGTAGCTTTTCTTTACGTTTACGAGTTCAATCAAAAGCATCCTATCCTTTCCGTGCGCTTCTGAAAATAAAAAAGGCAGCCGGGATTTTCTAATCCCGACTGCCCGAAAGCATGCGCAAGAATAGACCTATCCACTGGGGGTATCATATTGACACATGGCACAACAGGGTATACAGAAACTCTGCATCCCCATCAAGGTACAATTCGTTGCGGCGGCTGTGCTTTTTCTGTTTGCCATTGTGTTCACTCCATTCTGCGATTGATATAATACATATTAAGCTTATAAGCATTATATGTATTCGGGTTTTTGTTGTCAATGAAAATACGAAGCGGTTCGGCATCTTTGGGACAACGACCAAATCGACTTTCGATAAAACTTGTCAGCTTAGACAATATTTCATATTTTACATATATGTTAAATGTAAAATATAGATGGATTTTATCTCGTAAAATAAAAAAAGAGGAGAGCACCCGAAATGTGCTTTCCTCTTAAAAGTAGCTTGGATTGAGAATAAATTGATTGAATGCTCAGATATTTCTGATAGGATAAAGCCCGTATTCATTGAATCGGTGGATGCCAAAAGATGCCGCCGCTGCGCCTTCGGGCAGACAGACCTTTATTTGATTCATCTAAATATAGAACATGATGGTATGTTCTCCCTCATTCTTTTCCACCTCTGCGGCAAGGTCAGAGAGCGTGATTTCACTCAGGGTGCCCCGCACGACCTGATCCAACAGATCAAAAGCAGATGCCCTCAGAGCCTTTTCAATATCAGGAGCGCGCTGGGCAACGGTTTCCTGTGTATTTTTGAATAAAGAAAGCTCTACGCAAGCCAGAATATCCAGTGCGGTGATTTGAACGGGCGCCCGCGCAAGCTGATAGCCTCCCTGGGCTCCTTTCACAGAAAAAATGATCCCGGCCTGCTTGAGCATGGAAAAGACCTGCTCCAAATAAATCTTAGAGATCCCCAGGTTTTCCGCAATGCTGGAGACCGTAATATATTCACCACATCGATAATACCGCGCCATATGAATCGCAGCAGCCAAAGCGTAACGGCCCTTTGTGGATATCTTCATAGAATCACCTGTTTCATATAAAAATGATATGTATTATATGTAATAAATGATAAGAGAAAAAACCACATTTGTCAATAGCCAATGCAAGCTGGGTCGTGCAGATTTGTATTCTACAATCGCAGATAACTCCGAATAAAAGCTGAAAATATCTCATTTTTAGGACTGCTCAAATGAATAAAAATAATATGAGTTTAATGGTTGACATTTTCCAAAAATCGCTGTATTATAATAGCAACAAAACATATATAGCATATATGATTAAATGATTTTAGGAGGTCGTCTTATGGCAAAGGTTTTTAAGAATCTGACAGATCTGATCGGAAAAACCCCTCTTTTGGAACTTTCCAATTATGAAAAGAAACACGAGCTGCAGGCAACTGTGATTGGTAAGCTGGAATATTTTAATCCAGCCGGAAGTGTAAAGGACAGAATTGCCAAGGCGATGATCGAAGACGCTGAGGAAAAGGGGCTGCTGAATCCCGAGTCTGTCATCATTGAGCCTACCAGCGGAAACACCGGTATCGGCCTGGCTTCTGTGGCGGCTGCGCACGGCTATCGCATTATTCTGACGATGCCGGAAACCATGAGTGTTGAACGCAGAAATCTGCTGAAGGCATACGGTGCAGAGCTTGTTCTGACCGAAGGCGCAAAGGGAATGTCCGGCGCGATCGCAAGAGCCGAAGAGCTGGCCCAGGAAATTCCCCATTCCTTCATTCCCGGCCAGTTTGTAAACCCCGCGAACCCGGATGTTCACAGAAAAACAACCGGCCCTGAAATTTGGGAAGACACCGACGGCAAGGTAGACATTCTTGTAGCCGGCGTTGGTACGGGCGGAACGCTCACCGGTGCGGGTGAGTTCCTCAAATCGAAGAATCCGAATGTGAAAGTGATCGCCGTAGAGCCCGATGCTTCTCCGGTATTGTCGGAGGGCAAGTCCGGCCCCCACAAGATTCAGGGAATCGGGGCAGGGTTTGTGCCGAAGGTGCTCAACACCTCCATTTATGATGAAATCATCCGCGTGAAGAACGAGGATGCGTTTGCTACCGGCAAAGAGCTTTCCAAAGAAGAGGGTCTTTTGGTGGGGATTTCTTCCGGCGCAGCCATTTGGGCGGCGACAGAGCTGGCCAAACGCCCGGAAAATGCAGGCAAGGTGATCGTTGCCATTTTGCCGGATACCGGAGAGCGGTATCTCTCTACTCCGTTGTTTTCTGAGTAATTCTTTCAAGAGCCGAAAAGGCGTCGCTTACGGCGGCGCCTTTTTTCTGCTGAAAAATGTTTTTTCCAAGGGTTGTGTACCGGACGAAAAAATTGTAATCTTATAGATATCAAAAGATAGAAATGTGGGTTCTTATGAAAATACTAATTACAGCAGGGGGTACCTCCGAGAAAATCGATGAGGTACGGTGCATTACCAATCATTCAACCGGTTCTATGGGAAAGGCCATTGCGCAGGCTTTTTTGTCGATTCCCTCTACGGAAGAGATCATTTATGTCTGCGGGCAAACAGCCGCCGCGCCGGAGGAGGAATCTAAAGTGCGGATCGCGCGCATTGCGGGGGTGGCTGATCTGCAGGATACGCTGACCCAAATTCTGACGTGTGAAAAAATCGATGCAGTGGTACACTGTATGGCGGTCAGCGACTATACGGTTTCCAATGTGACCTCGACCAGTCTGGCGGCAGATCGGGCGGTGCAGGCGCTTTCCGGGGAGGATTTATCGGCGGAAGCTGTGCGGGGCATTCTGCGGCAGGCCCTCAATGAGCAAAATCAGATGGCGGGAAGCGGAAAAATCAGCTCGGATGAGGATGACTTGGTCCTTGTCCTGAAAAGAACTCCGAAGATCATTGATCTTATTAAAAAAGTGCAGCCGCAGACACTTCTTGTTGGGTTTAAGCTTCTCAACCATGTTCCGGTTCAGGAGCTGATTGCGGCGGGGCTTCACCTGATCGAGCGCAGCGGATGTGACTTTGTGCTGGCCAATGACAAGACAGAGGTAACGCAAACCCGGCACCATGGGTACCTGATTTGCCCGGATGGTTCGTACCGGGAATTGGATGGCCGCAGCAACATTGCAAAAACAATTGCGTCCAGCGTCCGCGAAAAGCTTTCAGAACAGGAGGGAATCCGTTGAAGCACGTTTTACTTGGTGTTACAGGGAGCATTGCCGCGTATAAGGCGGCGGAAATCGCCAATATCCTTACAAAGCAGGGATGCGAGGTCGATGTGATCCTGACGAAGAGCGCACAGGAATTCATCACGCCGCTTACCTTTCAGACTCTGACCAAACGAAAAGTATACACGAAGATGTTTGATGAGATTCTTGTGAACGAGGTGGAGCATATTTCTCTTGCAAAGCGCGCGGATGTGTGTGTGGTTGCTCCCGCGACCGCGAATCTGATCGGAAAGCTCGCCTCCGGTATTGCGGACGATATGCTGACGACAGTTCTCACAGCGGTGCGGGGAACACCGGTGATTCTTTGCCCTGCAATGAATACCGCAATGTATGAAAATGAGATCGTTCAGGAAAATATCAGCCGGCTGAAAAAGCACGGTACTCTTTTCATCGAACCGAAGGAAGGGCTTCTCGCCTGCGGCGACCTGGGGCGGGGCGCTCTTGCAGAAGTAGAAACCATTACGGAAACGGTTTTGCGGTATCTGAAAGAAAAGGAAGACTAAGGCGGTTATGGAAAAAATCAGTGTTACACAAATACCGGGATTTCAGATAGGACATGCTCAGAACCTGGAGGCAGCGACCGGCTGTACGGTGGTTATTTGTGAAAAGGGCGCCGTGGCCGGTGTGGATGTGCGCGGCGGTTCCCCCGGTACGCGCGAAACCGACGCACTCGACCCGGTCAATAACAGAAAAGAGGTTCATGCAGTTCTGCTCGCAGGCGGAAGTGCCTTTGGGCTGGACGCGGCCGGAGGTGTGATGCGTTACCTGGAAGAACACCGTATTGGCCGCGATGTAGAGGTAACGTGTGTCCCGAACGTCAGCGGTGCGATTCTGTTTGATCTCAAATGCGGCAATGCCATGGTGCGCCCGGACGCTGAAATGGGGTATCTGGCCTGCCGGAATGCCGGTGTGCTTCCCTTGGAGGAGGGCAGTGTCGGTGCCGGTACAGGCTGCACCGTCGGGAAAACCCTGGGGAAGACCCATGCTATGAAGGGAGGCATAGGAACCTGTGCCTTTCGTCAGGGAGACCTGATGGTTGGCGCGGTAATTGCCGTAAATTGCGTGGGGGATATCTGTGACCGCGAATCCGGAAGGATCCTGGCGGGTGTTTTACAGGACGGACATCCCTTTCCCGGTGGTTCTGAGGAGATCATTGTATCGTCCTATCAGAGTACGGCAGATTTTTTTAGCGGAAACACGGTGATCGGCTGTGTGATTACCAACGCAAAGCTGGAAAAGGCACAGGCTAAAAAACTGGCGTCCGTCAGCCACAATGGAATTGCAAGAGCCGTTCGTCCCGCTCACTCCGTTTTTGACGGCGATACCCTGTTTACCCTGTGTTCGGGTGAAGTAGCGGCCAATTTTGATGCAGTCGGAATTCTGTCCGCCTATGCCGTAGAGCAGGCAATTCTGCAGGCCGTGAAGAAGGCGGCATCTCTCGGCGGGTATCCATCCTATCAGGATGTTTTCGTAAAATCTTACTAACAAAAATGCAAAGCACCCCAACACAAGCTGTTGGGGTGCTTTGCTATGCTCATGCAGCCGCGCCTGCATTTTGGGGACAGCATCTTGCGTCTTTTAACGGGCAATCTCCTTTCCAGCCAATGAAAAATCTCTTTCTCAATGCAAAATAATCCTCGTGAAACAATCTCAACAAATTTTTCATCTAAATAAAACATGCCCCCAATCGCTATTTTGTCTGCGATTGGGGGCGTTTTAGTATGTTGTTTTTCAGGTTTGCCGTCAGCATGGGCAATGCAGGGGTTAAAATGCTTTTGCAAGCGCATAGCCGCATACATACCCGATGATGCCGATAAGCAGGGAACTGAAAATGTAAAGAAAAGCGTTTCGTTCTCTTTTATCAAATAGCTGGAAGCCCTCATACATAAAGGTGGAGAAGGTGGTGTATGCGCCAAGAAAACCGTCTCCCAGCAAAACGTAGGTCTGTGCCGGGAGCTCGGAGCCCGTCAGCACACCAAGCAGGAACGCACCGGTTATGTTGATGATAAAGGTTCCAAGCGGGAATCGAGTGTCGGCCTTCTGCAGAATAAACCGTCCCAATTCAAATCTGCAGAGCCCGCCCAAAAGTCCGCCGATCGCGATCAGAGCAATCTCCAACTAATCCACCTCATTTTCGTTGTAATGGAAAGCAGATTCTTCGTCGCTTTCCTTGTTTTGCAGCAGCCTCACTCCCAGCGCCCGGGCGGCTGTAACTCCTAAATAAACAGCTCCCAGTCCGAGTGCGGCGCTTACGATCAGGTAAGAAATCGCAGAGGTATATTCTCCCTGAAACAGCAGTGTGGAGGCTTCCTTGCACATGGTGGAAAAGGTGGTATACGCTCCCATCAAACCGGTCGTCAGGCCAAGGCGAACGTCGGGATCAAATTTCCGGATTTCAAGGCCGATGGTCAGGATGAAGGCGATCAAAAAAGAGCCTGTGATGTTGATAAACAGTGTGTTGAGCGGAAGAGTTTCGTGATAGCCGGAGATTTGGATCTTTTCGATCAGGTATCTTGCAATAGCGCCGACGATCGATCCGCAGGAAAGGAAAATATATTTTCTCATTCATTGATTCCTTTGTGAAAGACTTTGTTATACCGGAAGATGCTGTCTTCGATCACCGCAATGGCATTTTTTACATCATCGATTTCTTTGATTACGGTTTTCTTTCCCTCGAGTTCTTTGTAAACGGAAAAGAAATGCGACATCTCACTGAAAATGTGCTGCGGCAGTTCCTGAATCGACTGGAATGTATTGTAGTTCGGGTCGCCGCTTGGAACAGCAATGATCTTTTCGTCACGCTCGTTGCCGTCGACCATATGAATCACGCCAATGGGATGGCATGGGATCAGAGACAGTGGTTCAAAGGATTCGTCGCTCAGGATCAGAACATCCAGCGGATCTCCGTCTTCCGCCAGAGTGCGGGGGATAAATCCGTAATTCGCCGGGTAATGTGTGGAAGTATACAGAACGCGATCCAAAATAATCAGTCCAGTTTCTTTGTCGAGTTCATATTTGAGCTTTGAGCCCTTCGGAATCTCAACTACGGCGTGAAACCGTGTGCTTGTAATTCTTTCCGGATGAATGTCATGCCAAATATTCATTAGTATCCTCCTTTTGATAAACAAAAAAAGCCGATGCTTCTGCCAGCGCAGAAGTCATCAGCTAAATAAGCAGTTTCGGCAATGCCGCGGGAGAACTTCATTCCCAGAAAAATTGATAATGTGACAAAATGTATTATAGCATGCTCCAAACGGATTTTCAATAGCGATTTAAAAAAAGTGATTCCTCCCAAATCGGCGCTTTTGGATTGCACAGAAAATCTGTTCAGGATTCGGCTGTAAGGTCACTGATAAAGGCCTGCAGGCTCTTTAAAAGCGGGCCGAGCTTTTCGGGCGTAAGGCCTGCCGTGCAGATCATCTGCTCCGGAATCAAGGCTGCCTTGGCTTTTAAGGCACGCCCGTCTTCTGTCAGGCGAATGCGCACGCTCCGCTCATCGTCGTCGCTGCGGATTCGTTCAATATACGAAAGCGACTCCAGCTTTTTGAGCAGCGGTGTCAAGGTGCCTGAATCAAGTGTCAGGCGATTTCCCAAATCCTTTACGGAAATGTCGTCCTTCTCCCACAGCGCCATCATGGTAATATAGCCGGTGTAGGTCAAATGAAGCGGTTCCAAGAGCGGTTTGTATCTGCGGATGATCTCTTTCGAGCTGACATAAAGGGCGAAACAAAGCTGGTTATCCAGCTTTAAAATTTCATCGGTGTTGTTCATAGAGTTCCCCTCTCTTATCTATCGTACAATTAAATAGTATCAAATTTATTTGAGAAGGTCAAGAAAAACACTTGACGTTTTTAAATTGATTGTGTAAAATTAAATAGCAAACAACTGATAGAAAGGAGCTCATCAAAATGAGTATCTATGATTTTAGTATGCTGGACATGAAAAAACAGCCGGTGCCGCTTTCTCAATATCAAGACAAGGTGCTGCTAATTGTGAATACCGCAACCGGGTGCGGATTTACCCCGCAGTATGAGGGACTGGAAAACTTATATCAAAAGTACCGTGACCGCGGATTCGAGATTCTCGATTTCCCGTGCAATCAGTTCGGCCATCAGGCGCCGGGCAGCGAAGAGGAGATTCAGAGCTTCTGTCAGCTCACTTATCATGTTACCTTTCCTCAGTTCGCGAAAATTGAGGTCAACGGCCCGAACGAGTCCCCGCTGTATACGTATTTAAAATCTCAGCAAAAGGGTGTTCTGGGTTCCAATATCAAATGGAATTTTACAAAGTTTCTGGTAGACAGAAACGGCAATGTGATTTCTCGCTATGCGCCGTCGGACAAACCGGAAAATCTGGAGGCAGATATTCTCGCCCTGCTCTGAAACCGCCTGCGGGCGGATATCATAACTCCTGTTTCACAAATCAAATAGGGTACCGGGTGGCTTCTAGAAACCACCCGGTACCCTTTGTTTGTGTTGATGCAGCCGTTATTCTCTTTGCAGCACAATGGCGATCATATTCAGGTATTTTCCACCCCCGGCTTCCCATGTTCTGCGGTCGCCCCGCGCATATTCGTTGTCGCAGCGGAGCCAGTCTGCCCAAACTTCCTCGTTGCTTTCCATTTCATGAATAGAGAGCACCCTTACGCCTTTGGTCTTGCCGATCCGCTCCGTCCAATACGCAATGTCATGAATGGTGTCAAGCTGCTCCGGCGTCCAGGAGAGCAACAGTTCCGGCGGAAGCTGATCGTGGCAGTCCCGCTTCATACCGGGAATGGCAATATAGACATAGCCGCCGTGTTTTACATATGGGAGCAGGCGTTTTCCCAGATATTCCGGATCGTGCCCAAAGTAGTGGTAGGAGTCTATACTGACAATGGCGTCAAAGAATTCTTCCGCAAAGGGAAGAGTGTTGGCGTCGGCGTGCAGCGGGATGATCTGCTGTGCCGTGAGCCCCATCTGGTCGAAAAAGCGTTTGTTATCGGTCGGATTACTCCATAAGTCCGCCGCAAACACACGGAATCCATACTCCTTTACCAGAAATACGGAGGTAAGGCCCTGCCCGCAGCCCAAATCCATTACCAGATCACCCGGAGCAAGCGAGTGCTGCAGCAGCAATTCCTCCAGCAGCTTGATGGGATTTGGCCCCATTATTTTTTCACGCACAAGCTGTGGGTGATACCGGTTGCTTTTTCTGTATTCCATTTTAGAATCCTCCCTTGCGCTTATCGTTTTGCCGAATGAATTTGCGGCCATTTTTCATTCCGCCGACCGTCTCAAACATGGCATTAAGCTTCTGGGTTTCGATCTGCCGGGAAGAAAGGCCGTCATACCCGGCCTCCCGCCTCAGCTTTCGGTAGTTTTCCAGCCGCCGGAGGGTCAGCTTGCCGGTTTCCAGTGCCTTTAAAACCGCGCAGCCGGGTTCGTTGGTGTGCGTGCAGTCTCGAAAACGGCAATGCTCCGCCAGCGCATCAATTTCCGCAAAGGACCGGGAAAGATCGGCGGATTCCACACCCAGTTCGCGCAGGCCGGGCGTGTCGATGACGATGCCGCCCTGCGGCAGAAGGATCATTTCCCTGCGGGTAGTGGTGTGGCGGCCTTTGTCGTCGCTGCGGGTCTGCGATGTTGCCAGTAAATTCTCCCCGGCAAGGCAGTTGATCAGCGTGGTTTTCCCCACGCCGGAGGACCCGATGAAAGCCGCAGTCCTGTTGGGGCGCAGATAGGGCAGAAGCTTTTCAAAGGAATCCGGGTCGCTGCGGGAGGTTGCAATCACGTCGGTACCCGGTGCTATTTTCATGATTTCGGACAGAACGCCGGGCAGATTTTCGCAAAGATCGGCCTTTGTCAGTACTGCTACCGGGGTGGCCCCGCTGCTCCAGGCGACGGAAAGATAGCGTTCCAAACGGCTGAGATTATAATTGTTGTTTAAGGACATGCAAATAAAAACAATGTCGATATTGGCGGCAATAATCTGGGACTGATGCTCATTGGCCGCTGCGGTGCGTTCAAACACGCTTTTTCGCGGCAGCACCCGATGAATCATGGCGTTCCCGGTGCTGCTTTCAGCGCGGTCCGCCATCACAAAATCGCCAACCGCGGGGAATTGCGACGGATCGGCGGCCTCATACCGGAATTTACCGGAGACTTCGGCAAGGCACTCTCCGCTTTCCGTGGCAATTTTATACTGACCTTTGTATTGAGAGATCACTCTGCAAAGAAAAAGATTTGGGGAAAGAGCGGCTTCGGCCAGAACGGAATCGTCTGCGCCATAGCGTATGATCAAATTCAATTTGTTCCACCTCTTCATAAGTTATCGTTATCAGTGATTCGATGATCAGCGGGGCGGAACACAAATTGCGCAAAAAAAGGGCATAGCTGCTACACTATGCTCCAACAGTTTCAAAAATGTCTGTCAGGACACAGTTCTGCAGAAACGTGATTGCACAGCAAACAAAGCGACCGGTCGTCGCTTATTTTCCCACATGCAATTTGTGTTCCTTACAGAACAATCTCCAAAAAAGACACCTCGTTTTCTATTTTCTTTACTTTAGCACGACAGAGCCGCAATTGTCAACCGGTCGCCCCACGCTGAGGGCCGGCAGCCCAAGATATTTTGTTTTTTTCTGTCTGCCGACTCCTTTTCGTCCAAAGGATTTCTTTACTTTTGCAATGGATTGTGCTATTCTCACGTTAGCAAAAACTAACTATTGGAATAAAATCAGCATATTGGAGGCTCAATGATGAAATTGCTTGTTTATGGTGCGGGCGTCATTGGAAGCTACCTGGCCCACGTGCTGTGCGCGGCCGGGCACGATGTATCCATTCTTGCGCGCGGACGGAGAAAAGAAGAGCTGGAGAAAAACGGCCTTGTGATCCGCCATTATATTCAAAGAAAGACGACACACGATCATCCTCGAGTCATCGAGGGACTGGATTCTTCCGAGCATTACGACGCCGTTTTTGCCGTAATGCAGTACCAGCAGATGCGGGGGATACTGGATGATCTCGCGCGGGCGGACAGCCCGGTGGTGGTTCTGGTCGGCAACAATCTCTCCGCTGCGGAAATGGAGGAGTACATAAAAACGCATACCGCGGTGCCGAAAACAGTTGTATTCGGGTTTCAGGGGACCGGAGGAAGACGCGAAAACGGCGAATCAGTGTGTGTACGGGCCGGTGCCGGGGGACTGGAATGCGGGCTTTTAAATTCTCTGCCCGACCCAAAAACGAAAGAGCTACTCGATCACGTTTTTCAAAACAGCAAATACAAGCTTTTGTATCAGCCGGGGATGCAGGCGTGGTACCAGTGCCACTTGGCGCTAATTTTACCCGTGTGCTACCTGTGCTACGCGCTGGACTGCGATCTGACCAAGGCCTCCCGTGCCCAACTGCGGCAGACGATGGACGCCGCAAGGGAGGGGTACCGGCTGCTTCGGGGGCAGGTGATTCCCATCCTGCCGCAAGGGGATGATCAGTATTTTGAACCCGGGCCGAAACGGGTGGTGATGTTCGCTCTGCTTTGGGTTATGGCAAAAACGGCTTTAGGGCGTCTTGCCGCCAGCGATCACTGCCGGAACGCGGTAACAGAAATGCACGCGCTGGACGATGGATTTGCGCAGGTGCGCAGCCGCACTCCCAATTTCCCGATGCCGCAGTGGGACTCCCTGCGCGCGCAGATGCCTGACTGGGATACGCTGTAAAAAACCAGCCGCCGAAATATCCGGCGGCTGGTTTTTACATGATGTATTTACTGTTTTGGTTTGCTGTTGCCTGCACCAGCTTATTCTTCCAGCGTGAGTCCGTATCCGCCAATCACGCCGCGCAGTTCTTCCACATACGAAAGAGCCTGCTTGCTCAGCTGAATCTGACGGTTGGAAATCCAACCCACCTGAATCTTATCGTCAACAATCAGCGGAACCGAGGTGATGTTGTCGCCGTTCAGGTCGGCGCTGACGATTCCGGTGGAAATGGTGTAGCCGTCCAGGCCGATCATCAGGTTAAAGATTGTTGCGCGGTCGCTGACGTGAATGCTTTTTTTATGAAAAACGGTGCTCAGGATTTCTTCTGAAAAATAAAAGGAGTTGTAGTCGCCCTGTTCAAACGAAAGATAGGGATATTCCTCCAAATCCTCCAGCGTAACGGATTTGCGCTTTGCCAAAGGATTGCTGGAGCTGATAAAAATATGCGGCTCTGCCGTGAACAGCGGGTGAAATTCCAGATGATTTTCTTTGAGCAGCTTGTCGATCACCTTTTGATTAAACGGGTTGCGGTATAGAATCCCGAGCTCACTGCGCAGTGTTTTTACATCCTCAATGATCTCGTAGGTTCTGGTTTCGCGCAGCGTGAATTCGTATTCATCGGCTCCGCTTTTCTGGATCATATTGACGAACGCGTTGACCGCAAAGGCGTAGTGCTGGGTAGAAATCGAGCACAGCTGACGCGAAGGCTTTTTATTCAGATACCGCTGCTCAAGCAGGCTGGCCTGCTCGACGACCTGACGCGCATAGCCGAGAAACTCTGCGCCGTCGGAGGTAAGCGTGATTCCCTTGGGCGTGCGCAGGAAAAGCTCAATCCCCATTTCAGATTCCAGCTCCTTTACGGCGCTGGAAAGGCTTGGCTGGGTGATATACAGCTTTTTTGCCGCTTCGTTGATGGAACCGCTGTTTACAATTTCAATAATGTATTTCAGCTGCTGCAGCGTCATAATACATTCCTCCACACGACGTGATTTCTGAGTAAGCCCCAGGCGTTTTGTTTGCAGACAATCTGCCTGGAAGCGGGTATTTCATCCCTGACGAAAACAGGGATGAAATGAATGGTATTTTTATTATACCCCATGATGGGGAAGAGGGCAACGCCGGAATCCGGGGAACGCAAAAAATCCCCTCAGGCAGCGTAAGCCGCCAAAGGGGATCAAGCGATTCATTACTTCTGCTTCTGCATGCTCTCTGCAATGTTGCGCGCAACCACTACGCCGGTCACGGAGGCCTGCATCAGGCCGCGGGTAATGCCCGCGCCGTCGCCGATGGCGTACAGATTTTCCACAGACGTTTCGAATGTGTTTTTGACCTTGACCTTCGAGGAATAGAATTTCACCTCAACGCCATACAGCAGCGTGTTTTTGGAATACAGACCGGGGGCGATTTTGTCAAATGCGCGCAGGCCTTCCACCACGCTGGTCAGGTGGCGGTGGGGAAGAACGAACGACAGGTCGCCCGGCACCGCGTTTTTCAGGGTGGGCACTGTCGTCGAGCGCTTCAGGCGGGAAACGTCGGTGCGGCGGCCCATCAGAAGATCGCCCAGTCGCTGTACCATAATGCCGCCGCCGGTCAGCATGTTGCCAAGCTGTGCAATATAGCGGCCGTATTCAATGGGCTGATGGAACGGCTCGGTAAAGTTGGTCGAAACCAACAGCGCAAAGTTGGTATTGTCCGTGCGGCGTCCCTCGTCTGCGTAGCTGTGGCCGTTGACCACCGCGATTCCGTTTCCGCCGACGCCGCCCTCGTAATGCTCCTCGCTTACGATTCCGCCCGGGTTCATGCAGAAGGTGCGCACCTTGCTCTCAAAGGTATCGGAATAATATACGAGCTTTGCTTCGTACAGGTGAGTGGTCAGCGGGTCCATCACCGCGTTCGGCACCTCGACGCGCACACCGATGTCTACCGCGTTGTTTGTGGTGGAGATCCCATTCTCCGCCGCAACACGGGTCAGCCAGTCCGCACCGCCGCGGCCGGGGGCCAGAACAATGTACGGCGCCGTCAGACACTTGCGCTCGCCCTGCTTATTGATTGTCCACACGCCGGTGGCCTTGCCGTTTTCATTCTGAATCGTTTCGGCGGTCGTGTATTCCAGGAACGTGAAATTCTCTTTCGCGTTCAGGTAATCATACATGCGGCTGAGCACCTCATAGGAATACTCGGTTCCCATATGGCGAACGGGACAGGGCACCAGCTGAACGTTATGCTTTTTCGCTTCATATGCGATCTTATCTGCGAATTTGTCGCTCAGGCCGTATACGGTTTCCGGTGCACCGAAGCCCAGGTAGATTCCGTCTGCGTAATGGATCAGGTCGGTTACTTCCTCGCGCGGCAGGTAATCGGTCACATTGCCGCCCACTTCGTAAGAAAGCGAAAGCTTGCCGTCGGAAAAGGCGCCGGCTCCGGCCCATCCGTTCATAATATGGCAGGGGTTGCAGTGGGCGCAGATTCCTCTGGTTCTGGCAGGACAGGCCCGGCGCGCAATGGTGCTGCCGCTGTCGATCATCAGAACTTTTGCCTGCGGAGCGGTTTTTTCCAGTTCCAGTGCCGCAAAAATGCCTGCAGGGCCGGCCCCCACGATAATTACGTCGTACTCAAACATGAATTGACCTCCTGAAATTTAAATAAACACAACAAAACAAACCTGCAGGAAAGCTCCGGCAGGCTTACATGGGGCGCTGATACCCAAGGTATTTTTACTGGGTTTACAGATAAAATACGATGGAAAGAACAGAGCCGGCGATCAGTACTGCACAGATCAGCGCAACGATTCGCACCCAAAGAGTCTGGCTGCTTGCGTTTGTCTTTTTGTGCTTCAACTGCGGCATACGTTCTCCCTCCATTCATAACCTTTTGTATTATACCTAAAAAAATCAGGATATATGTTACCGAGCTGTAAACAAATGATAAGAAATCGCAAAATGGTTCATAAGGCTCTCATGCTTGACAAGCGATTCTATTTGCAATAGAATGGTTTCTGTCAACATGGTAGGTGAAGAACAGGAGAAGGATATGGCAAGAAAAGAGGATAATCGCAGCAGCCGCGGCGCAAACCGCAGGCCGGGCGGAGAGATAGACCGCTATAATTATGTAGACCGCGACATCTACAGCAACAGCGACCGCGATGTATACAGCTCTGCCGGTTCGGCAAGAAAATCATCCCCAAAACGCCGCCCGCCTAAGAAAAAAAAGGGCAAAAAAGTCGGGGCCATTGTTTTAGCTGTGGTTCTTCTGCTGTGTGCAGGCATCTACGTATACGCATCCTCTCTGCTGTCGCAGATCAACCGCGACAATACGGATGCCAACAGCTACGTGCAGCAGCCTTCCGACGCGCCGCAGTGGGATGTGTTGTCGGACAAGCAGGTGACGAATATTCTGCTGATCGGTACCGACCGTGTGCAGGACGGCATACAGCGCTCTGATACCATGATGCTGGTTTCGATCGACAATAAGAATAAAAAAGTGAAGCTCACTTCCTTTTTGCGCGATTTGTATGTAGAGATTCCCACCATCGGCAAAAATAAGCTCAACGCATCCTACAGCAACGGCGGTGCCGCGCTGACGATGCAGACGATTGAAAATAACTTCCGTATCAATATCGATAAATTCGTTTCCATCGATGTCGACAGCTTTGCCGAGATCATCGATAAGATGGGCGGAATCGAGGTCAATATCAGTCAGGCTGAGGCTGACGAGATGAACCGCGTGATGGATGCCCAAATGAGCGCGGGTACAAATCATATGCGCGGTACGCTGGCGCTGTATTATTCCAGAATCCGGCGTATCGACAGCGACTTTGGGCGCACAGGCCGCCAGCGCCAGGTAATCAGCTGCATGGTGGACAAGCTCAAATCAAAGAACCCCATCGAGCTTTCGTCTTTGCTGCACGATTATATGGGGTATGTGACGACGAATCTGTCCGACGGTGAAATGCTCAGTCTGGCCGCGAGTGCGGTGGGCATTATGGGCTACCCGATGGAAACGCTGCATATGCCCGAAACCGGCATGTATGAGGACAAACGGGTTTCCGGCATCGGCGATGTGCTGAATCCCGATCTGGAGGCAAACAGCAAGGCGCTGCGCGAATTTATTTACGGCACAGATACACAGCAATAAAGGCAGAAAAACCCGTTCCGCTTTTGACGGAACGGGTTTTTTAGATAGATGTAAAAATGCGGCGGGATATCCCGCCGCATTTGTTTATTCTGCGCTTGTCAGGTCTTTTACGACCTCTCCTGCCAGAATCAGCCCGGCCACGGAGGGGACGAACGAAATGCTGCCCGGCACCTGCCGGCGGATGGTGCATTTGCGTTTCGTGTCCGGCGGGCAGATGCAGTGGTGCTTGCAGCTGTTCGCGTCGTCGTCAATGGGGGTCAGGGGCGGCTCTTTGGAATAGACCACCTTCAGGGAATCAATGCCGCGCTTTCTCAGCTCGCTGCGCATGACGCGGGCCAGCGGACAAACGGAGGTCTTGTAGATATCCGCGATCTCAAAACGGGTGGGGTCTAGCTTGTTTCCGGCCCCCATGCAGCTGATGATCGGCACATTTGCCGCTTTGGCGCGCTCAATCAGCACCAGCTTGGAAGAAATCGTGTCGATGGCGTCCACCAGGTAGTCGTACCCGCTCAAATCAAACTGATCGGCGTTTTCCGCCCCGTAGAATACCTCGTGAAGCTCTACCTGCGCCTTGGGGTTGATGTCGAGAATGCGCTCACTCATTACCTCAACCTTCTTTTTGCCGACCGTTTTTCTGGTGGCGATGATCTGGCGGTTGATATTGGTCAGGCAGATGCGGTCGTCGTCAAACAGCGCAAAGCTGCCGACTCCGGAGCGGGCCAGAGCCTCCGCGGTAAAGCCGCCCACTCCGCCGATTCCGAAAATCGCTACCTTTGCCTGATGCAGGCGCTGCATGCCCTCTTCTCCTAACAGGAGCTGTGTTCTTGAAAATTCGTTGAGCATTCTGGATTCCCTTTCCTGTTTGCCGTTTTCTGCACGGCATGGTCTGTAATTAAAATTAATATGAAAAAGAGTTCTGTTTCAGTCCCGTGCCGGTAGGATCGCTGCCCAGAACTTTCCGTTGAGCGGCGGCAGGGGAATATGGTACCATCAATACAGTTGTCCCGCCGCCCGAAGCTTTTCTTGGGCTTACAGCGTGAGGTTATTCTATCATCCGTTTTTGAATCATAAAATGCGGAGCAAATCAAGTTTGGTTTTACTTCGGAACGATGATTCAATGCTCTCTTAGCCGCCAAAAGCTTTGCTTTTGCTTGCGGCGTGAGGTTATTATAACGCATTTTCTGCCCGTGGTAAATACCTTTAACGGGTGGACTGATACACCAGCGACGCGATGATCAGCTGCGCCAGAATGATGAGCGGCAGACCCAGCATAAAGCGCTTGTGCTGGGTTTTGTGGCGGATGATGTGCATCGTGACCAGCATGGCGGGTGAACCGCCGAGAATCGCCAGGGTGAACAGGTTCTTTTCCGGAACGCGCCGCCCGTGCGTGCGTGCCTGTTTTTTATCGTATACCGTAACCGCGGCGGCGATCAGATTGATCACGCCCAGGTACAGAACGATTCCCGTCGGGTGTGAGAAAATAAGCTCAAACATATTCGTGCTCTCTTTCTTGTCCAATTTTTTGCTCAAATAAGAGCGGACAGGTCTTTTTTGGCAGATGGCGCATTATAAATATAGAGAACGGCAGCGGACAGGTTCTAGTGATGTCATTTTTAAAAAGCTGTTGATTTCGCGTACAGTGATTCTGAAAGCGAATTGATTTTCAAAAAAGGGAGGATTGTAAAAATGAAACACGAGCGTCTTTGGCAGGGCTACGGGGCCAACGTGGCGGCGGTAGCTTTGCTGATTGCCTCGGTTCTTCTGACCATGGCGGTGCAGGGAGGGCCTCCCGGGCAGGGACAATCAGGTCCGGAGTCATCCGGCCAAACTTCCACGGCGTCCTCTGCGTCGGAGTCGTCCAGCTCCGGCACCAATCCGGTGAACACGGTTCCGGGGGACGAAATGCGGGCTGTGTGGGTCCCTTATATGAGTCTGGCGATGAATGCGGAGGCGGACCAGAGCCAGGCGGCTTTTCAAAAAAAATTCGATGCGATTGTGGCAAATGCCAAAAGCAAGGGAATGAATACCCTGATTGTTCACGTGCGCCCGTTCGGCGACGCGTTGTATCAGTCGGATTATTTTCCGTGGTCGCATATCTTAACCGGAATGCAGGGGGTCAACCCCGGGTACGACCCGCTCGCGTATATGGTGCAGGCCACGCATAAGGCGGGCCTGAAAATCCACGCGTGGGTCAATCCGCTTCGCATTCGGACAAACAATACGCCCACGGCGCTCGCACAGAATAATCCCTATAACAAATGGCAGCTCCAAAAGCTTTCGGGGCGGACGGTGACGCTCGATAACGGCGTTTATTATAATCCTGCATATCCTGAGGTGCTCAAGCTCATTACCGACGGCGTAGCCGAAATCGTAAAAAAATACGATGTGGACGGCGTGCAGTTCGACGATTATTTTTATCCCACAGAAAGCAGCATCTTTGATACCGGCTCCTATGGGGCCTATCTGGCCGAGGCGAAGAAGAGCGGCAACGCCATGGATTTATTCGAGTGGCGGCGCGCCAATATCAACAAGATGGTGTCGATGGTGTATCGCGAGATCAAGAGCATCAAGCCAGGTGTGGTGTTCGGGATTTCTCCGCAGGGGAATGTACAGAACGATTTGCGCATGGGCGCGGATGTGGTTTCGTGGGCTTCTACGGCCGGGTACGTCGATTACATATGCCCGCAGCTGTATGTGAATTTTGAGAATCCCATTCTCCCGTTCGACGACGGCGCCAAACAGTGGCGGCAGATGGTCACGGCCAAAGGCGTGCAGCTGTATTTTGGGCTTGCGGTGTACAAGGCCGGTTCTGACGCGGATGAGGGTACCTGGAAAAAATCCAACGATATTCTGCAAAAGCAGGTGGAATTGGGGCGGCAGATCGGCGGCGGAGGCTTTATGTTCTACGCTTATGATCAGCTCGATGCCGAGCACAGCCGCGAAGAAGTACAGAATGTCATCAAGCTGCTCAATTGATCGGGGCAGGTCGCGCGGCCTGTATTATTTTCGATCATCTATCCCGTTTGTCAGTGGGAAAGAAGCTCTCCGGTGCAGCCAACCCCGCCGGCAGATGTGATGCGTACCGGCAGAATCTGCCCGTGCAGCGGCTTTTCGGAAGAGACCGTGACCGGGGTGTAGTTTTCGGTGTAGCCCTCGTAAACGCCGGGGGCGCATTCCCGTTCAAACAGTACGCCGGCGGTTTGGCCAACCTGCCTCTGGAAGAATTCCCGCATGGTGCCGAGAGTGACTTCGATCATCGCCTTGCTGCGGCGATCCTTCACTTCCTTCGTCAGCTGATCCGGCGCGGAATAGGCCACGGTGCCGGGACGGCGGGAGTAGGCGAATACATGCACCTTCGCAAAGCCGATTTCTTCGGCAAACGCGAGGGATTCGGCGAATTCCTGCTCGGTTTCCCCGGCAAAGCCGACCATGATATCGGTCGTGATGGCCGCGTTCGGGAACGCCGCGCGCAGATTCTGAACGATCTCGCGGTACTCTGCGGTATCGTAGTGGCGGTTCATGCGGCGCAGGGTCGCGTCGCAGCCGCTCTGCAGGGAGAGATGAAACTGCGGACACAGTTTTTTCTGTGCCGCCAGCCGCTGAATCACCGGCAGGCTGAGCTGCTCCGGCTCCAGTGAACCGAGGCGCACCCGCTCGATGCCCGGCGTGCGGCATGCGGCTTCCACCGCGTCGCACAGGTGCAGGTCAAGCTCCTGCCCATAGGCGGAAAGGTTGATGCCGGTCAGAACGATCTCGCGGAATCCCCGCTCTCCCAAAAGTCTCAGCTCCTGCTCCAAATCCTCTAAGGGCTTCGAGCGCACCCGCCCCCTGGCATAGGGGATGATGCAGTAGGAGCAGAACCGGTTGCACCCGTCCTGAATTTTAATAAAGGCGCGGGTGCGTTCCTGAAAGTCCTCGATCTGCATCGGTTCAAACGAACCCTTGCGCTCGTGGGGAACGATATCGATGATCCTCTGGTGCGTCGACAGATACGTCAGAATGTCCGGCAGCAGAGCGCTGCGGTTTGAGTTGCCGAGAATGACGTCCGCGTCCGTAAGGGCTTCGGCCTCTTCGGGGAACGCCTGGGGCATACAGCCGGTCAGCACAATCACCGCGCCGGGGTTCTGCCGGCGGGCGCGGTGCAGCGTCTGGCGCACTTTATGGTCGCTGGTTGCGGTCACGGTACAGGAATTGATCAGCACCACGTCCGCCGATTCTCCCATCGACGGGGAAAAACCGGCGTGCAGCAGCTGCTGAAGCATTGCCTGCGATTCATACTGATTGACCTTACAGCCCAGTGTAATCACATGTACTTTCATGGAAGGATCCTTTCGGGAAAATTTTTCATTCTTTTTGGGATTTGTTTTTTCCTTCCGTTTTTGCCGGGGGAAAAATCTTTTTTCACTCGTTTCACAATAAAATGAAGATAATTGAAGATAATTGATAAAAAACTTTGAAAAAGTCAAAACGAGTAGAAATAACTGGATTTTTGATATTGACCAACAGACAACTGTACGTTATGATAGGAAACGTACAGATCTTTCACAGATTGATTCAAAGAATAGGAGATGTCGACCATGTATACGACCGATATTCTGTTGTCCAGCATAGAAGCAGTGAAAAAATTTGTTACTTTGGCGAACCGGTATGATTTTCCGATCAATCTAAGAACCGACAAGTACACAATAGATGCAAAGTCCATTATGGGAGTATTCAGTTTAGACCTGTCAAAACCGGTCACAGTAGAGCTCGAAGGGCCCCAGGCAGAGCACTTTATTGCAGAACTTGCGGAATTTCAGCCGCAGAACGCATAATACAATTCCCGGTATTCCGCGAATTGAAAGCCCGGATGATTCCGGGCTTTTTTATTTATGCGCTTTCGCCGGCCTGCTCCAGCTCCTCGGAAAGCTCGCTCCAGGTCAAAAACACCGAATCGGACTGTTCCTTCAGCCGGGAAAGCTCCTTTGTCAGCTCCATCACCGCTTCGTAGTCGGCAGCGATTTCCGGTGAGTGCAGGCGGGTCTGCACCTGCTCCATTTCCTGCTCGAGCTGCTCCATCTCCTGCTCCGCTCGTTTGATGGCGGCACGGGTCTTGCGCAGCTTTGCTTCCTGCTCCTTGCGCTGCTTGTAGAGATTTTTCTGTTCCGGCTCCTGCTGTTCCTTCACAGGCTCCTTTGCCGTCTCTTTGACGCGCTCCAGATAAGCGTCGTAATTGCCGATGTATTCCGTCGTTCCGTCTTTGTCCAGAAAATAGATCCGGTCGGCCAGCTTGTTGATCAGGTAGCGGTCATGCGACACGATCAGCAGGGTGCCCTCGTAATTCTGCAGCGCGTTTTCCAGCGCTTCGCAGGAGCCGATGTCCAAATGGTTCGTCGGTTCGTCCAGCAGCAGAAAATTCGCGCGTGAGAGCATCAGGCGCAGCAGCAGAACGCGGGCGCGCTCTCCGCCGCTCAAAGCGGCGACCGGCTTAAACACGTCGTCGTCCTGAAACAGGAAGATCGCCAGCGCGTTGCGAACCTCTGTCTGCGTCATGGACGGGTAGGAATCCCAGATTTCGTCGATCACCGTTTTTTCGGGATGCAGGTCCTCCTGAATCTGGTCGTAGTAGCCGACGTCGATCCCCGCGCCAAAGCGGATTTCACCGCTGTCCGGCAGGTAGCGCGACAGCAGCGTTTTCAGCAAAGAGGTCTTTCCGCAGCCGTTCGGGCCGATCAGAAAAATGCGCTCGCCGCGGCGGATTTCCAGATCGACGTTGCGGAACAGGGGAGCTCCGTCAAAGCTCAGCGAAAGGCCGGAAGCAGCAAGAACATCGTTGCCGCCGCGCTGAGAGGGCTCGAAACGGAAGCGGATGCTGTCTTCCGCCTCATCGGGCTTTACGAGCGTGCTTTCGAGCCGCTCGATCACCTTCATTTTGCTCTCCGCCATGCGGATGTTGCGCTCGCGGTTCCATTGCCGCTGCTGCGCTACCATTCCCTCTAGGCGAGAGATTTCTTTTTTGGTGCTTTCGTATTTTCTCTGCGCCGTCAGGTCGTTTTCCTGCTTTTGCGCCAGATAGGTGGTGTAATTCCCCTTATAGCACGTCAGCCGATGGTTCGATAGCTCAAAGGTGCGCCCTGTCACGCGGTCCAGAAAATAACGGTCATGCGAAATGACCAGAAAAGCGCCGGAATACCCTTTGAGAAAGTCCTCCAGCCATTCGACGGAGGCGATATCCAGATGGTTTGTCGGCTCATCGAGCAAAAGCAGATTCGCGCCGGAAAGCAGCAGCTTTGCCAGCTGCAGCTTGGCCTTTTGTCCGCCGCTCAGCACGCCGACCGGCATGGCGGTCTGTTCATCATCAAACCCCAGGCCCAGCAACGCAGAGCGGGCACGGGAGCGGCAGGTAAGGCCGCCTTCGCGCAGAAAGCGGTCATTGAGCAGCATCTGGCGCTCGATCAGCTCGGTCTGGTTCTGCGGTTTCCCCTGCAAAGCCAGGTTGATCTCTTCCAGCTCGCGCTCCATCCCGAGCAAGGGGGCGAATACGCTGAGCACCTCGGCGTAAGCGGTTTGCTCCAGATTGTTACACACATGCTGCTCCATATAGCCGATCACAGCGTCCCGCGAAAGGTGGATTTCGCCCCCGTCGTTCGACAGATCGCCCGTCAGCATCTTAAACAGGGTGGTTTTTCCGGAACCGTTGACCCCCACAAGGCCAATTCGGTCGCCGGACTGTATTTCAAAGGAAACGCCGCTGAACAGATCCTCAGCGCCGAATGCCTTTCTTAAATTGCTCGTACTCAGCAAAGCCATGTTAATGCAAGCTCCTTCTTGAAACGGCAGAACAATAGAAAAGGCGGTCATCCACCGCCCAAAGACCGTTGACCCGGCCGCCGTTTCTCTTTCAATATTATAGAGGAATTTTGCGATGAAATCAAGAACAACGCGCAACATCGGCTCCTTTGAGAGAAAACGGGTAAATTTGTGGACATTTTTACAGCGGCGGTGATATAATAACCTTACGGCAGGCTGAGCCTGCATGCACGTCGCGGAAAAACAAACAGAGCAAACTACCAGATTCCACGCGAAAATGACTTTGTACGAAGGTGCCGATAACATTTCTGCGAGCTAACGAGAGCGCTCTGAAAATGCCCGCCGACAGCCGGGTTTGCATGGTTTGTTTCTAGATTAAGCTCGGAGAGTGGGTATTTTCATTGGAGCGCCTTTACAGTAGCTTTCGGCGTTGCATTCCAGAACTTGTTCCCAAAACGGATTCCAAAGGTGTCCTTTGGAAGGCCTTTGCTTACTTTCGTCCTTTCACGAAAGTAAGTGCCCGCCCCGGCATGAGGGGCAAGC
>NZ_AKFU01000015.1:0-70392 GCF_000277625.1 Clostridium sp. MSTE9
GCCACAGGCGGGGGGAGAAATCCTCCATTTTATTAAAATGGCATGACTGTAATTGCCAAAAGTGGTATGATATTTTGAAAAGGCGGTGAGTTTTAAGTGGAAGCCTTTGACCTGAGGCCGGACCCCGACGCCATTTTAGAAGAGCTGGAAACGGACCAGGAGCAGCGGCAGGGCAGGCTGAAAATCTTTTTCGGCTATGCCGCGGGCGTAGGCAAAACCTATGCCATGCTGGAGAATGCGCAGGAGCGCTATAAAAGCGGAATGGACGTTCTGGTCGGCTACATTGAGCCGCATACCCGCCCCGAGACCATGCAGAAGCTGCATGGTCTTCCGGTGCTTGCGCCGAAAACAATATCCTACCGCGGGATCGAGCTGAAGGAGTTTGATCTGGACGAAGCTTTGAGGCGCAGGCCCGAGCTGATCCTTGTGGATGAACTCGCCCACACCAACGCGCCGGGCGCCCGCAACAAAAAGCGGTATCAGGATATTGAAGAGCTGCTCGGGGCCGGAATCGACGTGTATACGACCGTAAACGTTCAGCATATGGAAAGCCTGAACGATATCATTGAGAACATCACCAAAATTCAGGTGCAGGAAACGGTGCCCGATTCTGTTTTCGATCGCGCCGAAACAATCGAGCTGGTCGATATTGAGCCGGATGAACTCCTGCGGCGCTTTGAAAGCGGAAAAATCTATCGTCCGGAGCGCGCGGAGACGGCGATGCGGAATTTTTTCACGCGGAAAAACCTGCGGCTTCTGCGCGAAATCGCGCTGCGCTGCACAACGGATAAAATCAGCTTCGAGAATCAGAACGAACGGAGCCTGTCCGACAAAATGGCGAACACCAAGCTGCTTGTCTGCATCGGAGCGTCGCCCTCGTCCGCAAAATGTATCCGGTGGACGGCGCGGGCGGCGGAGGCTTTCCACGCAAGCTGGGTCGCGCTGTATGTAGAGGACATTGAAAGCGAGCAGATGACCGCAGAGCAGCAGAAAACGATCCGGGGAAATATGGATTTGGCCGAAAAGCTCGGCGCGGAGGTTGTCAACCTGACGGGGCACGATATTGCGGTTACCGTTGCGGAATATGCAAAGCTTTCCGGCATTACCAATATCGTTGTCGGCAAAAGCAGAAACAAAAAAACGCTGAAAAATCTGTTCGACATAGATTTTGAAGATCATCTGATTGCGCTTCTGCCCAGCATCGAGGTGCACATCATTCCCGGGGGTGCGGTCAAACGAGCCTATAAGAGGCCGCGCCAGAAGGTGAAAACGGAGAATTTCCGCTTATCGTGGGCGGACGCGATCAAATCGGTTTTGATTTTGGCGGCCGCTACTCTGCTTTGCTTTGGCATCCACCGGCTGGACGTGATGAACCAGAACATTATTATGGTGTACATTTTTTCTGTCCTGCTGATTTCACGGGTGACGGAAGGGTATGTCTATGGAATTGCCGCCTCCGTCATCAGCGTGCTGACCTTCAATTTCTTTTTTACGGAACCGTATTTTACATTCAATGCCATTCAAACCGCCTACCCGCTTACCTTCATCATCATGCTGCTGGTCGCTTTGATTACCAGTACCCTAACCGTGCGCATCAAAGCAGAGGCGCGGCTCGCCGTAAAGCGCGAGCACCGTACAGAGGTTTTGTACGAGATCAACAAGAAGCTTCTCGCAACCAGAGGGCTTGACCGCATCGTGGCGCTGACAAACGATTCTCTGGTCAAGCTGTTCGGGCGCTCCGTCGTGTTTTTCACGGTTGACCCCGAGCACGGGGAGGACGGTACCGTGCTGCAGGCGGCCGATGATATCGACGCGACCGTCCTGAATACCTCGGATGAAAAGGCGGTAGCGCACTGGGTGTTTCTCAATCAAAAGCGCGCCGGCGCCGGAACGGATACCCTCATGGGTGCGGCGGCGTTTTATATGCCGGTGATCTCTCAGGGGAAGGTTCTGGCGGTGTGGGGAATCTCCTGCTCCAAGGGGACGCTGGATCATAGCACGCGCCTGTTCCTGCGCATGATCGCCTCACAGGTCGCCATGGCGCTGGAGCGCCAGCATCTTTCCGACGAGCAGAGGAACGTGATGGTGGCGTCAGAAAAGGAAAAAATGCGCAGTACCCTTCTGCGCGCCATTTCTCATGATCTGCGCACGCCCCTCGCCGGGATTCTGGGCGCCAGCTCCGCCATCCGCGAAAATGGGAGCATGCTGGACGAAAGCACGCGGGACAGTCTGGTAGCCAATATTCAGGAGGAATCCCAATGGCTGATCCGCATGGTGGAAAACCTGCTTTCCGTTACGCGGATCAGTGAAAACGCCTCGAATCTGGTGAAAAGTCCGGAGGCCGCGGAAGAGGTTGTGGGGGAGGCCGTCAGCCGCATCAAGCAGAGGTTTCCAAAGCGTGAAATTCTGGTTCGTGTTCCGGAAGAATTTCTGGAGGTCCCCATGGATGGAACCCTGATCGTACAGGTGCTGATCAATCTTCTGGAAAACGCCATTAAATTTTCTCCCAACGATTCTGCGGTTGAAATCCATTTGGAAAAGGAAGAAAAGTCGGCAAAATTCGCGGTGCTCGATCGCGGCAGGGGGATTTCCGGCGAGGATTTTCCCTATCTGTTCACAAGCGATACGCCCGGCAAAAGCAGAAGCGCCGATTCCTCCAGAGGGATGGGGATCGGGCTGTCAATCTGCAAAACGATTATTCAGGCGCATCAGGGCACTTTGGAGGCCGAAAACAGAGAAGGCGGCGGAGCGGTGTTCCGCTTTACCCTGCCGCTGAAAGGGAGTGAATGACTTGGACATCAAGCCGACGGTTTTGATCATTGAGGATGAGGACGCCATCTGCAATTTTATATCGGCCATTTTAACCTCCAATCAGTATCAGGTGGTAAAGGCCAAAACGGGGAAGGAAGGTCTTTCACTGTTCACCTCTCATGTTCCGGACATCGTCCTGCTTGATTTGGGACTGCCGGATATCGACGGCACCGAAATCCTTCGGCAAATACGCGAATGGTCTAAAACGCCCGTCATTGTGGTTTCGGCCCGCGGGCACGAGCGCGAAAAGGTGTCCGCCCTCGATTTGGGCGCCGATGATTATATCGTAAAGCCGTTTGGAACCTCTGAGCTGCTGGCCCGGATCCGCACGGCCATGCGGCATAGCCTGCAGTCAGCCGGCACGAACGCGGCGGGGGAAGAAAAGGTGACCATCGGGGAGCTGGAAATCGATTATAATAAACGAACGGTATCCAGAGTCGGGGAGCGGATTCACCTGACCCCCATAGAATATAAAATTTTAGTTTTGCTGTCTCAAAACGCGGGCAAGGTGCTCACTCACGATTTTATCATACGGGAGGTATGGGGCGTTTACACTGATGAAAGCCATACCCTGCGCGTCAACATGGCCAATATCCGCAGAAAAATAGAGGCGAACCCCGGGGCACCCAAATACATTCTCACAGAAATGGGCGTCGGATACCGAATGGTAGAAGAACCAGTTGAAAAATAAACGATTCTATTCTATGATAGAGCGAAGGCAAAATTGGATTTCGGCGATCGGCGGCAGGAACCGGCAACCTTTTGCTTATCCTAACAGAATTGGAGCCATAACAGAGGTATGAATGTAGTAGAAATTTTAAAAGCAGTTTTTTTAGGCATTGTAGAAGGAATCACCGAGTGGCTGCCGATCAGCAGTACGGGCCATTTGATTCTGGTGGATCAGTTTTTAAAGCTGAACGCATCGGCAGAATTCAAGGAGCTCTTTTTTGTGGTCATTCAGCTGGGGGCGATTCTGGCCG
Organism: Clostridium sp. MSTE9; assembly: GCF_000277625.1. Lineage (NCBI taxonomy): Bacteria > Bacillati > Bacillota > Clostridia > Eubacteriales > Clostridiaceae > Clostridium > Clostridium sp. MSTE9. Next base: position 3,792 of record NZ_AKFU01000015.1, read on the forward strand.
TCATCGTGTTTTACTGGAAAAAGCTGTGGCCGTTTTCGAACGAAGGAAGATTGCATATTGAGAGCGATACGATTTCCTTATGGATGAAAATAATTGCTGCGTGTATCCCGGCCGCAGTCATCGGGCTGTTGTTCGACGACCCGATCAACGCTTTGTTTTATAACTACCAGACCGTATCCTTCACGCTGGTGCTGTACGGTATTCTGTTTATTGTCATTGAGAACCGCCACAGGGATTCCTCTGCCAAAATACGCGACGTCAGCCAGATGAACTACAAAACAGCATTTTTGATCGGGCTGTTTCAGGTTCTTGCGCTGATCCCCGGCACCTCCCGTTCAGGAGCAACGATCATCGGCGCGATGCTGCTTGGCACGTCCAGAGTCGCGGCCACAGAGTTCACGTTTTATCTGGCGATCCCGGTGATGTTCGGTGCGAGCCTGCTGAAAATGGTAAAGTACGGCCTGCCCGCCACCAGCCTGGAAATGGCGGTTTTGCTGGTGGGTACGCTGGTGGCTTTTCTCGTATCGCTGCTTGCGATCCGGTTTTTAACGGTCTATATCAAGCGGCACGACTTTAAGGTGTTCGGCTGGTACAGAATCGTTCTCGGCATCCTTGTAATTCTGACCTTTGTGTTTCGCTGATCATGAAATCAGGCCGCCTCTTACAGAGGCGGCCTGATTTTTTTAAAGGAAAAGAATAAAGGCGGGGGACAGAGGTTCTCATTTTGCGCCGCTGACAATGTCGTAATACGCGCGGGACGTAATGAGATAGACCAGTACATAAAACAGGGCAAATATCAGGTAGCACGCAATGGAAACCACGATGAGAAGCGTCGTGTTGAAAAGGCCGAACAGCAGCAGAAGCTTTGAGATGATCGGGAAAGCAAAGGCTACGTGTATGCCTGCCGCAATCAGAGGGAGGAAGAACACGGTGAGCACCTGCGAATTGATGCTCTTCTTGATTTCCCGTTTTGTCATGCCGACCTTTTGCATGATTTCAAAGCGGTTCTGATCCTCATAGCCCTCTGAAATCTGCTTGTAGTACATAATCAACACGGCGGCAAACACAAATACGATCCCCAGCAGAATGCCCAGGAAGAGCAGCCCGCCGTTCATACCATAGAATTCCGAGCGGTTGATTGCGAGGCTTTCGACATGTACAGAAGCAAAATCCGGGTCCTCCTGCTGAAGCTTCTGAATCTTCTGCGAAATTTCTTCCCGAATGGCGATTTCCTCAGAATCGTCGCAGGAAAGATCAAACCCGTAAAAATCAGACTCGGCAGAAATCTCATATTCCGAGTAGGTTTTGGCCCATTCACGAAATACCCGACGCTCCTGTTCAAAATCCGGAACGATCAAAAACAGGGACGGGTAAATTTGCGCGGCGTCAGCCCCGCTTTGTAAAAACTTCGGGACGATTTTCTTGATTTTTTTGGTGCTTTCCTTCTGCAATGCAATGGTATCGCTGGTATAGTCGGTCTTTGTGCTGCACAGAAGCACCTCATCCGCGGCCAGAGCCTCGTTTGAGCCGGTCAGGCGGTTGTATTCGTCCAGGGAAAGGACGAATACCTGGCGAATCAGGCCGGTGTTTTTCAGCGAAGAGGAATCCAGCATGCCGCGGTTGAAATTGAGCCTGTTATCCTCAAGAATAGCTGCCAGGCTGAGGTAACGGTACTGCAGGAAATTTTCCTGCTGCAGCTGGTGCTTTTTCAGCACATCTTCCGCAGCCTGATGCACCTGATTGGTCTGAGCTTCTTCAAGGGTGCTGGTTTGGATCGTAATATCTCTGGGGTAGCGCCCATGCAGGGAATCCTCTGTGCCGACGAACAGGCAGACGGTAGAGGACAGCATGACAAGCACCATCGTAGACAGGATGCAGATCGAGGCCAGGCCAGCGCCGTTGCGCTTCATGCGGTACATCATGGAAGAGACCGAAACAAAATGGCGGGTCTTATAATAATAGCCTTTGTTTTTCTGCAGAATCTTGCAGAGCACGACCGAGCCCGCTATAAACAGAAGGTAGCTGGCAACGACCACCATGGCGGCCGCCCCAAAGAACCATACCAGAGCGGCAAGGGGGTTCTCGATGGTAACCGACACATAGTACGCGAATGCCAGAATGACCACACCCAAAACCGCCACAATCCAGTTCGCTTTCGGCGGGCGTTCGCCCACCGTTTCGCTGTGCAGCAGCTCAATGGGCTTTGAAACGTGAATCTGGCGGAAGGTATTGAGAAAAATAAGAACGAAAATGCCGAGGAACAGCAGCACTGCGGATAAGATGGCGCCCGGCTCTACGGTAAAGGTAAAGTTGGCTTTGCCGCCCAACAGGTTTACCAGCAGCAGCTCCGCCAGCTTGGAAAACAGAATGCCGAAAAACAGCCCGCCAAGAAGAGAAATGGCGCAGATCGCGGCGCTTTCCCAAAGCAGGATGCGGGTCAGATTCCATTTTCCCATCCCCAGAATGTTATAAAGGCCAAATTCCGTTTTCCTTCGGCGGATCAGGAACGAGTTGGTGTAAAACAGAAAAATGACGGCGAAAATAGCGATGACCCCGCTTCCCAGTCCCAGAATTGCCTGCAGGGTATCACCGCCCCGGATGAGAGCGACATTCGCGTTTTTGGAAAGGAAGCTGACAAGGTAATACATCATCACCATTCCCACACAGGTGAGAAGGTACGGCAGATACGTTTTGCGGTTCTTCTGGATTCCCGTCCAGGCCAGGCGGGCGTAAAAGCCGTGTTTCATTTCCGGTCACCGCCTGTCGCAAGAACGGTAAGCGTATCAGAAATTTTCTGGTACATGGCTTCTTTGGTGCTGCCGCCGCGGTAAATCTGGTGAAAGACTTCCCCGTCTTTGATGAACAGAACGCGGCCCGCGTGGCAGGCGGCTTTTACCGAATGGGTCACCATCAAAATGGTCTGCCCGCTGAGGTTGATCTGCGCGAACAGCTGCAGCAGCTCGTCTGTGGATTTGGAATCCAGCGCGCCGGTCGGTTCATCGGCCAGAATCAGCCTGGGGTTCGTAATCAGCGCCCTGGCCACGGCGGCGCGCTGCTTTTGTCCGCCCGATACCTCATAGGGGTATTTGGAAAGTAACTCCGAAATCCCGAGCTGCTCTGCGATCGGCTTTAGGCGCCGCTCCATTTCCTGGTGCGGTACGCCGGCCAGCACCAGTGGAAGATAAATGTTGTCCATCAGAGAGAACGTGTCGAGCAGGTTGAAATCCTGAAATACAAAGCCCAGATTATCCCTGCGGAAAGAGGCGATTTCCGATTCCCTGATCTTGGAAAAATCGCGCGCGTCTAGCAGCACAGAGCCGCCTGTGGGCTTATCGAGAGCGGCCAGAATATTTAAAAGCGTCGTTTTACCGGAGCCGGATTCTCCCATGATCGCTACATATTCGCCCTTTTCCACGCTGAACGAAACATTTTTCAGCGCTTCCACCTGATTCCCGCCAAAGCGGGTGGTATATACCTTTTTCAGGTTGTTGACTTCGAGAATAGACATTTGGCATTCCTCCTTGTTATGGGCTTATTGTAGCAAAAAGGAGAAATGAGCCGCCATCGAATCGGCTTACATTTCCCCTCGATTTTCTTACAGTTTTGAAAGGCGCTGCCAAAAGCGCTATTCCCGTTCCAGCTCTGTGCGGTTCAAATCCAGGCAGATCACGGTTCCGTTCCCCAGCGCGGAGCGGGCCGTAATGCGGTGCCGCAGGTTGCCGCAGATCCGGCGGCAAAGGTACAGGCCGATCCCGCTCGCCTTTTTGTCGCCGCGCCCGTTGTAGCCGGTATAGCCTTTTTCAAAAATACGCGGCAGGTCCTCCGGTGCGATGCCAATACCGGTATCGCTGATGCAGAGAATGCCCGGCTCGTTCATGGTGATGGAAACAGTGCCCCCGCCTTTGGTGTATTTGATCGCGTTGGAAAGCAGCTGCTCCAGAACGAACAGCAGCCATTTTTCATCCGTTAAAACGGAAAAACCGGTCGGCTCGTAAACCAGTTTGATCTTGCGGCGGATGAACTGCGAAGCAAACTTGCGCACGGCCTGCCGGAGGATGGCGTCCAGATCGCAGCTTCGGATCAAATAATCCGTCGAAGAGGAATCCAGCCGCAGGTAGCAAAGCACCATATCCACATACTGCTCGATGCTCTGCAGCTCCTCCGTCAGCTCGCGGCTGAAGGGGGAATCATCCTCCTGCAGACTCAGGTGCATCGAGGCGATCGGGGTTTTGATCTGGTGCGCCCAAACGGTATAGTATTCAATCAAATCCGTATAGCGGCTCTCCATCCGGTTTTCCAAATCCACCTTTTCCTGAAACAGAGAAAGAATGATCTGCTGATAATCCTCTTCCAGCAGGCTTTTTGCATGCGGAAGGCGCTTTACGGTAACAGTGACCTCCGAATATAAGGCCAGCAGCTCCTTATGCCGCGCGGCAAAGGAAATGAAATCCAGAATCAGGATCGCCAGTCCCAAAACGGTACAGATGGCCGCGGGGTACAGCACCGCCGCCAACGGAAGATCGTATAAAGCAAAGGTGAGCAGAAAAATGGCGCAGAACAGAAAATAGACGACGATCTGCTTTGTGTACGCCCTGAAATAGCGGCTCCATACTCTCATAGTCTGCCCCTTTCCGGTGGTCTATTCCACCAGATAACCCATCCCGACCTTGGTGGTGATAAAATGCGTCAGACCCGCGGCGTCGAGCTTTTTGCGCAGACGCGTCATGTTTACGGTCAGTGTGTTTTCATCCACAAAGCTGTCGGTTTCCCACAGCCGTTCCATCAGCTTTTCGCGGCTGACCACCTGGCCTTTGCGCTCCATCAGCGCCTGTAAGATGCGGTAATCGTTCTTTGTCAGGTCGATGCGCTCTCCCTGGTAGGTCAGCGTGGCGTCCGCGGTGTTCAGCAGGGCGCCCCTGTGCTCCAGCACGGAAACCTGTCCCGAAAAGTCGTAGGTTCTGCGCAGGATCGCCTGTATTTTTGCCATGAAAACAGTTAGGTCGAAGGGCTTTGCGATAAAATCATCACCGCCCATATTCATTGCCATGACGATGTTCATGTTTTCAGAGGCCGAGGAGATAAAAACAATGGGGACCTTCGATACCTTGCGGATTTCACTGCACCAGTGGTACCCGTTGAAAAAGGGCAGCGAAATGTCCAGCAGAATCAGGTGCGGGTTGTATTCGGAAAACGTCGTGAGCACATTCTGAAAATCCTCGGCGCACATCGCTTCCAGTCCCCATGCTTCAATATGCTTTTTCATCGCTGCCGCAATTCCTGAATTGTCTTCCACGATCAGAATCCGGTACATGGTATCACCTTGCTTTCTCTGTCCCTTATTGTAACCTGCCTGTTCCGGATTGACAAGCCCGGGCCCATTTCTTTACAAAAGCAGCGCACAAACCGGTGCCCGGCTGTACGCTGCTTTTTGTTCCATTTTTCAGAGTGAATAGAAAATTTGAATGGCCGGCCTGTTGTTTAAACAAATTTTTTAAATGGGAGAGTCAGGCTGAATCCTGCGCAAGCTCCGGCCGGCTCGTTTTCTGAAGTGCTTTTTGGATGAAATAGACGATTACAATGAAGGCGGGCAAAAGAAACCCTGCGGTAAAGGAATACGAAATCCAGACATATTTGTCCCAAAAGGCCAGATAAGCGCTGCTCGGGTATACAATGTTGGAATAGATCAGAACCACAAACAGGATAGGGCACACGATTTTCCGGCAATCTTTCAAACGCATGAAGGTAGAGATGCTTTGAATTCCCGCGTAAAAATAACAAAATCCTTTAAAAAATAAGGTAATGAGCCATGCGCCGACGATCAGCCCCTCTACGCGGGACAAAAAGCCAAAGCTGATCTGCTTTGCGAGGAAGTAAGTGGGATATACGAAAACGGAGGTTACGTGTGTGCCCAATACCAGAATGGACATCAGCATCACCAGAAACATAATCAGTGACCCCAGAAAATATCCTTTGAGCATTGCCTTTAGGGCAGAAGAAGAATTGTCCGTATGAATCGGGTAGATCATGTTTAAAAAGATCAGCGGCCAGATGCGGTAGCTGGTGATATAGAGGCTGCCTTTGAAAATGGGATAAAAGCCGTTTTCAAGCACCGGCTGAATATAATGGACTTTAATATTTGAGATGTTCGCCAGAAACAGGAAAGCCATGATGAAAATAACGACCTTCAATAATATCTCGGAAGAACGCACGGTGGTTTCAAGGCCATAGAGCAGAGCGCCTGCCATAATGATAAGAATTAGCAGATTGATGGAGTAAACGGGCGAAGTAATGAGGTATTCCGTCGTGATGAACTGGCCGATATAGGCGGTGATCTGTATCCCGCTGTGAATGCAGAAAATAATAAAATAAATAGAGATGATTGCGCCCAGCCATTTGCCGAAAACCGTGCGAATGATCTGAATCAAATTCTTATTTGGGAACAGCTGGCCCAAAGCATAGTAGAGCAGAATAAAGACGACCCCGAACAGGCTTGACACAATAGAGGCGATCCATCCGTCACGCCCACATAATTCTGTGACAGGCGAAGCGACAACGAGGAGCGAAGAGCCGCAGGTGGCACAGGCTGTCAGGGAATATAATTGATGATTGCTGATCTTTTCTTTATTCATGTGTCCTCTCAACCTAAAATGAATTTTACCACCGTCACAAGGGGGCTTAGAAGAAGCGCAAGGGAATCGGAGGGATTGGGTATCTTAACATCAAGGGTTACCAGAATTCCTGTGACGGCGCCGATCAGTAAAAATACCGAGTACAGAACCAGCTCTTTGTACAAACACCGCCTCAGCATCTTAGGGACCTCGATGATGGATAATATCACGACGAAAGCCACAATTAAGGCGATGGCGATGGTGCTCATAGGCTACTCCTTTTTTGCATTGATGATCTGGCTGATAGAATCTGTTCCGATGATTGTTACGTCCGCTTCGATTTCGACGGGCAGATTGACAAAGCCGGTATCGTTCCAGTCCTTTTTCACGGTGTTCCACTGCTGCGGATCTGTTCGGTGAATGGCAGCGCCGAATCCAAAAATGTCGCTTTTCACCGCCTTTGCTTTTGTCACAGCAGTCATGCAGATTCCTTTCAGCTTTTTTTCCGCCAGCACCTGCAGCTGATTCAGCGTTTCCTGTTTTGAGATGTCCAGGCTGCGGTCCATGTTTTGGATGGTGGCCTGCATCTCAAGCAGCACTGTTACTTTGGGGGTACCCCCCTCACAGGAGATTTCCTGCTTAGAGGTAATATGCTTCATATTCAGAGAAACTTTACCGACCCCATCCTCCAGATCAAAAGCCGAGGTACTTGCATTCCCGAAAATATAATTATATCCCTGGCTCTCTTCTTCATTGAGCCATCCGACCAGCTTATCCTCTTTCAAAATGGCGTTACCGCTTAATTTCAGCGGATCATTCTGCGTCAGTTTTAATTTTTCCAACGAGTCATCGGGCTTTTCAGCCTGCATTTCAATCCCTGTCATGACGGCGCTCAATCCGTCGCTGGCCAGGCAGTTTGCCAGCTCCGTCAATTTGATTTCGTTTGTTTCCGCCCAGATATCCTGAGAGATTACAATAGAGGAATTGATTTTTGCCGAAGGGTCATTTTCCAGCTTGGTCAGATTGTTCAGAATTTCGTTCGCCGTGGTTTCCTTGGCAACGGTAAAATACAGTTCTGAACTGGTCTGGTAGTAGCGCAGCAGGAAGTCGGTCGCTTCTGCGATTCCTTCTTTCGCAAAATTTTCTCCGAATACGATCGTCTGCATATGAGTGCCGACCACCTCTCGGGATAATTCGGTGCTCATGCTGCTGATGGTTTCGAGTATGCTGTGGCCCTGCTTTGCAACCACCACCACTGAGGATTCGTTGGTGTTTTTCTGTGCGGCGATCGCCCGCGGGTTCAAAATCTGCGCGGTGATCACTATATCGCCCTCGCTGTTTCTGTCAAATCCCAGAGCAGTGGAAAAGGCCAGCTGATTCAATTCGTTTCGATCCCAGCAGCCTGTTAAAAACAACAGATTGAGGATGAAAAAACAAGCGAGCAATCTTTTTTTCACAGCATGTTATTTCCTTTCGGGGGTTTGTGTCTGCCTCTTTTGCGTGGGGCCGTCCATATGGTTTCTCAGTTTTTTTGTTTTGCTGAACAAGCTGGGATATTTCTTTCGCGCCCACAGCGGCACGCGGAAAATGTGATCTGTATTTTTCTTGGAGATGACGGGCGCAACGGGAGTCATGTACGGCACCCCGATCGATTTGAGCTTGCAAAGGTGAAGAACCAGGCCGAACATGCAGATAAATATTCCGTACAGCCCCATATAGGCGGCCAGGACCATAACGATAAACCGCGTCATACGCAGTGCGTCCGCCATGGCGGTGTTGGGGATGCAAAAGCTTGCGATTGCGGTGATGGATACCACAATAACCATCGCGGCAGAAACAAATCCGGCCTGAACGGCGGCCTGCCCCAGCACCAGGGCGCCCACAATGGAAATGGCGGGGCCGATTGCCCGCGGCATTCTGGTTCCCGCTTCCCGCAGGATTTCAAAGGTGACTTCCATTAAAATCCCCTCCCAAAAGGTGGGCAGGGGTACCCCTTCGCGCTGGGCCGCAATGTTCAGCAGCAAAGGCGTGGGGATCAGCTCCTGATCAAACGTCGTCAAGGCAATATAAATGCCCGGCACAAAAACCGTTAAAAAAAACGAGAGCAGGCGAACAAGGCGGAACAGTGCGGAATCGTAAATACTGTGGTAATAGTCCTCGCTGGAGATGAAGAACTCGATAAAAGTAGTGGGGACGGTAAGCACATAGGGGGTGCCGTCCACTATGATCGCGATTTTCCCTTCCAGCAGTGCGGCAGACACATTGTCGGGCCGTTCCGTGTTGTAAATGGTTGGGAACAGCGAATACGTATCGTCCCGAATCAGCTCTTCAATGTTTTGGCCTTCCAAAATCCCGTCTATCTGAATTTCCGAAAGTCTCTTTCGAACCTCCTTGATGTTGCTTTCGAGCGCGATTCCCTCCATATAGAGCAGCGCCACATCGGTTTTTGTAATCGTGCCAAGCTTTAAGGGCTCTACCCGCAAAGACTTATCTTTGATTCTTCTTCGGATTTGAGAGATGTTGTTCTCGATTTTTTCTGTAAAGCCTTCTTTGGGGCCTCGGATTACCGTTTGGGAGGTGGGTTCCTGAATGGCTCTCCCTTCCGGTCCGTAGGTGGTGTAGGCAAGAAAGAACTCTATCTCGTCAAACAGGATTACCGTGTTTCCCTCCAGTATTTGCTGGAGCATCTCCTCATTATCTGAGCCGGTTGAGACTTTTGAGCCGCACAACGGGGTGTTTTGCAGTATTTTAAAGTAAATTTCATCTTTGTTTCCGATGCTTTTCACCGAGTTGGAAAGCCGGTTGATTTCAAGGCTCATTTCCCTGACTTTGGCTTTGTCCACAAGGCTGCTTAAAAATACAATGCCGATCAGAACGCCGCTCAGGCCCTCGTGCAGCCGCATCCTTTGAATCGAAAGATCCTTCCCATGGCCTAATTGCTCCTGAATCAGGTTGATTTTGAAATCAACGGACTGAGGGTAATTATTTTTCATATGCTACCTGCTGCCAATTTTTCTGTATTTTTTATCCAGAATATTTGCATTATTATGCCTGACCAGTCCGGGTTTTATGTAAAAGACAAAAATGCCGGAAAAACAGCCCGGGTGATGCAGTCAAAGAACCGGCAGGGAATGCTTTCCATATTTGCGTTGGCATGGTTTGTGCTATAATTATTTTACAGTATCAGTGAAAACAAAGCGTTCAGGTTTTACGCGGCAACTGCAAAAGGGGGAGCGGCAATGATTTCGGAAATCTGTTACATCACCATGTATGAGGAGCATATAGAGCACGCAAAGCGGATTTTTGCACAGTGCGGGTATCCGGTAAAGGTAATTTACACCAAAATTGATCAGATCCATGAAAATGTGCGCAAGCAGATGCAGGAAGGCGTGCGGGTCATGATCGCCCGCGGCGGCGTGCCGGATTTGATCAAGCAGGTTCACACGCTCCCGATCGTCGATTTGCAGTACGATTTTCTGGATTTTCTCGAGCCCATTGAAAAGGCGTATGAAATGTCGGACAAGGTGGCGCTTTTGGGGTGGTATAAAAACCGCAAGAATTTCGATAAGTACCGCTCAAAGCTGCGGGAAAACCTGACGATCGTGGAGTTTGGAAAGACCACAGCCAGCGACTGCGAGGAATATATTGAGAGCGAAGTGAAAAAGGTGCTTCGCCAGGGGATTCAGGTTGTTGTGGGCGGCGGCGGTGTGGCCCGTGCCGCCAAGCGCCTGGGGGTTCCGTTCGTGCATGTGGATATCGACCGGGAGGCGTATATCGATGCGGTGGAAAAGGCCCAGTATCATCTGCGGATTTACCAGGAGCAGGAGCATCGGTATAAAATGGTGCAGGCGGTCCTGAACGGCGTTTCGGAGGGAGTGCTGGCCGTTGGGCAGGATCAGCAGATCATTCAGTGCAACCCGGTGGCAAGACAGCTGTTAAAGCTGCAGAATATCGGGGAGAAATACCCGCCGCTGGAGAAGGTGCTGCCGGATGAAAAGACGCTGCAGCTGCTGCGCGAGGGCAGGAAGATTACAAACCATGTCGTCTCCTGTCCCGGCGGGAACCTGATGCTGAATTCCGAATTCATTCAGGTAGACGAAGTACCCGTGGGCGCGGTTCTGATCCTGCATGAAACAGATCACATCCGCGACATGGAGAAACGAATCCAGAAAAACCTGATTCAAAGCGGGTATTACGCCAAGCACAGCTTCGACGATATTGGCGGCGACAGCGCCGTCATGGCGCAGACCAAAAAGAAAGCGGAGCTGTACGCGAAAACAAACAGTACGGTGCTGATCTTTGGGGAAACGGGCACCGGTAAGGAACTGTTTGCCCAGAGCATCCATAACAGCAGCGCGCGCAGAAACGATCCCTTTGTGGCGATCAACTGCGCGGCGATCCCCGAAAGTCTGCTGGAAAGCGAGCTGTTCGGCTATGTCAAGGGTGCTTTTACCGGTGCGCGGGCCGATGGCCGCGCGGGTTATTTTGAACTGGCCCACAAGGGCACCCTCTTTATGGACGAGATCGGTGAAATTTCGCTGAAGGTACAGTCCCGTCTGCTGCGCGTCCTTCAGGAAAAGGAGGTGACCCGCGTGGGCGACGACCGGGTCATTTCGGTGGATGTGCGCATCATCGCCGCGACCAATCGGGATTTAAAGCAGGAGGTGGAGAAAGGACGCTTCCGTAAGGATTTGTACTACCGCCTGTGTGTGCTGACGCTCTCTCTGCCGCCCCTGCGTAACCGCCGGGCGGATATCCTGCCAATTCTGCGAATTCTGCTGCGGCAGAACGGGCTTAATTCGGCGGAATTTACGCCGGAGGCACGCCGCCTGCTCGAAACGCAGGAGTGGCCGGGCAACGTGCGCGAGCTCGACAACTTTGCGGAGCGGATCTGCGCGATCTCGAACGAGACGGTAATTGATGAAGTGCTGGTGAGCAACGCGCTGGATTTACAAGATGACATTCTTGCGCCGCAGACTCAGGAAACAGAGCGGGAGCATCTGCTGGCGGTGCTGAGAAGGAACTTTGGAAATAAGCGAAAAACAGCGGCGGAGCTGGGCATCAGCACCACCACACTGTGGCGCAGGCTTAAGGATATCGAGCCGGAACAGGAATAAAAAAAAGCCGGGCTGCGGTGAGCAGCCCGGTTTCTTTTATTCCTCCATCAGCTCTTTGACAAGCGCTATATGTTTTTCCATCATGCAGCTCCAGCCGGTTCCGTCGTCCAGGAAAGCCGCGCCGGTTCCGTCGTCCCTGGCGGCGCGCTCCAGCATGTTGTACTGATGTGCGTGTGAGGCCAGAATAACCTCTACCTTCTCTTTCTTCATGCGCTCCAGCGAATTCAGGAATTCCTGCTGCAGAGTAAGGGGCAGGCGGTTTTCCGTCAGTTCTTCCCGTGAAAGGCCGTTGATTCCGATCCCGCCGTGCATGGCGCAGGTAACGGAGTCGCCGCGGTAAGGGGTGTGGATCAGAAAAGAGGTGGTGCCGGGCGTATGGCCGGGCGTCAGGACGGGAGTGATCGATGTGTTGCCCCAGACGATCGGCTTGTCGTATTCATAAAAATGATGAATGGGAAAGCGCGGAACATGCTTTTCAAATAAAATCAGGTCGGGGCGTTCGGTGAAAAAGAAGTGGTCGCGCTCACCGAGAAACACCTCACAGCCGCTGTATTCCTGCACCAGCCGGGCGGCCCCGCAGTGATCTACATGCCCGTGCGATAAAAACAGCCTGCGGATATTGGCTGGATCAAAGCCAAGCGCGCGGATGCTGTCAAATAACAAATAGGCGGTTTCCTGAAACGCGCAGTCGATCAGCAGCAGGCCATCCTTTCCGCCGTCGATCAAAAAGCTTGATACATAATTGTTCCCCACAAAATAGACATTGCCGACAACATGAAATGGCCGGTGCCTCAAAATCCAGGGGTGGTCTATGTAGTTCTGCAGCTTTTCGTATAACGCCTTCAGGCGCAGTATGTCTTTTTCTTTCATTCCATTTCCTCCTGTGTCTCTATGATCAAGAACCGTTTCAAAAGCTCTGTCTAGAATACTAGCAAATCCGATGCCAACGCCAATTCAGCATTTTTTCTGTCGAATCCGATCGAAGTAGAGAGGAAAAGTCTTTCAATGAAATGAAACATTTCAAACAAAGTATTTCATTTGAAATATTTTTATAAGCGGATCGCAATGCGATTCGCTTTTTTTCCGATTCTTCTGCGGTTTTTGACGTTGGCACGCAAATTGCTTTAGTGTTTGACTGCGAAGAATCGCTAAATATTTATTCTGTAAGGAGGAGTTTTTATGGAACTTGGAAGCTGGGCAATCGTGAATTCCTTTCCACTTCTTGCCCTGATTCCGCTGCTGATCTACATCGTGCTGTCTTTGCGGGGGAAAAATAATACCTGGGCCATTATTCTCGGCATTACCGCGGGTATTTTTCTCAACGGGCTGGATCTGAAGGCGGTATCAAAGTCCTTTGAGACCGCTATGTCCAGCAGCACGGCGCTGATCGGTATCATCATTATGGCGGGCGCCGGCCTTGGTCAGGTGATGACAGAGGCGCACGTAACGCATACGCTGGTTTACTGGATCGTCAAGCGGGTCGGCGTGAATACGCAGACAAAGGCGAAGCTGGTGCTCGTCATCTGTTCGATTGTGATCTGCGGCCTGCTCGGCACGCTCGGCGGCGGCAACGCGGTGATTGCGCCGATCATGATCCCGGTCATGGCTTCGTTGGGGATTACCCCGACGGTGGTTGCGATTCTCTTTAAAATTTCCGGAGAGATGGGCCTGATTTTAGGGCCGCTGACAGGCGTTACGCTGATTACCATGGAAGTGACCGGTCTTACATACGGCCAGCTGATGCTGGGAGCCGCGCTTCCCTTTGCCATTATCTTCATTGGCGGAGCGTGGGTCGGCGCCCTGCGCGCGCAGAAGCGCACCGAGGGGAAGGAGAGCTACACCCTTTCCGACGACATGAAGAATCTGGATGAAATCGTGATTACCCGGCAGGAAACCATCAGCACCATCGTGTTCCTGGTGAGCTTCATTGTGCTGGTCGTGTACGGTATCCTCACTCAGCAGGGAACCTCCTATGCGCTGATCGTGATGATGATCCTGATCGCAGTGGTATCCCTGTGCGCCAGGATGCATGCGGAGCATATCATTAGCGCAACGGTGAAGGGCGTTCAGTCCCAGGCTGGCATGTTCATCATCTTTATCACCATTGACGTGCTGCTGCAGATGGTCACAGCGGGCGGCGGATTTACAGCGCTGGGCAATCTGCTCGGCAGCTTCTCTCAGAACAGCCCGACGGCGGTTATGCTGATTTCCTCTGTGGTGGGCGGATTTGGAATTGAAGCGGCCGCGGTCGCGGAAATCAAGATTATTGCCGGCATGTTCCTCGGTGCGGCGCAGGCGACCGGATTGCCGATGAGCATGTTCGCGATTTCCATTCTGTGCGCGACCCGGCTGACCGGCTCCACTTATCCCTGCAGCAACATGAACGGCCAGATGGGCATCGCAGGCTGCAACAACCTGAAGGAGATGCTTCAGGGCTGCTGGATCGCGGTCGGAACCGTCGTTGTTTTCACAGTGATCTGGGCGTTCGTTGGGCCGCATATTATGCCGTGGTGAGCGGGGGAAGGCCGATCGAGGATCACCCTTTGCAATAAAGCCACAGAAAAACTCCGGCTCTTTTGAGCCGTGACAGACAATTTGATTTTATCAGGACCATTTGATCTACCGATTTCTCTCTCTTACAAAAGCAGTCTGCCGCCTGTTTTGATACAGGCGGCAGACTGCTTTTTAGAAAGCTTTCGTTTCCTCATGCTTGATGAAGATATTTTCAAAGATGCTCTTCGCAGCCGGGGTAGCGGCCAGCCCGCCCTGTGCGGTTTCGCGCAGCTGGGTGGGGAGCATTTTGCCGGTGTGGTACATGGCGGCGATCACCTGATCCGGCGGGATGACGCTGCGCTGGCCCGCGAGTGCCCAGTCCGCGCTGAGCAGAGCGTTCACGGTTTGGGAGGCGTTGCGCTGCGCGCAGGGCACCTGTACCAGCCCGGCCACCGGGTCGCAGACCAGCCCCATGGCGTTCATCAGGCAGAAGCTTCCGGCGTGCAGGGCGGCTTCCGGCGAGCCGTGGCAAAGCTCCACGGCGGCGGCCGAAGCCATTGCGGCGGCCACGCCGCACTCCGCCTGGCACCCGCCCTCCGCTCCGGCCACCGTCGCGTTGCGCGTGATGATCGCGCCGAGCCCCGCGGCAGTCAGCAGGCCGCACAAAACCTCCCGCAGCGTCAGGCCGCGTTTGCCCTGCACAGAGAGGAGCACCGCCGGCAGAATCCCGCAGGCGCCCGCGGTGGGCGCCGCGCAGATTTTTCCCATGGCCGCGTTGACCTCGCTGCACGAAAAAGCCAGCGCCATGGAATGGTTCATCCAGGAGCCGCACAGAGAAGAATCCAGATTGGAATATTCGTTCTGGATCTGGCTGACACCGGTAATCAGGCCGCCGATAGCGTGCTGGGGGCTAGAAAGCGCTTTTGTCGCAGAGCGCTTCATGACCCCATAGGTTTTCTCCAGCCGATCAAAAACCTGCTGTTCTGTTTTTTCGGTCAGTTCCATTTCGTTTTCCAGAACGATCTGCCAGAGGGGAACAGACCGTTCCTGCGCCTGACTCAGCAGCTCTTCTGCGGTTCGGTACACGGCGACTCCTCCTCTCTGAAAAGATTGATGGCGCGCACCTGAAACACCTTGGGGATAGTCCTGAGCTGTTCAGCGGCTTGCTCTGGAATGGCCTCGTCGGTTTCGATCGTGCAGAGTGCGGTACCGCCCTTTTTCAGGCGGCTGACCTTCATCACCGCGATGTTGATCCCGTATTCCGCCAGAACGCCTGTCAGCTTGCTGATGGCCCCGGGGCGATCCTGATAGCTCAAAATCAGTGCCGGGGACTGTGCGGTGAAGTATGTGGGGAAGTCGTCGATCTGCGTAATGATGATCTGCGCGCCGCCGATGGAGGAGCCGATCACCCGGCAGATTAGGCGGTCCTGCTGAAAAAAGCTGAGGACGGCTGTGTTTTCATGCGCTCCCTCCAGCTCCGTTTCGTAAAAATTGTACGAGAGGCCGGCCTGCTTTGCCATTTCGAATGCGTTCGGCAGACGCTCGTCGTCTTCGTAATATCCCAGCGCGCCGAATACCAGCGCCCGGTCGGTGCCGTGGCCGCGGTATGTTTTCGCAAAGGAGCCGTGCAGCCCGAACGATACGCGGTCATACGGTTCCCCCGCGATAATTCCCGCAATTCGGGCCAATTTGGCTGCACCCGCAGTATGCGAGCTGGAGGAGCCGATCATGATCGGGCCAACGACCTCAAAAACACTGAGTTCCATAGTTGCCGCCTCTTTCCGCAAGTTTTATCCTGCCCCGCATGCTGCAAAGGCAGGTGGTTTTCTCAGGGATTATGGTTCCCCAAAACAGTTAAAAACAATTTTTAATAAATTTTATCATTTTTTTATCTGATGAATCTAAAATATCAAAGTGAAGCAACGATAATAGATAAGGAGAGTAATATTTAATTGCATAAAATAAATGAGGTCTTGCGTTTTCCAGACTTCGAAGCAACTCTTTTTCTCGCAGTCACCTGCTTTTCATGAAGATAGGGGAAAGAGAGTGCTTTTGACTAAAATAAAGCGGGGACGCTGCGGAATAATAGCGATAACGTCTATTGTTATTACTATTATTTTGCGGCGCTTCCTGCTTCTTGGCTTGGAAAAACAGGGATAACAGAAAGGCGAGGCGAATCAATTTGAAAAAACAATTTTTCGGGCAAAAAAGGACGATGCAGCTCAAGCACAGGATTGTGCGTTTTGTCGGTGTTCTGCTGCTTGAAATTGTCGTAGTACTGTCGGGGCTTTCCTTCTTCTTTTTAGACGGCGCGTTTGGCGCAGTAAACGATCAGCAGAAATCCGCATTTGACAATCAGGCCAAAAATGCGGTGGAAACCGTCATCAGTGCTTTGCAGGCAAATGAAGAGCGGCAGAAGTCCGGGGAGATCACCGAACAGCAGGCACGCCAGATTGCGGAAACGATCGTGCGCGACACCCGCTACAATAACGGGGACGGTTATTTGTGGGCGGACGAAAAGAACGGCCTGTGCGCGGTACATATGAATAAGGAATATGAAGGCCAGATGCGCTACGACGTGCAGGATAAGCAGGGCAATTATTATATTCGCAACCTGATTTCCGCCGGTGACAAAGGCGGCGATTTTACGGAATTCTATTTTACAAAACCCGGTCAGGACGGCGTATTTAAAAAGAGGGCCTATACAGAGCTGTTTGAACCCTATGGGTGGTACATCAGCACGGGAAACTATTTTGACGATATTGAGACAAGCATGGCTCATAATCAGCAGGAGCAGCGCAGAGACGGAATCATTCTGGTTGTTGTCAGCGTGATTGTCGGGGCGCTGAACCTGGTCTTTATGCTGCGCTGGTCCGCAAGGCTGACAAAGCCGATCGAATCGGTCACCGAGCGCCTGGTGCTGCTTTCGGAGGGCGATGTGCATACGCCGCCCGCAGAGCTTGTGGAGCTTCAGGATGAGACCGGGCGTCTGACACACGCCTGCAAAACGCTCATTGAAAACATGGCCGGCATGATCAGCGACGTGACACAGCATTTGGATCATATCTCCAAAGGGGATATGCGAGCGACGGTCAGCTACGAATATTCGGGGGACTTTCAGCCGATTGGGGAGTCTGTGGCACTGATTTACAGCTCGCTGAATGAGACGCTGCGGACCATCAGCCTTTCGGCGGAGCAGGTCAATGCCGGTGCAGATCAGGTTTCTTCCAGCGCCCAGTCGCTGGCGTCGGGTGCTTCCGAGCAGTCCAGCTCGGTGGAGCAGCTGGCGGATTCCGTTGAAAAGGTGGAAGCGGCCGCCAACCAGAACGCTGCCGGCGCTCAGGAAGTATCGGGCCAGGTGGATCTTGTTGCCGAAGACATGAACCGTACGAAAGAACAGATGGAGATGCTGAATACGGCGATGGATCAGGTGAAGGAGACCTCCTCCAAAATCGGGGAAATCACGAGCCTGATCGAATCGATCGCCCAGCAGACGAATATTCTGGCCCTGAACGCTTCCATTGAAGCGGCAAGAGCAGGTGCGGCCGGCAAGGGTTTTGCGGTTGTTGCGGCAGAGGTCGGCTCGCTTGCCTCCAAAACGGCGCAGGCGGTAAAAGAAACCGGCGGCCTGATCACAAGTGCGATTTCGGCCATTTCGGAAGGCGCCAGACTGACACAGACAGTTTCTGAAATGGTGGATGACAGTGTAGAGAAAACGAACGCCATCTCTGCGGCAGTCGGTGAAATTGAAAAAGCCTGCCTGGAGCAGGCCCAGGAGCTTTCCCGCATTACACAGGGGCTGGAGCAGATTTCGAGCGTGGTACAGTCCAACGCGGCGGCGGCGGAAGAAAGCTCCGCATCGAGTGAAGAACTTTCTTCGCAGGCCCAGCTGCTGTACCGCGAGCTGGATAAATTCCGTTTGGCTTCGGGCACAGGTCCGTCCGGTGCGGAGAGAACGGATTTTGGGTACGGCTTTGAGAATGAGTGAATGATAAAATAGCGTTTCCCCGGCAGGCATCAACTGCCGGGGAATTTGCTCTTACTTCGGCTCTCCCAAGTGTTTTCTTTCGGCTTGACGCACCAGGACGGAGAGCTGTTTCAGCTGTTTGTCCTGCTCCTCCATTTTGAGATACAGCAAAATTTGATTTTTTACAATGGTGTTTAGTGTGTGGTTGATGAGTCTTAGTTGCAAATTCACTTTCTGTTTCATGCGTAATCCCTTTCTCGCCGAATTTTACCCGGTTTTTCCAAGATGCTCTATTATTGTATCATGAAAAAAAGGGATGGAAAATCCATAAACAGACCCTTTCCCGGTAAAATTTTTGGGATGAAAGAAAAAAGATGCTGCTGTCCTCTTATTGAGGACAACAGCATCTTTTAGGATTCTTATACGTTACGATCTTTATGATTTTTTTGAGAAGTAAGCCCTACGACCTGATCCACCGGTAAGGAAAACACGAACGCATCCGCGTCTGTTCCGGAACCGTGCGTTTTCATCACGGCCTGCATGATCCCTTTCCGCAGGGATTGCTGCGTCAGGATCAGGATCAGTTCTTTCTCAGGCTTTAGGGTCATTCCGAAAAAGGTTTCCAGATTTTCCAGTCCCGAACCGGTGGCATGCACCACCGTTCCGCCGGTTGCCCCAGCCTCTTTGGCGGCTTCCATGATTTCGGCGGAAAATCCCTGGTTTGCGATCACCAGTATCATACTATGCTCAAATGCTTGCTCCATGAGAACCTCCTAAACAGTCAAACGGTATCTTCTTCCGGCAGGGGGTCATGCTCTTTTACGGCCTCTGGTTCCGGCTGCTCAACGGCAGTCTCGTTCTGTTCGGGGAGGGCGCTTTCCTGTGTATCGGGAATCGTTTCCTCACTCAAATCAGCAGCCGCTTCGTCCGGCTGAGGCTCCGTTTCCCCGCCGTCGAGGTCGATGTCGATGATCAGGGCGTCCGAAGCATCATCGGTAACCTGCGGCTCCAGAGCGGCGGCCTGGCGGCTCTTGTACTGGAACAGAATACCGATTCCCTGAATCGTGATCAGGGGCAGCGTGGCGATCATCGCGATCATGCCGAACGCGTCGGTCATAATATTGCCGCCCAGCGCCTCGCATACTCCTACGCCAAACGGGAGCAGAAACGCCGCGGCCATTGTGCCGGCGGCCACTCCGCCGGAATCGAACGCGATCGCGGTAAATACCTTGGGGGTAAAACGCGTCTGCAGCAGTGCGATGGCGTAGCCTGGCAGCAGAAAATACCAGATGTCGATCTGATACATAATCCGGATCATCGAAAGGCATACCGCAAGGCTGACGCCGACGGAAAGCCCAATCTGCATGACACGCTGCGAAATCGCGCCGCTGGTGATATCTTCCACCTGTTTGTTCAGAACGTGTACTGCGGGCTCCGCCGCAACAATGAAAAATCCCAGCACGGCGGAAAGAGGAATCAAAACCCAGTTATGCGAAAACTTGGCGATGTGCCCGCCCAGAAAGCGGCCTACGGGCATAAAGCCGACGTTGACGCCGGTGAGAAAGATCGACAGGCCCAGTATGGTGTAGATAATACCCACGAATATTTTGATCAGTCTGGTGCGCGAGAGGCGCAGCCGAAGAATCTGCAGCAGAATAAAAATAGTCATGATCGGCAGCAGCACTTCAACGACCTCTGTGAGCGAAGCGACGAATTGTACAGCGTACAGCAGCGGAATCTGAGAAAGACTGTCCAGCTCTGCCGGCGATTCAAACGCAAAGCCGGAAGAGGAGGAGTCGTAAAAAATACCCATGATGAGCACGGCCAGTATCGGGCCAATAGAACAGAGCGCGCACAGGCCAAAGCTGTCTTCTTCGCTGTTTTTTCCGGAAAGAACGGTGGAAACACCCATGCCGAGCGCCAGTATGAACGGTACGGTGATGGGGCCGGTGGTCACACCGCCGGAATCAAAGGCCACCGCCAGAAAATCGGGAGAGAAAATTCCCGCCACCAGAAAAACCAGCGCGTACGAGATGATAAACATGTGCGCCAGGTTGATCTGGAACACGATGCGCAGCAGCGCCAGTACCAGAAAGAACCCTGCGCCGAGCGCGACGGCTCCCACCAAAACATCATCGGGCACGGCAGGCACCTGCTTTGTCAGTACCTGCAAATCCGGCTCTGCGATCGTGACGACTACGCCGATCAAAAGTCCGCCTCCCGCGATCCAGCCAATCTTTTTGGAGCGCGTCAGCTCTGAACCGATCGCCTCGCCCATAGGGATCATCGCCATGTCGGAGCCGAGGGTAAAGATACTCAGGCCGATGACCAGAAGCACCGCACCGGTCAGAAACAGAGCCACGGTGGTTAAGGGCAGTACAAATGAGAAGGCAAGAACAATGGCGCAGATGGGCAAAACGGACTGTGTAGATTCCTTCAATGAGTCAATTAAAGTGTCTCTCATTCCTTACTTCCTTTCGCATCTATATTAGACCGGGTCTTAACGGCCGCCGGCGAAAGAAAAGGGGTCGGCAGACCTGTGGTGAAAAAAGACCGATCCGGAATCTCTGAAAAATGGTTAGGTTACTTAACTAGTATAACATAGATTCCACAGTGAGAAAAGCCTTTCTTTCCCAGACTCCCTCAAAAAGGGCGGCGGGCCGGGGCGTGTGGGGGTAAAAAAATCCCCTGCCTGCCCGCAAAACGGAGAGAAACAGGGGATACGGCTTCGTTTTTTTCAGGCCGTTACATCCAGTTTTTTTTCGCAGCCACCCAGGTGGTCAGGTAGCCGAACACGATGCTGCTGTAATATGCGAGAATACGCCACAGAAGAATCGCTGGCCAGATTGCAGAGCCGAACATATCGTGGAAGAACAGGTAAAAACCGCCCTCCGCGCCGCCGGAGGAGCCCGGCAGAGGAACGAACGCCGCGGCCATGGTAACGAAGGTATCCGCCGCCATCATGGTGTAAAAGGGTGCGCCGTGCAGGTTGAAGCTGCGGTGGATCAGGTAGGGGATAATGCTCGCACAGGTGATCTGCACCAGCGTCAGCAGGCCGGATTTTACATACAGCGCAGTGGAACGGCCCATCAGAGCGGCGCCGTCGTGGAACGCATACAGCTGATTGCGGATTTTGCGATACAGGCGTTTCGGGTGACGGCACCACTTCATGCGAAGCAGAACCATCATGAGAAAACGCAGCAGCTTCTGCGTCAGGCGGGTGTTGAACATCACGATCAGTATCACGCTGATAATCGTCATGTTGATGACCAGCGTCAGGATAATGACAAGGGCAATATTGTCCAGTACAGCCCGAAAATACGAAAATTCCGTCGCGATAAAAAACAGGCTGTAAACCATCATAACGATCTGGTAGATGAGAGATTTCAGGGCGATGACTGCGCTGGAGGCTCCGGCGCTCATGCCCATCCGGTCCATTGTGTAAATCTCCATCGGTTCGCCGGCAGAAAAAGGTGTCAGCGCGCTGTACAAAAAGCCGACCATTCCGACGGTGAAGGACTTGCGAAAGGTCCAGGAGGGGTCCAGATGACGAGACAGCAGATACAGAACGTAGCCCTCAATCGCATAGCGGGCCAATATCGCGAGAAGAGCGATCTCCAGCCATCGCAGGCGGATGTTCTTCGAAATTTGCATCAATGTATCCAGACCATCGGTCGTAAACAGAAAATAGAGAATGACGCCAATGGAAAGAATCAGCGTGATGGTGGTAAACCACTTTTTTTGCTTTTCTTTTTTGGGGTCATCGGTTTTGTTAAAATTGGAAGACGAGCTTTGCATCCTTCCATCCCCCTTTCCCGCTTGGTTTGGCCCTGGCGAACAGACGCCTCGGCGGCCTGGCAGGCGTTCAGTGGCAGTTTGCTTTTGCGGTCTTTCAGTCCAAAACATTCCTATTATATCATTAATTTCGACATAAGCCAATCAAAACCTGCCTGATTGGCAGAGGACCTTATGCCGTGGAGTTATTATATCACCCGTTTCAATGAGAATTTCCAAGGCGCTGTCGGGGATCGAACCTCATCGAGCCGATGATTCAATGTTCCCTCAGGCGTCGAAAGCTTTGCTTTCGTCTACGCCGTGGGGTTATTATATCCTAATTATTACAGGAAATAAAGATTTTTTTCCTTTCGTCCCATTCGGGCAAAAATTCCGCTCGAAAAAAGGAAGCCAAAGACACCGGCTTCCTGTAGATCGACAATCGCTTTTATAATGAAAGATTCCTTTCCCCGCGAAAGATGGGGAAAGGAATCAAAATCAATTTTAAGCTTTTATAAAGTAGGATTGCTATTTGATTGAAACCGAAATCCGCGGCAAACGGCGCGGGGTTATTTTGTTTTCAGGGCACGCATGGCGTTCAGAACAGCGATCAGCGCAACGCCGACGTCGCCGAATACGGCGGCCCACATGGTGGCGATTCCGGCAGCGGCCAGAATCAGGATAACGGCCTTGATGCCCAGGGCGAACCAGATATTCTGCCAGACGATGCGGCGCGTCTTTTTCGCGATCCTCACTGCGGCGGGCAGCTTCGACAGCTCGTCGGTCATCAGGACGATGTCCGCGGCTTCGATTGCGGCGTCGGAGCCGATGCCGCCCATGGCGATGCCGATATCGGCGCGGGCCAGTACGGGAGCATCGTTAATGCCGTCGCCGACGAAGGCCAGCTTCCCACCGGGGGATTTCTGATTGTCTAAAAGCTCCACGCGTTCCACTTTCTGGTCGGGCAGAAGCTCGGAGTAGACGGTGTCGATACCGATGGTTTTGGCGACACTTTCGGCCACGGCCCGGCTGTCGCCGGTCAGCATGGCGACGGTGTGTACTCCTGCCTGCCGGAGCGCTTCCACAGCCTTTCGGCTGTCGGGCTTGATTTCGTCAGAGATCACCAGGCAGCCGGCGTATTCGCCATCCACCGCCAGGTAGACCAGGGAGCCTGGGGCGGAAACGGGCTCAAACCGAATGTTTTCTGATTCCATCAGGCGGCTGTTTCCCGCCAGGACGGTTTTTCCGTCGATGACGGCGCGGATGCCGTGCCCGGCAATTTCGGTGTGCTCCATTGCCTGACCTTCGTCAACGGGCTGGCCGTACGCCCTTACGATCGATTGGGCGATCGGGTGAGTGGAAACGCTTTCTGCCAGCGCGGCATAGCGCAGCAGCTCGGCTTTTTCCATTTTCTCAGGCAGGATTTCCGTTACGGTAAAGCTGCCCTTGGTCAGGGTGCCGGTTTTATCAAATACGACCGTGTCAAGACCGTTCAGTGCTTCCAGATAGTTGCTGCCCTTAATCAGGATTCCCTGACGCGATGCGGCGCCGATTCCGCCGAAGAAGCTCAGGGGGATCGAAATCACGAGAGCGCAGGGGCAGGATACTACCAGAAACGCCAGCGCGCGGTAAATCCAGGAGTGGAACTCCGCGCCGGGGATCACCAGCGGGGGAATCACCGCCAAAGCCAAAGCGGCAAACACAACGGCCGGGGTGTAATAACGGGCAAACTTGGTAATGAAGTTTTCGGTGGGGGCTTTTTTGCCGCTGGCATTCTGCACCAGCTCCAGAATCCGGGAAGCCGTGGAATCCCCGAATTCCTTCTGCACCTGAATGGTCAGAAGACCGCTCTGGTTGATGGAGCCGGAGAGAACCTCGCTGCCGGGCTGCACATCCCTCGGAAGGGATTCTCCCGTTAGAGCGGAGGTATCGAGGGATGAGATGCCCTGCACCACAACGCCGTCCAGCGGAATTTTTTCGCCGGTCTTGACCAGAATCAGATCGCCGATGCCTACCTCTTCGGGCGAAACACGGCGTACCTCGTCGCCCAGCTTCAGATTGGCAAAATCGGGGCGAATGTCCATCAGTGCCTTGATCGAGCTGCGCGAGCGGTTGACCGCCATATCCTGAAACAGCTCCCCGACACGGTAAAACAGCATGACGGCCACGCCCTCCGGGAATTCCCCAATGGCGAACGCGCCGATGGTCGCAATTGACATTAAGAAGTTTTCATCAAAAATCTGACCGCGCCGAATGTTGCGCAGGGCAATGAGAAGAATCTCGCCGCCGATCAAAAGGTAAGCGGCCAGAAAGAGAAGAAACGACGGGAGCTCCGCCATTGGGATCGCCATCGCCGCCGCAAACAGCACTACGCCGACCGCAAGCAGAATACGGGAAATACGTTTCCTGCTCTCGCCCTCATCCTCGCCGGTTTCCTCCTCACGGAAAGAGACCGTAACGTCCGGTTCTATCTCGCCGATGATGCGCACTGCCTCGCGGGTCAGTACCGGCAGCTTCTCCCGGTCACTGGCTTTCAGCATCACGCGCTGTGCGGCGAAGCTCACCTGCGCTTCCCGGATTCCGTCCAGCTTTTGAATTTCGCGTTCGATTTTTGCCGCGCAGTCTGCGCAGTCCAACCCTTTCAGGTATAAAATCCGTTCGCCTGCCTGTGCGGCCCGGCGTTCGGTCAATCGGATATCCGGCTCATGGCTCTGTGCAATTTCCTGCATCCTGCCGGTAAGCTCGGGAAAACGGTTTTCATCTAAAAGTTCTACCCGCAGCGTTTTTGAAACAAAATCGAACGAAGCTTTCGAAATACCGTCCAGCTTGCCGACCTCGTGTTCAATTTCCGCCGCGCAGTGGGCGCATCCCAGGTTCTCCACGACAAATTCCTTGGCGGCCATCGATTCATTCCCACCCTTCTATTTATGTGATTATTTCTCTTTGATGTGGCTCAGGCCCAGACTCAAAATGCCCTCTATGTGCTCGTCATCCAGCGAATAGTAGATCACCTTGCCCGCTCGGCGGGATTTTACCAACCGGGCCTGCTTGAGCACGCGTAGCTGATGCGAAATTGCCGACTGCGAAATTTCCAGCAGCTCCGCAATGTCGCAGACGCAAAGCTCGGTCGAAAGCAGGGCGCATACGATTTTTACCCTTGTGGAATCCGCAAAAATGCGGAAGAAATCCGCCAGATCAAACAGATGATCCTCGCAGGGCATCTGTTCCTTTGCCTTTTGAATCGATTCGGGGTGAATCCCCGCGATTTCGCACTGTTCGAGTTCTTCTATTTTGTCAGCCATCATCAATTTCTCCTTTGATCATATGAACATATGAATAACTGTTCATATGTATTATATGCAGAACCCGCAAAAAAGTCAATCATGAATTGTATTCAATTGAAAACTTTTTTCCATAGTTGGTTTGCGCTGCCAATATGAGAAAGGGGACTGTTTTTTTCATTGGGGTCATGATATAATATTTATAATTTTGCAAGTTCGGGTATTGTCTTTTAAGCCGCAGCCAACTCTGGGTTTAGATACTGCCGTTTTCTGTGCATCATATTTAAGAAGGATTTTTTCTTTGCGCTGTACGGTAAGGCTTTTGCTGGTGCAGGGCTTGCCCCTCATATCGGGGCGGGCACTTACTTTCTTTGTGAAAAGAAAGTAAGCAAAGATTCGCCAAAGGACACCTTTGGAATCCGTTTGGGGAACAAGCTCTGACTGCGCCGATAAAGGCTACTGGAAAGGCGCTCCAAAGAAATGCCTACTCTCCGGGTTTTGCCGGTAAATTAAGTTTTGTTGTCCCGTCTGTCGGCGGGCATTTTCAGAGCGCTCTCGCGGGTTCGCGGTTTTTGGGTGCGGCTTCGCCGCAGGTTTCTGTTGACACGAGAGGTAAACTGACAAAAAGAATTCTCTCTGCGCTGGAGCCGCGCAGAAAAAACGATTCGAAAAAACGGATTTCTATCCATATAATAAAAATACAGGCTCAGCCTGTGCAAGGGGAAAGGACGTGAAAAGGACATGAGGAAACAGATGATCGCCGCAGTGCTGGCCTTGGCCGTGCTGTGCTCCGGCTGCTCTTCGGTCAGCCTGGACCCTCAGACTCTGATGCGTCCGCCGCGTGCTACCGGCAACAAAGAACAGATTCACAAGGTGCTGGAGAAAAAAACGAACAATCAGCTAAAGCTGAGCTACCCGAGCCGCGGGGATTACCGCTCGGCTATTTTAATGTGGGATTTAACCGGCGATGGATCGGAGGATGCCATAGCGCTGTATCAGAACCCCGACCAGAAGGGCGGCCTGACCATTTCCTTTATCCGCGGCGGGTCCGAAACCTGGGCGGAGGTCGGCTCTTTCAATAATCCTGCCACCCAGGTGGATAAGGTGTGCTTTGGCGATGTGAACCGCGACGGTGTTGATGATGTGATCGTTGGCTGGGGCAATGTTTTAAATCAGACTTCGTCAGTGAGCATTTACTCTTACCATGACGGAAAGATGACGGAGCTTTCTTATAATCAGCCTTATAATGAAATGGAAGTGCGCGATTTTGACGGAGATACCTACGACGAAATCTTTACGGCCTCCGTTTCCACGGCGGAGCAGCCGGCCATTGCGCGCCTGCTGCGTGTGACGGATAATATGGTGGAAACCATCGGTTCGGCACATTTGGATATCGGCGTGACAAAATACGCGGCGGTCACGGCGGGAATGATCAATTCCTCGCAGTACGGCATTGTGCTCGACGGGGTAAAGGCCGGCGGCAATTATGTGACAGAGGTGCTGTTCTGGGATTCCAAGAAAAAGCTGCTGCAATCTCCCTTCCTGGATTCGGGGACGCAAACGGCCAACTACACGCAGCGCAGTACGAGCGTGACCTCGCGCGACATCAACGGCGACACGCTGATCGAAATCCCGATCGTCAACCCGCTGCCGGGGTATTCATCGCCCCTGCCGGATGAAGCGTGCGCCGTGACGAACTGGTACCGGTACGACAGCGTAAACAATATATTGCAGCCGGTGATGAGTATGGTCATCAACCAGAAGAGCGGCTATTGGTTTTTGATTCCGGAGATGTGGCGCGGCAAAGTCAAGGTTACCGTCAAGGTAGACCGGGAGGCGCGCTCCCTGACCTTTTACAAATGGCTCCCGGCGACCGGGGCCGCCGCCAATACAGCAAACAATGCCGCCGCGGGCGCGGTGAGTACGGGTCTGCTCAAGCTGCAGGAATTCACCGAGCAGGAATGGAACGCCGGGGTGGTCACGAAGGGCTTTTATAAGCTGAAGGAGAAAAATGGGATTGTTTATGCGGCTTCCATCCTTCAGCCGGATGACCCGATGGCCCTGAACATCAACGATATTACGAACAGCTTCCGGCTGATCGCATCGCAGGAATAAAACAGGCAGAGGAGGAACCTGACGAATGAAGAGGATATTGGTTGCGGAGGATGAACAGACCATTCGCGAGTTTGTAGTGATCAATCTCAAGCGCGCGGGCTACGAGGTGACCGAGGCGGAAAACGGGGATCAGGCTCTTGAGCTGTACGAGCGGGAAAACGGCATGTTTGACGTTGCCATTCTCGATATTATGATGCCCGGGCAGCACGACGGCCTCGCGGTCTGCCGCGAGCTGCGCCAGAAAAGCGGTTCGATCGGCATTATCCTGCTCACTGCCAAAACGCAGGAGATGGATAAGGTGAGCGGCCTGATGATGGGTGCGGACGACTACGTGACAAAGCCGTTTTCCCCCAGCGAGCTGGTGGCCCGCGTGGATGCGGTGTACCGGCGGGTGGCGCTGGCGGAAATGCGCACCGGCAACAACTTCCGCGAAGAAATCCGTTCCGGCATTTTCTCGCTGAACCTGCGTAACCGCGCACTGATGAAGGAGAATGTTCCCATCGAGCTGACGCAGGTGGAATTCCAGATCATGGAGTATTTCTTTTCGAATCCGGGCAAGGCGCTCGACCGATCCGACATCCTCAAGCACGTATGGGGGGATGCCTATTACGGGGAAGAAAAGATCGTGGACGTGAACATTCGTCGTCTGCGGATGAAAATAGAGGATGAACCGTCCAACCCCAAGCACATCGTGACCGTTTGGGGACTGGGCTATAAATGGGAAGCTTAAAAATCTGTTTTACAGCTTGAAAGGTACAAAACAGATTCTGAGCTGCCTGTAACAGTAAATTCATTCTAAAACAGGATTCATCAGCACAGCGGTATCTTCCCCTGCCATAGGCGGGGGAAGATACTCACCACTATTTTAAATTGTATGGTTATAAAATGACAGCGCGAAAGGAGGGCGGAGAAATGAAGATATGGGGCATTACCCGGCGCTGGATTCTGAACAGCCTGGGCATTATCCTGCTTGTCCTTGCCGCACTGATTCTCTGCCTTTCGCTGGTCGTGCAGGGCTATGTGTACAACGGCATTCAACAGACCATCAACGGGCGCTCGAGCGAGCTGACCAACGTGTTTGCCGGTTATGACAATAAGACGGCGTCGGAGTTTTCCAGCGCGGCGCGCGCTTATGTGGAAAGCTCGCCCAGCAAGCAGATGATGGAGATGATGGTGCTGAGCACTTCGGGCCGAATCCTCGTCACTTCCACGGGCTTCCCGCCCGACCAGGACCAGACGATGCCGGACGTTCAGATGGCGCAGGCAAGCAAGGATGGCTACGGAACCTGGCAGGGCCGCCTTTCCTCTGGTGAAAAGGTGATGGCCGTTACACGCGAGATCCGCAGCCAGGCTGGTTCGCCCCTTGGCAGCATCCGCTATATCGTCTCTCTGGAAGAAGCCGACCGGCAGATTCTCACCATCGTAGGCGGGCTTTTGATCATGGGCTTTCTCGTCATCCTGTTTGTGGTGTTTTCCAGCTCTTACTTTATCAAGTCGATCGTCGACCCGATCAAGCTGATCAGTGCGACGGCCAAGCGGATCGCCCAGGGCGACTTTGACGCCCGCATTCAGAACCGCCAGAAAGACGAGATCGGCGAGCTGTGCGAGACCATCAACAAAATGGCCGTAGAGCTTGGCACGGCGGAAAAAATGAAGAACGACTTTATCTCTTCGGTGTCGCACGAGCTGCGCACGCCGCTCACGGCCATCAAGGGCTGGGCGGAAACGCTGCAGGGCATGGACGAGACCGAGCGCGAAACGTATGAAAAGGGCATGGGCGTCATTATCCGTGAATCGGAGCGGCTTTCGGGAATTGTGGAGGAGCTTCTGGATTTCTCCCGCATGCAGAATGGCCGCATGACGCTGATGATGGACAAAATCGATATTCTGGCGGAGCTTGGCGAGGCGGTGTATCTATTTACCGACCGTGCGCAGGCGGAGGGTAAGTTCCTGGTATATGAGGAACCGCCTCTTCTGCCCCCGGTTCTGGGCGACATCAACCGCCTGCGGCAGGTATTTGTCAATATCATTGACAACGCCTTGAAATATACCAAAGAAGGGGATACCGTCACCGTTACCGCGGAAGAAGCAAACGGAAAAATCCGGGTGGTGATCAGCGATACGGGCTGCGGCATCTCTGCAAAAGACCTACCCAACGTGAAAAAGAAGTTTTATAAAGCAAACCAGACGGTGCGGGGCTCCGGAATCGGACTGGCCCTGGCGGACGAGATCATGCGCCTGCATGACGGCCGCCTGGAGCTGGAAAGCCAGGAGGGAGTCGGAACCGTCGTGACCATCACGATACCAACACTCAGGCAGTCCGCGCCGGAGGCAAAGCCGGCGCCTGCGACGGAAGAAAGGAATTCCGAACAAAATGGCTAGAGAAAAAACAAAAATGATCACGAGCATCGGCGGGCAGGCCGTGATGGAGGGCGTAATGATGCAGGGCCCGCACAAGACCGCGTTGGCTGTGCGCATGCCCGACAACACCGTTTCCACCGAAGAGATTGCAGTCAGTCGCCTGCGGAACCGTTACAGCCTGCTGCGCCTGCCGATTCTGCGCGGTGTGGCCGGATTTATCGACGCGCTTTCCGTCGGGTACAAGGCGCTGAGTATTTCGGCGGAAAAATCAGGGCTGGAGGATGACGAGCAGCCCTCTAAATTCGACCAGTGGATGCAGCGCGTTTTTGGCGACAAGCTGATGAACGCGATCATGACGGTCAGCGCCATTCTCGGTGTGCTGATCGCCGTGGGGCTGTTCTTCTGGCTGCCCACCTGGCTGTTCAACATGGGCCAGACCTACCTGTGGGGCCCCGGCTTTGCCGAGTGGCGCACCGTGTTCGAGGGCTTTTTGAAAATCGCGATCTTTATTGCCTACATTGCGTTCTGCGCCAGCCTGCCGGATATTAAACGCGTGTTTCAATACCACGGGGCCGAACATAAAACGATTTTCTGCTACGAGAACGAAGAAGAGCTGACGGTGGAGAATGTCCGCAAGCATCAGCGCTTTCATCCGCGCTGCGGCACCAGCTTTATGGTGATTATGCTGCTGCTCGGCATCGTTGCCGGGTACTTTATCCCATTTACCAATCCCTTTGTCCGTACTGTGGCAAAGCTTTTGTGCGTGCCGCTTCTCATGGGGATCGGTTACGAGCTGATCCGCATCTGCGGCAAATATGACAATCTGTTTACCCGTATTATTTCCGCGCCGGGCATGTGGATGCAGCGCCTGACGACCAAAGAACCGGATGATTCGATGATCGAAGTGGCGATCAGCGCCATGAAAGAAGTCATTCCGGAAAACGGAGAGGACCGAGTTGTAAGATGACCTTTCAGCAGGCCTATCAGCAGGGAAGAAACCTGCTGCAGCGCGCGGGGGTAGAAAGCCCCGCATACGACACGATCTGCCTGTTCCGGCGGGCCTTCGGCATGGATCGCCAAGGCCTTTTGCTGCGGGGGGAGGAAGAGGCTCCGCCCATGCAGGCCAAGGAATTTTTTCGTACCATTGAAGAACGGCGTTCCCGTCGCCCCTTGCAGTATATTCTGGGGGAATGGGAGTTTTTTGGGATGCGTCTTATCGTGGGGGAGGGAGTGCTGATTCCGCGCGAGGAAACGGAGCTGCTGGTCTACATGGCCGCGGAGCTGCTCGGCGGGCACCCCGCGCCGCTGGTGGCGGATTTGTGTGCCGGTACGGGCGCCGTGGGGCTGGGGCTTTCCCGCCTGCGCGGCGACGCCCGGGTGGCCTGTTTGGAATGGTATGAGCAGGCGTTCTCTTATTTGCAGAAGAATCTGGGTCGCTACGGTGACGGTCGGGTTTCTGCGGTACAGGCCGATATCACACAGGCGGATGCCGCACCGGAGCTCCGGAACCTCAATGCCGTGATCTCGAACCCGCCCTATATTGAAGCCTCAGAGCTTCCGCTGCTGCAGAAAGAGGTGCAGGCCGAGCCGGCCACCGCGCTCGACGGCGGCAGCGACGGTCTCGACTTTTACCGGGCGATCGCACAGGTGTGGCTGCCGCGTTTAAAACCCGGCGGAATTGCCGCTGTTGAGATTGGGGAAACGCAGGCGGAGCAGGTCTCTGCGCTGTTTCGCGGCGTGGGCCTTGCACGGATTCAGGTTCATCAGGATTTTAACGGGTTCGACCGCGTGGTTTCCGGTGTGTACCGCGGCGAGTAAGCCTTTGCAGGGCTTATTTGGCGGCAGAGGCACAAAACATTCGTTCGATTTTTTCGCCGAATCCATTGATTTTGCGTTTGGAATACAGTATAATGAAACCAGGTTTTCCCCGGCGGCAGACGGCGTGTGCCGTTCGCGCAGAGCATGGTGCTCAAAGCCGGGGAGTGAGTTGCTGCGGGTTCGCGCCTGTTCGGTGGCCCCGTCTGATGGATGGGCCGCAGGGCAGCGGCGCATTTTTTAGCGGATCGGTGATTACAATTTTGGAGCGGAGGAGTTTTTCCATGGCAGTGGATAAAAGCAAGGCGCTGGATACGGCGCTGGCGCAAATTGAAAAGCAGTTTGGCAAGGGCGCCGTTATGCGCCTGGGACAAAATCAGGCAATGCAGGTGGAAGCGATCTCCACCGGTTCTTTTTCTCTGGATATGGCGCTGGGAATCGGCGGCCTGCCCAGAGGGCGTATTGTAGAGGTGTACGGGCCGGAATCCTCCGGTAAAACGACGCTCGCGCTGCACTGCATCGCGCAGGGGCAGAAAAACGGCGGCTATGCCGCGTTTATCGACGTAGAGCATGCGCTCGACCCGGTGTATGCCCGCGCGCTCGGCGTGGATGTGGACGCGCTCCTCGTTTCTCAGCCCGATACCGGCGAGCAGGCGCTCGAAATTACCGAGGCGCTCGTGCGCTCCGGCGCGATCGATGTGATCGTTGTGGACTCGGTCGCGGCGCTCGTTCCGCGTGCGGAAATCGAGGGCGATATGGGCGATTCCCACGTCGGGCTGCAGGCCCGGCTGATGTCGCAGGCGCTGCGCAAGCTGGCGGGCGCGATTTCCAAATCGAACTGCGTCGCCATTTTTATCAACCAGCTGCGTGAAAAGGTAGGCGTCATCTATGGCAGCCCGGAAGTAACGCCCGGCGGCCGCGCCCTGAAGTTTTACGCTTCCGTGCGAATCGACATCCGCAAGACCGAAACGCTGAAAAACGGCACCGAGCAGATCGGCTCGCGCACGCGCGCCAAGGTGGTCAAAAATAAAATCGCGCCTCCGTTCCGTGAGGCGGAGTTCGACGTGATGTACGGTCAGGGCATTTCCCGCGAGGGCGAAATTCTCGATCTTGCGGCCAAGCTCGACATTGTGCAGAAGAGCGGCGCATGGTTCTCTTACGGTGAAACCCGCTTGGGCCAGGGCCGCGATAACTCCAAGGAGTTTTTGAAGGGCAATCCTGAACTCATGGCAGAAATCGAGCAGAAGCTGCGCGAAAATGCCGACCGTCTGCCCTCGAAGGCTTCCGGTTCGCCCAAAAAGCCTGCGGCTCCTTCCGCACCGTCTGAAGCGGCCAAGCCGGTCGAAATCGAGCAGGCAGCCCCGCCGGCAAAGCCCGCGGCATCCGGCAGAGCGTCCTCCAAAGCGAACATCGATATTCTGGTGGATGACTGATGCTGATCACAGCGATCCGGCCCCATCGAAAGGGTCTTTCCCTGCTGGTGCTGGACGGCGAACCGGCCATGGAGCTGGATTCCGGCGTTCTTTACCGGGAGGGGATTCGCGTGGGGGCGGAGCTTTCCGACGAGGAGCTGTACCGTCTTTGTCAGCAGTCTGATGAGGTGCGGGCCAGGGAAAAAGCGCTGTACCTGTTGGAGCACAGGGCCCATTTCAAAAGAGAACTGGAAGAGAAGCTGCGCCGTGATTTTCCGGCTGAAGCGGCCAAATTGGCCGCGGACCGCATGGAAGAGCTGGGACTTCTCGATGACGCCGCCTGCGGGCGGCAGCTGGCCGGGGAGCTGCTGGGGCGAAAGGGCTTTTCGTCGTCGCGCGCGCGGCTGGAGCTGTGCCGTAAAGGGGTAGACCCTGCCTTGGCAGAGGAGATCGTCGAGGAGCTGGCCCCGCCGCCGGAGGAAAAAATCCGGCAGCTACTAGAAAAGAAATACCCCCTTGCCGCAAGGGATGAAAAACAGCGGCGCAGAGCGGTGAACGCTCTGCAAAGGATGGGGTACCGCCTGCCGGAGATTCGGCAGGCGCTACGCTGTCTGGATGAAACCATAGAATTGGATGAGGAGCAAATATGGCAATAACAGTGGGAATGGTCAGCCTGGGCTGCGCAAAAAACCGGGTAGACGGAGAAATGATGATGGCGACCCTGAAAAACGAGGGCTTCTGTCTGGTGAACGACGCGGCGCTGGCTGATGTTGCGATCGTAAATACCTGCGGATTTATCGACGACGCAAAACAGGAATCGATCGATGAGATCCTCGAGCTGGCTAAGCTCAAGCAGGAGGGACAGATTCGTGCCATTGTCGTCACGGGCTGTATGGCGGAGCGCTACCGTGAAGAAATCCGCAAGGAACTGCCCGAAGCGGACGCGGTGGTCGGTATCGGCGCCAACACCGAGATTGCCGATATCATCCGCCAAACGCTCGAGGGGCAGAACCCCGAATCCTTTCCGCCGAAGAACCGCCTGCCTCTGTATGGCGAGCGCGTTCACTCCACACCCAGCTATTTTTCCTACATCAAGGTGGCGGAGGGCTGCGACAGCCGCTGCGCCTACTGTGCCATTCCCATGATCCGCGGACGCTATCGCAGCCGCCCGATGGAAAGCATTGTGGAGGAGGCGAAAGGCCTTGCGGCGGACGGCACGAAAGAACTAATCCTGATCGCGCAGGATACCAGCCGTTATGGCGAAGACCTTTACGGCCGCCTGATGCTGCCGGCGCTGCTCGACCAACTCTGTGAAATCGACGGTTTGCGCTGGATTCGTCTGTTATACTGTTATCCGGATTACATTACCGATGAACTGCTGGACACGATGGCCCGGCAGGAAAAGGTCGTCAAGTATATCGATCTGCCGCTTCAGCACGTGTCGGGCCGGATGCTCAAATCCATGTACCGCGGCGGCGACCGGCAGTCCATTACGGCGCTGCTGCATAAAATCCGCGAAAAAGTGCCGGGCATTACGCTGCGCACTACGCTGATCACCGGCTTCCCCGGTGAAACGGAAGAGGATTTCACGGAGCTTTCCGAGTTTGTCAAAGAAATCCGGTTCCACCGCATGGGCTGTTTTGCCTATTCGCGCGAGGAAGGCACCGCGGCGGCGAAAATGCCGAACCAGATCGAAGAAGAAGTCAAGCTGCACCGCCGCGATCTTCTGATGGAGCAGCAGATGCGCATCATGGAGGAGCAGTGTCAGAAGGAAATCGGGGAAACCATCACGGTTTTGACCGAGGGCTTTGACCGCTATGCGGAGTGTTGGTTCGGGCGTAGCGAGCAGGACGCGCCCGAGATTGACGGCAAGGTGTTTTTCTTCGCAAAGGATCAGAAGCCATACCCCGGGCAGTTCGCCCGCGTGAAAATCACGAATTTCATTGAATGCGATTTGATTGGGGAAGTGGAGGAGCTGTTATGAATCTGCCCAACAAGCTGACCATGTTCCGCCTCATACTGGTCCCGTTCTTTGTGGCGGTATTGCTGGCCCCGGCGCTGCCGCACCATTACCTGATTGCGGCGATCCTGTTTGCCGTGGCATCGTATACCGATCACCTTGACGGGATGCTGGCGCGAAAGAATAACCAGATCACGGATTTTGGAAAATTCATGGACCCGCTTGCGGATAAGGTGCTGGTCATCTCCGCGCTGGTCTGCTTTGTGGAACTGCACCTGGCCAACGTCTGGTTGGTGCTGCTGATCATCGCGCGCGAATTCATGGTTACGTCCATCCGCCTTGTGGCGGCGGACAAAGGGCAGGTGATTGCCGCGAATAACTGGGGCAAGGCCAAAACCGTCAGTCAGATCATCGCGATTCTGGTCGTTCTGTTTCTGCAGTATTGGCTGGAGCTGGCTGTGGCGGGGGTGGCGCTGCCCGTCACGGTGAATGAACCGCTCGCCTCGTTGTTTGGGCAGCTGCTGATTCTGATTGCCACGGCTCTTGCCGTGATATCCGGATTGATTTATTTAAAACAGAACTGGCAGATTGTGAAAACGGCAGGATAAATGAATTTTAAAAAGCTTTCTTCTTTTAATGAAGAAAGCTTTTTTTGATCCAGATGGAAAGTGTGTTCAGGCACCGCTTTCATTTTCCAGATGGAACCCGCAAAAAAGCGCCGGATTTCTGAAAATCCGGCGCATCCTGTTCCAATGTGACAATTTTTCTCATATCTGTATTTTATCTTGCAAAAAATCCCAAATAATGGTAGGATAATCTCGTAGGGCGCGATAAAGTGCAAAGCAGGAGCGGGGTGCTGGAACACCCCGCCCCCTGCCTACGGAGACCTAACCTCCATAAGCAACGGCAAAGCCGCACTTGCAGTCACAGTATAACTCATTTTTCCCCTTTTGTATAGGGGATTGTGGCAAAAATGGGAATCCCACCAAAGCGGGAGTTGTGTATTGCACTTGTGATATAGGCGCTGTGTTTATGGAAGCATCCCATTTTGGGGATTCCGTAACACGCGCTTTTTTGTTGCCTTACAGGCAAGCCCCCGGTACGGGCCGAAGGATAATTCATGAACATTCCCCCGAATTTCATGCGAAAGCGATGTTGGCAGTTCATCGCAGCTCCGGCCCTGCCGCCCTTGTCTGTAAGAGAGGCATTTCTGCGCGCACCGTTTGCGTGCAGATACCGGCCACCCGGCCGAAAGGGCTGTTCCTCAAGAGGAACAGCCCTTATTTTTGGACAGATTAAACCTGCATATACCTCGCGGGGCAGCTCGAGGAAAGGCTTTCGCTCCGCCCATGTGTCGCGCGTGCGCTGACTGTTCTCACGCGGAAGTAGCTTTATATACGCGATCATCACAATCATGATTTTTGTCTTTCCGGGCTTCCCGTATAAATTCTGCTGGCGCAGAGCTTGGCCCCTCAGGGCGACCAAAGGCTCTGCCTTTGGAAACCGGGAGCTTTCACGTCTGCAAATGGTACGGAAAGCACTCTGCAAGCCAACACAAGAATGCGGCGAAGCCGCCCTAAAAGACTGCGGGCCGACGAGAGCGCTCTGAAAATGCCCGCCGACAGACGAGACTGCTAAGCTTATTTCCCGATGAAACCCGGAGAGTGGGCATTTTCATTGGAGCGCCTTACAGATGGCTTTTGTTTACACAATCAGGGGCCGTTCCCCCAAACGGATTCCAAAGGTGTCCTTTGGAAGGCCTTTGCTTACTTTCGTCCTTCCAC
The DNA here is from genome assembly GCF_000277625.1 of Clostridium sp. MSTE9. Taxonomy (NCBI): domain Bacteria; kingdom Bacillati; phylum Bacillota; class Clostridia; order Eubacteriales; family Clostridiaceae; genus Clostridium; species Clostridium sp. MSTE9. The sequence goes on from NZ_AKFU01000015.1 coordinate 40,479, forward strand.
GAAAGTAAGTGCTCGCCCCGGCACGAGGGGCAAGCCTGCGCCAGCAGAAACCTACGCGGGAGAATCCGCAGATAATCTGTGTCAGCAAAAAATGCGGCGAAGCCGCACCTAAAAACTGCGAGCCAACGAGAGCGCTCTGAAAATGCCCGCCGACAGATGGGATTATCAGGCTTGTTTCCAAATGAGACTCGGAGAGTGGGCATTTTCAATGGAGCGCCTTACAGATGGCTTTCGTTTACATAATTAGGAGCCGTTCCCCAAAACGGATTCCAAAGGTGTCCTTTGGAAGGCCTTTGCTTACTTTCGTCCTTCCACGAAAGTAAGTGCCCGCCCCGGCACGAGGGGCAAGCCTGCGCCAGCAGGTATATCGCGGAGAACAATGCAGAAAAAACTTTTGTCCTTTTGTGGACAAAAGACGGATGGTGATAAAAAAGAACCGCCCCGGTCTGAGCGCGAACTTTGTGCCAGCAAAAAGGCGGCCCCTGTATGTACATCAAAAAAACTTCTATTCTGTCGCGAATGAAAGGCTACTGCAGAGAAGAAAAAAGGGTCAGCCCAGCAAGTTTTTCAGAATTTTTGCATTAAAACATACTAACCATATATGTTAAAACAAGAAATGAAGATTGTTTTCTTTCCAAAATAGAATGAAGAGATTGAAAATAAGAGGAAATTCCCAATTTAATACAGCTTTATTTCTTTTAAGATAAAAATATACTGCTAAAATGGCAAAAGCCCGGCCCTTTACAAGCCGAAGGGTTTGTTGTATACTGAATCTTGGCAACAATTTGACACAGCTGCATACAATAGTATTCAAATGCTGCAAGCGGGAGAAGTACCCGAAACAAACGCAACAGAGAGAAAGCGCCACCGGCTGCAAGCGCTTTTTGCGGGGAGTTCGGCGAAAATGCGCCCGTGTTCCGTAAAACGGAAAGCAGGCAGGGGGAACAAACGCCTTGGCGCGTTCTCAGTATCTCTGCACGGTCAGGCACCGTTACTGCCTCTGAGTGATAAAACGGAGTGGAACCGCGGAATCTGCCGCCTCCGTCCCCTGTGGGGGACGAGAGGTGTTTTTTATTGCCGTTTTGTCAATGATTACAAATTGTATCGCCATAATGGAGGAATCGGGTATGTTCAAAAATTTAAAAGCAGAGCTGGATTCTATTATGGATCGGGATCCTGCAGCCAGAACCCGGTTAGAGGTTTTTCTGCTGTATTCGGGATTTCGAGCTGTGCGTTCCTATCGTTGGGCCAACTGGTTTTATCGCCACGACATGAAGCTGATTGCCAGATATATTTCTCAGCGGGCCCGCCATAAAACCGGGGTAGAGATTCACCCCGCGGCCAAAATCGGAAAAGGATTGTTTATCGACCACGGTATGGGCGTGGTGATCGGCGAAACGGCTGAGATCGGTGATTACTGCACGCTGTACCAGGGGGTGACTCTGGGCGGAACCGGTAAGGATCAGGGCAAGCGCCACCCAACCCTCGGCAACAATGTGATGGTGGGCTCCGGCGCAAAGATTCTGGGCCCGTTTAAGGTGGGGGACAATGCCCGTGTGGCGGCCGGTGCCGTCGTGCTCAGCGAGGTGCCCCCGGGAGCAACCGCCGTAGGTGTTCCGGCAAGGATCGTGCGCATCAATGGCGAGAAGTCCTACGAGCTGGATCAGATCAACGTGTCCGACCCCGTCGAGCAGGAGATGGCCGATCTGCAGAATGTCTGCACGGCACTCGGTATGCAGGTTGAAATGCTGATGGATCGTTTGGAGTCCTACCAGAAAGATCGGGCAAATAAAAAGGAACCGTGAATGAAAGGACTGCCCAAGGACTAAGATAAAAATAGAATGACGGCGCAACTGCGCGGGAGGTTTTCTATGAAAATTTATAATACGCTGACAAGACAAAAGGAAGAGTTCATCCCGATCAAAGAGGGAGAAGCAAAAATTTATGCCTGCGGCCCCACCGTGTATAATTTTATTCATATCGGCAACGCCAGACCGATCTGTGTGTTTGATGTTCTGCGCCGTTATATGGAGTACCGCGGTCTGAAGGTGACATACGTTCAGAATTTTACGGATATTGATGACAAGATCATCCGCAAGGCGAATGAAGAGGAAACAGATTACCTGACCGTTTCCCGCAAATATATCGAGGAGTACAAAACCGATGCCAAGGGCCTGAATGTGCGCCCCGCAACGGTTCATCCGCTGGCGACCGAAAGCATGGAGGATATCCTGCAGATCATCCAGACTTTGGTGGAAAAGGGCTACGCCTATGCCGCCCCCAACGGCGACGTGTATTTCCGCACCAAGAAGTTCGATGAGTACGGGAAGCTGTCGCACCAGCCGCTGGACGATCTGCAGGCCGGCGCGCGCATTAGTGTGGATGAAGTGAAAGAGGATGCGATGGACTTTGCTGTGTGGAAGTCCGCCAAGCCCGGCGAGCCAAGCTGGGATTCCCCGTGGGGCAAGGGCCGCCCTGGCTGGCACATTGAGTGCTCCGCGATGGCACGCCACTTTTTGGGCAACACGATCGATATTCACTGCGGCGGTCAGGATTTGATCTTCCCCCACCACGAAAACGAGATCGCGCAGAGCGAGTGCTGTAACGGCGTTCCCTTTGCCCATTACTGGATGCATAACGGTTATATCAATGTCGACAACCATAAGATGAGCAAATCGCTGAACAACTTCTTCACCGTGCGGGAGGTTGCAAACGTATACGGCTATGAGCCGATCCGCTTTTTGATGGTTTCGTCGCAGTACCGCAGCCCCATCAATTACAGCATTGAGATCATCGAGCAGTGCAAATCCGCTCTGGATCGTCTCTATAACTGCCGCGACAATCTGACGTTTGCCCGGGACAATGCGCCTGAGGGCCTGAAGGATGGCGAGCAGGAGCAGATCGATGCGCTCGATTCGTTCCGCCAGCGTTTTATCACCGCGATGGACGACGACCTGAACACGGCCGACGCGATTTCGGTGCTGTTTGATCTGGCCCGCGAGATCAATACCAATCTGATCCCCGGCGAAAAGAGCAAGGAACTGTACAATGCGGCTCTCAAGCTGTACGGGGAGCTGGCAGACGTGCTGGGCCTGCTGTACCAGAGAAAGGATCAGTCGCTGGATGAAGAAATCGAGGCGCTGATTCAGCAGCGCACCGATGCGCGCAAAAACAAGGATTGGGCTACCGCCGACCGGATTCGCGATGAGCTGAAAGCCCGCCATGTAGTTCTGGAGGATACCCCCCAGGGCATTAAGTGGAAAATCGTAGAGTAATCCTGCCTTTCGCAGTGCGGGCAGCCGTTCCAACGCGGCTGTCCGCTTTCGCGCGTAGATGCTCGAGTGTATCTGGTTCGGCAGTCAAATCACAGGTTTGTATTTCAGCGGTTCATTTATGGTGTGGTACCTTGTTTTGGAAAGGAAGGAATTTAGGTGGCAAAGGAACATAAAACGAATGTGATGCGAATTCTGGATAAGGAAAAGATTTCGTATCAGTTTTATTTTTATTCTCACGAGGATGGCCTGATCGACGGCGCTTCTGTGGCGCATAAGCTGAATCAGCCGGTGGAGCAGGTGTTTAAAACGCTTGTGACGCGCGGCGCCAGCAAGAGCTTTTATGTGTTTGTCATTCCGGTGGAACAGGAGCTGGATTTGAAAGCGGCGGCACAGTCGGTCTCTGAGAAATCGGTAGAGATGATCCATGTCAGCGAGATCAATCAGATCACGGGTTATATCCGCGGCGGATGCTCACCGATCGGTATGAAGAAGCAGTTTCGGACAGTGATCGATGAATCTTGCCTGCAGCTGCCTACTATCATCGTCAGCGGAGGTAAAATTGGCACACAGGTAGAACTGTCCTCCTCCGACCTGATCTCGTTGATTGGGGCCTCCACTGCGCAACTGTGTAAATAATGAATATTATTTGACAAAATGAGTGCAATTTTATATGATTGCAGTAGTAAAGGCTCCGGGAAAATTGGGAGTGCAAATGGGAGAGAGTCAAGATGAAAGAGGAAAAGGCAACATTTGTTATAAATGTGCTGTACCGCAATGCTTCCACCTGGCAGGGAAACCTGCACTGGCTGGAGGGCGATAAGGAAAGTGCCTTTCGCAGTGAAATTGAGCTGTTAAGCTTAATGGACAGTGTGCTGGATGTAAAAAAAGAAAAAGAAGAAGAGCCGGATTAATGTCATAGGATTGCTTTTGCAGGGTGTGCGCCGATTCGGCGAAAAAGAACGGCTCTCTTTGTTCCCCAGCATTTTTTGCGAAAATTGTATTGACAAAACCAGATAAAAATGATATATTAGTCAAGCGCTCAATTTTGAGTCATGCTGGTGTAGCTCAGTTGGTAGAGCAGCTGATTTGTAATCAGCAGGTCGGGGGTTCGAATCCGTCCACCAGCTCCACGCTTCGGTGTTCAGCTGAACCGGACAAGTACCGCGAACTGTTTGAGATAAAAGTAAATATGGAGGAGTTCCCGAGTGGCCAAAGGGGGCAGACTGTAAATCTGTTACGTTACGTTTCGGTGGTTCGAATCCACCCTCCTCCACCAAAAGAAAACCCGCATAGTTTTTAGAACTATGCGGGTTTTGCTATATGCCGAAATACTTTAAAATGGGATCAATACACGGGAAAGTATGAAAGATCACGCTAAGCAATAAGAACCCAGTAAGTGAAGAGCGGTGTCACATCGTATGAAATAGTAAGGTTATTGCGGGTGAGAGTACGGCAAAGATCAGAGTCCGAATTTTTCAAAGTCAAGATTTGGTCAACAGAAAAACCAAAAAATATCTTTGACATAGCGCATAAAATTCGATATAGTTACGGAAAAGACTTGTTTGCGTGGGGAGGCGGTCGTATGAAAAGCTACAGTACCAATGAAGTCTGTCAGATGTGCAACGTGAGCAGAAAGCAACTGCGTTATTATGAGGAGCATGGACTGCTCAGCCCCGTTCCCAGAAACGACGCGAACAATTACCGCTACTATACCCAGCAGCACCTGTGCGCGATTGTAGCGGCCAAAGCACTGCGAAATATAGATATGTCGCTGGCTGAAATGAAGGACATCATCTATGGCCGAAATGTTGAGGCAATCCAGAGGTCGATTCGAAAGCAAATGACTGCTTCCCGCGAGGCCCTGGAGGAAAGCATGATCCGTTACGAACAGAGCACGCTGGAATATACCAAGCTGATGGAAGCTATTTCCGTTTTGAAAATTCACGACCTGAAGGCGGAAACGGATCATCATTATGAAGTGGTGGACCGCCCGGCACAAAGCGTGATTTCGCTGCGGTATCGCACCGATTTTGAAGATGCAGATGGCTTGGACATGGATTACCTCCCTCTGATCCAGACCAAAGCGCAATCCGTCAATGCCGCGTCTCTCAGCATCAGCGCGCTGATGTATATTACCTACGATCATTTTGACAGTGATTCCTGTTCGTTTAACAACCAGGTTCATGACTTTAAAATTGCCGTTCCGGTTGCCGATGCCGGCCCCCACATCCAGCATTGCGATCATATCCCGGCGTTTCAGGGGGTATCGGCCATCCACATCGGTTCTCCCAAAAATGAACGGCTCTACCAGACCTACATGGATTTGCTAAAATGGGCGAAAACGCAGGGATACCGTCTGGAGAACTGGTCGGTGGAAGAGTGGCTGATCAGCCCGATGATTACCAACAACTCCGACCTCTGGATGATTCGGGTAATGATCCCATTCCGGGGCACTCGGATCCAGGCTTGACTTGCAGGTCGGTCTTTCTCTCTGAATTTTCTTTTTATCCGGCGGTTTCTCAAAGGGAAACATGCCCCGTGGGGGCATGTTTTGAATTGTATCCCTGCATAATTTGGCATTTCCGCGGTTAAATTTAAGGCTTTTCTGTAAAATATGAAATAATTTTAATTTTAAAATTCAAATTATTTTGATACTTGACTTATCCCCGAGGGATACCTGTAAGATAAATCTCAAGGTCGCAGACCAGAAATAACAGCGTATGGCGGAACAGTTTTAAAACGAATCACAATAATGAAACTCCGTTCCGCCAAGAGCTGCCGCCGACGAAGCCGGCGGGAATACACGTAAGACAAAGGAGTCGCTTTTCTGTACAGTTGTTGTGCAGAAAAAGTGACTCCTTTGTTTTATCCGAAAGAGCACAGAAAAGTCGGACCGAATTAAATTGAAGAGAAGACAGGAGTGGACTTGACATGCAAGCAATCAAACAAGCGGAGAAGAAAACTTACCAGCGTGATCACCAACTGACAGAGACGGTGCTGGAGATCATCGATTCCGTGCGGAGCCGCGGTGACGCCGCTCTTCTGGAACTGGCCCAAAAGTTCGATCACACGGATTTGAAATGTGTGAAGGTGGACCGCCCGACGATTGAAAAGGCCTACACGCTGGTGGATCAGGAAACCGTGAAGCACATTACCTTTGCGGCCGACCAGATCCGCTGGTTTGCCCAGCAGCAGCTGCAGTGCATGCAGCCGCTGAACGTTCCAAGTCTCATAGCGGGTGTGGAGCTGGGGCATCGTCTGGTGCCGATAGAAAACTGCGGCTGCTATATTCCCAGCGGACGCTACCCTCTGCCATCCTCCGCGCTGATGAGCGTCGTTGTCGCGAAGGTAGCCGGGGTAAAGAATGTGGCGGCCTGTTCCCCCGCCTTTCATGGCTGCGGAACGATTCACCCCGCCGTGCTGGTGGCGATGGACATTGCCGGCGCCGATGACATTTACTGCATGGGCGGCGCGCAGGCCATTGCGGCTTACGCCTATGGCACGGAGACAGTCCGGAAGGTCGATTTGATCGTCGGGCCGGGAAACAAGTTTGTCACCGAGGCCAAGCGCCAGGTGCTTGGCGATGTGGGAATCGACAGTCTGGCCGGCCCCAGCGAGGTGCTGATTCTTGCGGATGAGACCGCCAACCCCACTTTTGTGGCCATTGATCTACTGGGTCAGGCGGAACATGACCCCAATGCCAAGCCTATTCTGGTCTGCACCGATGTGGGTGTCATTGAACGGTCCATGGCGGAACTGAACCGCCTGCTGGCGGCCCTGCCGACCCGGGACGTGGCCACCATATCCTGGGAGGACAACGGGGAGGTTTACCTGGCCGACAGCATGGAGGAAGCCATCGCGCTGGCCAACCAGGTGGCGCCGGAGCACCTGGAGGTACAGACAAAGGAAGAACGGCAGGTAGCCGCCCAGCTGTACAATTACGGTTCGTTGTTTGTAGGTCATTATGCGCCGGTGGCCTTCGGGGATTTTGTCTCCGGAACCAATCACATTTTGCCTACCATGTCGACTGCCCGCTATTCTAATGGACTGTGTGTTAAAACCTTTATTAAGACGCCCTTCCATCAGTATGTCAGTCAAGAGGGCTGCAGGAACCTCTCCGAGTCCTGCATGCATTTCGCACAGGTGGAGGGACTTTACGCTCATCGAGATTCCGTGCGTCTGCGTGTGGAGTAAATCGTACAGGCGGATCGGAAACAGAAGGGAGGAATGATTGTGGCAGAGGAGCAGACGGCTTTGGAATTGCGGCACGTTACAAAGCTGTACGCCGGAACTGTGGCGCTGGAGGACGTGAGTCTTACCATCCGGCGTGGAGAGGTTCACGGGCTTATCGGCAAGAACGGAGCCGGAAAATCTACACTGGTCGGTATCATCTCCGGGCTGGTTGCCCCCAGCAGCGGGGAAATTTGGATCAACGGGCAGAAATATACTTCCTTGTCTCCTATCACGGCCAAGCATCAGCGCATCTCGATCATTACGCAGGAGCCGCAGGTAATAGAAGAAAGCACCGTAATGGAAAACTTTTTTATGCCCGGTTATCTGGATAACAAAAAGGTCATCGACTGGAGCGAGATGCGGCGCAGGGCGGCCGAGATTTTGGATCAGGCGGGCTTTCCCATAGACGTATCCGTAAAGATGCGAAATTTGTCCATCAGTGAGCGCCAGCTGCTGCTGGTCATCAAGGCGTGCTTTGTGGAAGACGCGGAAATCGTTATTATGGATGAGGTGTCCGCCTCTCTCAGCCAAAAGGATCAGGCGATTCTTTACCGCATTATCGACGACCTGATTTCGGCCGGGAAAACGGTTGTTTTTATCTCCCACCATACGGAAGAGCTCCTGCGTGTCTGCGACTGGGTAACGGTGATCCGGGACGGACACAATGTGGGCAGCGTCATGCGGGGGGATCTGGACAAAAAGAAGCTGGCCTCGCTGATTGTTGGCAGCACCAATTATGATGAACAGATCATGGAAGACATGTCCGCCATGATTCAGGAGGAAGAGGCGTTTGTACTGAAGAATTTTACCAGCTACGGAAAATTCCGGAATATCAGTATGTCCGTCCGAAAGGGCGAGATCGTGGGCCTTGCGGGCTTACGGGGCAGCGGGCGGACAGAACTGATGAAAAGCGTGGTCGGGATCGACACGTATGACGGGGGAACGGTCTGGGTCGCGGGAAGTCAAAAACATTACCGCTCTCCGGCGGCAGCCCGTGACGACGGTGTGCTTTACCTGACGGAGGAACGGGAGGCGGAGGGACTGATCCCCATCGCCTCCATTCAAAAAAACCTGACCATCAGCATATTGCCTAGGATAAGCCGATGGGGCGTGCTCCAGACCAAAAAGGAAGAACAGCTGGCAGACGATTTGATCCGCACACTGGATGTCAAGGCTTTTTCCAGAAAGCAGAATATCGGTCAGCTCAGCGGTGGAAATAAACAAAAGGTGCTGGTGGGTAAGATTATGGCTTATACTCCTCAGGTCTGCCTGCTGGATGAACCTACCCGCGGCGTAGACATCGAGGCCAAGGAATCGATCTTGAACACCATTCACCGTGAGCTTCGCAAGCAATCCTGTGTCATCATTACGTCCCCCGGAGTGGAGGATCTGATCAAAATTTGTGACCGCATTCTGGTTCTGTATGAGGGCGAGATCATCGATCGGTTCTCTCGGGAAGAGTTTTCCGAGAAACAGATTTACCGGGCAATGCAGGGCGAGGTTATTCATATTGACGAGGTGAAAAAATCATGAGACTCAGAACAAAAATACAGCTGGCCCTGCTGGATAATCTGGTTTGGGTTCTGCTTGCGGTGTTTTTTATTGCCAACGCCCTCTTTACCCCCGCGTTTCTCGGTATGAAGAACCAGTTGAATATTCTTTATCAGTCCGCGACGCTCGGCCTGCTGGTGCTGGGTATGGGCATTGTGATGATGGTGGGAGAGCTGGATCTGTCAATGGAGGCCACACTGGCCTTTGCGCCCGGTGTCACGATATTGGTGGCTCAGCAGCTGAGCCTGGGTCCCGTGGTGTGTATTTTTATGACGCTGGCGCTGGGCGTGGCGGTTGGTTTCTTCAACGGCTTTTTCGTAGCCAAGATGAAAACCAATTCTTTCCTGCTGACCATGTCCAGCCAGATTGTCATGCGGGGGCTGGTGCTTTTCCTGGTGCCCTTTTCCCTGGCCGGGCTTGACAAGGGCTATACCTTCCTGGGGCGTGGGCGTATCGGGTCGCTCCAAATCGCCATTCTGGCGCTAATCGTAATCTACATTATTTTCGAGTTTATTTTTCATAAAACCGTCTTCGGGCGCAAATTCGCGCTGACCGGCGGCAGCCGCCGCGCCGCTTACATTTCCGGCATCAATACCGACCGGGTTATCATCTGTGCTTTCGTGCTGGCGGGTCTGCTTTCTGCCGTGGCCGGGCTGGTCACCGCCGGACGGCAGAACGCCGTTTCCAACAGTATGGGTGAGGGTATGGTCATGATGGCCTTTGCCGGCGCCATTCTGGGCGGCTGCAGCTTCAACGGCGGCATGGGGAAGCCTGTGGGAATGCTGGGCGGCACACTGCTTTTGGGTATGATCGACAACGCGCTGAATCTCAACGGGGTAGATGTCAATCTGGTCAGCGCAACAAAAGGAGGACTGATCTTTCTGGCAATTATTCTGGATCGGTTGCGCTTTAAAATGAGCGCCGATATCATGCACAAAGAGAATATGCGAAAGTTGGTGCAAAGCAATTCCTGACCCGGTCATTCGGGCGATCTTACCGCCTTGATTTTGTAATACGAACGATATCTGTGAATGGAGGAAGAACAACATGACAAAAAAGATGCTCACGATTTTGCTCGCCTTATCCATGCTGCTTTCTGTACTGACCGGCTGCGGCTCCGGGGGAACTGGTTCCGGGAGCACTGCGTCCGGCCAGAGTCCTGCCGGTTCCGGCGGTTCGACAGACAAAAAAACCATCGGCATGGTGGTGAAAAACACCTCTACTGAATATATTCAGGCATTTATGATCGGCGCACAGGAGGCCTGCGATAAGTATGGCATCGAGCTGAAAATCGTGGACGGCAAGGCCGACAGCCTGAAGATCATGGACGCCATCGACACTTTCATCGTGCAGGGCATCGACGGCTTCATTCTGGCCGGGGCGGAAGACCTGGTCACGCTGGTTCCCGGGATTAAAAAGCTGAACGAGGAAGGAATCCCGGTCTTTGCTGTCGACACCTGCCCTGAGGGCGGCCACGTGGACATGTTCATTACCAACGATATCGTGGATTCCTCCCGCAAGGCTGCGGCACAGATGGTGCAGGGCATCAAGGACGCCAACGGCGGTGAGGTCCCCAAGGGTGTCATCATCGAAATCACGGGTTCCCTGGTGGATATGTACACCACTGAATGTCACGAAGGCTTCTCCTCTGTGATGGAGCAGTATCCCCAGCTGACGGTGGTGCAGGGCGAGGGCCATTGGAACAATGACGATTCTCACAGTCGCACCAGTGATCTTCTGACCCGTTATGGCGACGATGTGCTGGGTATTTACGTCCATACTCCCGATATTATGGGATCCGGTGTTGTGGCTGCCGTGGAGGCCGCCGGCCTTGACCCCGCTGATTATTTCATCTCCGGCATCTGTATTGGGGTGGAAGGGATGCATCTGCTCAACGAGGGCAAACTGTATGCCGTTGTGGAACAGCCTGCCCTGGATATGACCACTATGGCTGTGGAATATATGAACAAAATGTTTAACGGCGAGGAGATTCCAAAGGTGGGCGATACAATCACGAAAGAGGGCGCACTGTGGTCCCCCGCGAAGGTGATTAATAACGAGTTCGCGGACAGCGGCGCCACTATGATCCTTCAGTCGCCTCTGGTTCCTCAGGAATGCCAGCCCTCCGACGAGCGGCTTTATGAAAACCGCATCGGCTAAACAGTCGGCAGGCAGGGCGGGCGGAAATTCCTGCCCGCCCTGCCCAACGATTCAGAAAGGAGATTCCCTATGCAGAAATTCGGCATTGCGGAAAAAAACATCTTTGACGTCAGCGGAAAGGTAGTCATTGTCACCGGCGCGGGAACCGGACTCGGCGAAAGCTATGCGCAGGCGTTTGGGAAAATGGGAGCAATCGTTATCTGTGCCGGCCGAACCCAGAGCACTCTGGAACGGGTAGCCGCAGCCATCCGAAAAAACGGGGGCGAGGCTATTGGACTGAGTGTGGATGTCACCGACCCTGATGCCATCCGACATTTTATGAAACAAGTTCAAGCCCAGGCCGGCGGCGTGGATGTGCTGGTGAACAACGCCGGCGCGGAAATCGTGGAGGATTTTCTCTCCGTCACCCCCGAACATTTTGACGCCATTATCGGCGTTAATTTGAAGGGCGCTTATTTCATGGCCCAGGCAGCGGCCGAAGCCATGAAGGAAAAGGGAGGGAAAATTATCAATATCGGCTCTCTGGGAAGCTACATCGGCCTGACGGAATCGAGCGTCTACTGTTCCAGTAAGGGGGCCATTGTTCAGCTGACCAAGACCATGGCCATTGAGCTGGCAAAATACAACATTCAGGTCAACGCTATCGCGCCCGGCTATTTCGTCACACCCATGACCCAGCAGTTCTACGACGATCCGGATCACCGCGCCTGGATCGAAAGCCGCATTCCCGCCGGCCGCTGGGGAACGGGGAAGGACCTGGCCGGACCCGCACTGTTTTTAGCCTCCTCCGCCAGCGATTATGTCACCGGACAGGTTGTCATCGTAGACGGCGGCTGGCTGGCCGGTTAGGAGGGAGGCAGGAGATGAAAGCGGTAAAATTTTATGGCGTCGGGGACGTGCGCACCGTTGATACCGAGGCGGTCACTCCCCGGAACAACCAAGCGCTAATCCGGGTCTTGTACGGCGGTATCTGCGGCTCTGATCTGCACATCTACCGGAAAGGGATGTTTGTGGAGCGGCTGGAGGAAACCATGGGCCATGAGTTCGTGGGCCGGGTCTGCTCCGCGCCGGCGGAAAGCGGGCTGAACGAGGGAGATCTGGTGGTCGGCGATCCCCGGGTGCCCTGCGGTCACTGCCCGGCGTGTTTGGAGGGCGACAGCCACCGCTGTGCTTCTCTGGGCTTTATTGGAGAGGTGAGGCCTGGGTGCTTTGCCGAGTATTTGGCTTTGGAGCCGGAAAAGCTAATCGTGCTTCCCAAGGATACCGACTTGAAACAGGCGGCGCTGTGTGAACCGCTGGCCGTGGCGGTTCACGCCTGCAAGGAAATTATGAGGGCCGATCCTAAGCGTGTGCTGGTGGTAGGGGCAGGGCCTATCGGCCTGTTGATCGCCTGCCTGCTGAAAACGCAGTATCAGGTGGCGCAAGTGACTGTGGCTGATTTGGATGAGTTCCGCCGAAGTAAGGCAGAGCAAGCCGGCGCGGACCGGACGGTATCCGATGGATTCAAAGCCGGAGGAACGTTTGACTGCGCAGTGGATGCGGTCGGCGTTCAAGGAGCGCTGGAAGGCGCCGTTCAGGTTACTCGTCCGGGTGGCTCCATCTTTATCTCCGCAATTTACGAAACATTACCTGTAGTAGACGTCAATTATCTGGTATCCAACGAGCAGAAGCTCTGCGGAAACAACGCCTATTCCTTTTCCGATCTGCAGGAGGCCGCCCGGCTGATTGGCGGGAAAACGCTGACTTTGAATTGGCTGGTGACTCGTGTGCTGCCTGCAGATCAGGCGGATCAGGCATTCCGTCTGTTGACGGCTGCGGCAAAGACGGATTTAAAAATCTTACTGGATTTTCAAATTTAATTTGCACATCTGCTCCATCGATTTATTATATTTAAAATTTGCCGTGCTGCCCTGAGCATACCCGAACAGAAGGGGTCAAGTTGGATGCGGCTGCTGGAAAAGCTGATTTCCCAGCAACGGTGCCGCTTTCAGAGAATGCGCTGCCCCGATAGCATAATCGATTGCAATAACAGGATGTAAAGCGTTTTCGAATATTATGATAAAGGAGCAGCACGGTATCGACCCTCTGTGCTGCTCCTCTTGCGTTATGACCAAAATCGAAAGTGCTTCCGCTTTCGAAAATCAACCTACATTCGGTTTTATGAAGCAGGTTGATCTGTTGACGAAGAAAATCGTATTCTGTTGTGGCATATCGTCGCAGGGGAAAGCTGACATCTGTGTGCCCCATCAAAGAAGATATGCTCTGTAATCTACACCATTTTCGACTGGCCTCGTGGCGAAACTGTGCCGGTATACATGGTTGGTAGCAAAATCAATATCGGTTTTGGTACGGAGTCGAAGATACACTTTTTAAGCACCGTTTTAGAAACAGGTTGTTTTCCAGTGCTTATTGAAAATGTAATCATTGTAGTGTGGAAGAAAATCTAAAATACTTGCTGCTTTTTCGATCAGGGGGACTATACGCATACCTGCTTTTGTCTTGCTTTTTTATTATAATATAGTTGGATTTTTTATTATAATTAACCGACTGTGCCCTTCTGTGAAATGGTATAAAGACAGGAGACACGATTTTTCGTGGCTCCTGTCTTTATACCATTTCACTTTAAGACGCTGGCTTTCATTTCGTAATGAAAAAGAATCTGAATTTTGTCTGCATCGATATTCCGCCGCCGTTTCAATTCCTGCTGCAAATCAGCCGCGATGGAACAGAATCTCACGTGTGAGAGCAGGAACGACCTCAAAAAGATCCTCAACGACACAATAATCAGCATACCGAAAAATCCGGGCATCCGGATCGGTATTGATCGCCACGATGGTACCGGAACCCAGCATGCCGGTCAGGTGCTGGATCGCACCGGAAATACCGCAGGCTATATACAGCCTTGGGGCAACTGTGTGACCTGTCTGTCCCACCTGATGTGCCTTGGAAATCCATCCCCGGTCAACTGTGGTGCGCGACGCGCCAACGGCGCCCCCCAGCGCAGCAGCCAGCTCGTGCAAGGGAGCAAAGCCCTCCGGCCCGCCTACCCCTTTACCGCCGGATACAATCACCTCGGCGCTTTCCAAATCGATGCCGTCGCTCGAAAGCTCCTGCAGCAATTCCAGCACCCGGATGCGGGCGGAACCACCGGCGGGGGGTGTAAAACGGATCACCTGTACTGGCGCTGTATCATTCCTCTGGCGCTTTTGTCCGCCTCCGGGGCGGACAGTTCCGATCTGCGGACGGCGATCGATGCAGACGACATCACACAGAGCGCTTTCCCCCAGAACAGGACGCGTCCAGACCAGGCAATCCTTCTGCGCATCCAGCGCAAAACCGGTGCAGTCGGAGGCAAAACCGGTATTCAGCCGGGCAGCTGCCTGTGGCAGCCATTCCTTCGCAAAAACCGTAGATGCAGCCAGAATGGCCCAAGGCTTTTCCTTTTCCGCCAGCTCGGCAAGCGCCGCGGCAGGGTCAGCGGGAACGGCATCCGCCAGCAGCAGGCGGTCGGCTCCACAGATGCCAGCCGCTACGGCTTCGTTTTCTGCATCACCAGAAAACGCCACGGCAGTGAGAGCTCCGCCCAGGGAATTCACCAAAGCGCGGCAATCATTCAGTAACGAAAGAGACAGCTCGCGAAAGCGTCCGGATTTTCCTGTCTCCATGAAAACCCAAATGTCTTTTTTCATGCTTCATTTCCTCACAGCACACCGGCAGCGTTCAAAAGCTGGAACAGCTGCTTGGCGGAATCCTCGCCGGTCTGCTTACAAATTCTCACGCCCTGCATCCCACGGGAGGCAGGGCGTGTTTCGCGTACCGTTAACAGCGGGGCGGGAATTTCGGAAAGCTCCAGCATCGGAATCACTGCACGGCTGGCTTCCATGCTGCTTCTCACCGTGGGGAGCCGGGGCTCGCCAGGAATTTTGTCAAACGCCGCAACACAGGGCAGGTCCATCTCTACCAGACCGGTTCCGTCCTCATTTCCCTGCCTGATTCGCATAACGCCGCCACACAATGACGCCTCAAGCCCGCGGCCTGCAAAAGGCAGGTTCAGGCACTGTGCCAGTTGAGGGCCGACCTGCGCAGACTGCCCATCGATAGACTGCTGCCCACAGAAGATCAGCTCTGCCGGGCCTGCTTTCTTCTCTATGAGGCGGATTGCCTGGGCCAGCAGGCGGCTGACCGCCAGAGCATCCAGCACATCAGGGTCGGGAACCACCGCAAGAACAGCGTCATCCGCGGCAATTGCCAATGCCTGCCGCAAGGCCTCGTCCTCACCGGAACGCCCCAGGGAAAGAGCGGTAATATGGATGTTTTTATCCGCGTCGCGCAGGCGCGCGGCAGCCTCCAGCGCATAGGCGTCCAGCAGATTCAGCCGGACGGGAAGCCTCTGCGGCGGCTGTTCTGTCTTTTCTCTTCGCCCGATGCTCAGATCGGGCACCTGCTTCATGCAGACAATAAGATTTCTGTCAGTTCCGGAGGGCTCCATCATTCACTCCTCTTCATCGATCCGGCCAATACGGCGCAGGCTCTCCATCAGAGCATCCTTTTCCTGCGGAGTGAAGTCCTGCAGTATTTCAACATTCAGTTCATCGACCGCCTTCAGGACGTCGTCCTTCATCGCCATGGCCGAAGGAGTGGCGATGACCAGAATACTGCGCCGGTTATTGGGGTCCACAACCCGGTCAATCAGATCCTGCTTCTGCATTCTGTCCAGAATACCGGAAACCGTTGAATTTTCCAAACGAAGCGCTCTGGCGATTTCTTTCGGGGTGGTGGGTCCATTCTTCCAAAGGCAGCTCAGCACGCCGTACTGTCCCGGTGTAATCCCGTAAGGTGACAGCCGCGAAAAAAAGGTTTGGAATACCTCGTGCTGAGATATTGTCAGTAAATAATTGATGCAATATCGCAATTCCATCCTGCTCTTTATCCTCCTGTTTCAAGGCGGTGAATCCGAAAACACGCTGCCGGGGCAGCCCCGGCGATTCCTTCGAAGTCCGCTCAATATGGAAATGTGCCCGTCCGGGCAAAGTTTCATGCATTCAGTATAGCGTTTTACAGGCGCTTTTTCAACTGATTTCGCAATTCATTTCCTATGTCCATTCAGGCAGGAAGCAGAGGCAGGCGAATTTTTGTATTTTCCCCTGAAACCAGCATTTCCGGCATCCGCACGGATGCCGGAAATGCTGTAGCATGGTTAATATTAGGAGAACAGGTATAAACAAAGGAAAAAGTGCTTACGAGTCAGCGGAACAACGTGCCGCTGATCACCAGACGCTGAATTTCGTTGGTGCCTTCGTAAATCTGGGTGATCTTCGCATCACGCATCATGCGCTCGACTTCGTATTCACGCATATAGCCGTTGCCGCCCAGCATCTGAACCGCTTCGGTCGTAACCTCCATCGCAACGTCGGTAGCCGTCATCTTTGCCATCGCGGCATCGACGGTGAAACGTGCGCCCGCATCATGAGCCAGAGCCGCGCCGTAAACCAGCAGCTTTGCTCCCTGAATCTTGGTGTAAAGCTCCGCCATTTTAAACGCGAGATACTGCTGCTTACTGATGGGCTTGCCGAACTGCTCGCGCTCCATCATGTATTTGCGTGCAATCTCAAAGGCGCCTTCCGCAATGCCAAGACCCTGTGCAGCTACGCCGATCCGCCCGCAATCCAAAGTCTTCATAGCAAGCTTAAAGCCTTCGCCGGGCTGCGCCAGCATATTTGCAGCGGGTACGCGAACGTTGTCCAACAGGATTTCGGAAACCTGCGCGGAACGAATGCCCATCTTGTTTTCAATATGTCCGATGGAAACACCGGGTGTGCTGCGCTCCACCGCAAAGCAGGTCATGCTCTTTGTGCCGACAGATGGGTCCGTCAGCGCATAAATAACATAATAGTCAGCCAGAGGGCCGTTGGTGTTAAAGCACTTGGAACCATTGAGAATATAAAAGTCACCGTCCTGTTTTGCAATGGTCTTCTGACCGGCTGCGTCGGAACCGGCCCCATGCTCGGTCAAACCAAAGCCGCCCAGATGTTCGCCGGAAAGAACAGGAGCCATGAACTTTTTCTTCACCTCTTCGGAAGCGGAAGAGTTAAAAATGGTACCACCATAAAGAGAGGTCGCTACCGAATAGGAAATCCCCAGCGAAGCATCCACTTTCGAAATTTCTTCAACAGCAAGAGCATATTCGAGGTAACCCATCCCCTGACCGCCTACCGTTGTGGGGTATGGCAACCCGATCAGGCCAAGTTTCCCCAATTTGTTAAACAGACCGACATCATAAGTAGAAGTTTCATCGCGCTCGATAGCACCGGGTTTTACTTCCCTTTCCGCGAATTCGCGTGCGAGGGTTTGAATGCGCTTTTGTTCATCATTCAGTGTAAGGTTCATAATCATCCTTCCTTTCATTTGGTCAACCATGATTCAGAATTACCTTATTGTTTCAAAACAATTCTTATTTAAAACATTTCTGAATAAGAATTGTTTACAAGGCGAATTTAACATAAAATAAAATGCATGTCAAGATATTTTTTGAGAAATAAAACAAACTTTTTTCTTGTAGAAAAATAAAAAGTTTTTTTCATCCAGATATGACCAGAAATACGCAATATCTAGTGGTACTACCTATAAGCGCTACACTCTGCACAAAAATAATTCGCTATACGAATCCTACGGCTTAGAAATGTTCTTGACACGAGATAAAATGCGTTATAAAATAGGTCTCAAAGAGAGAAATTGTATACTTCATCTAAATTTTATATTTTTTTACGGAGGTTTTTGTTATGAATAATCTGCTTCTGGAAATTCAAAACGGCATTGCCCTGCTGACCATCAACCGGCCGAAATCTCTAAATGCGCTCAATAGCGAAACCTTAAGTGAACTGGACACCTGCCTGTCAGAAATCGAAAAACGCGAAGATGTAAAGGTCGTTATTTTGACCGGTTCCG
Organism: Clostridium sp. MSTE9; assembly: GCF_000277625.1. NCBI lineage: Bacteria > Bacillati > Bacillota > Clostridia > Eubacteriales > Clostridiaceae > Clostridium > Clostridium sp. MSTE9. The sequence goes on from NZ_AKFU01000015.1 coordinate 58,643, forward strand.
GTGAAAAATCCTTCGTTGCCGGCGCAGATATTTCTGAAATGGTAAATGCAACTCCTGTGGAGGGAAGCGCCATGGGTCAGCTTGCCAGAAAAGCTTTTGGACATCTGGAAGAGATGCCTCAGGTAACCATTGCCGCCGTAAACGGATACGCTCTGGGCGGCGGCTGCGAAATTTCAATGGCCTGCGATATCCGTATCGCCTCTGAAAACGCCAAATTTGCACAGCCCGAATGCGGTTTGGGGATTCTGCCCGGCTTTGGCGGCACGCAGCGTCTTTCCCGCCTGGTAGGGAAAGGGCGCGCCAAAGAGCTGATTTTCACCTGCGACATGATTGACGCGCAGGAGGCCTACCGCATTGGTCTTGCCAACAAAGTGGTTCCGCTGGCAGAGCTGATTGATTACTGCAAGGCAATGGCAGGGCGCATCATGAAGAACGCGCCGATCGGCGTTGCGCTGGCGAAGGAAGCCATCAACACCGGCAGCGACACCGACCTGAACAGCGGCCTGAAGCTGGAAGCCAACCTGTTTGGCCTGTCCTTCTCTACACAGGATAAAAAAGAGGGCATGACTGCATTCCTGGAGAAACGCAAAGAGAAGCACTTCATCGGCAAATAATCCAAAAGCATACGGAAAATGGATGGAAATCATTTCGGAATGCGATCACTTTGATTCGGTTGATTTGGGTCAAAGGAAAAAATGCGGAGGAGGAGTATCATGTCAAAAAAGCCAATGATTACTGCGGCAAATGCCGCCGGCTGGGTAAAGGACGGAGATACCATTACCACCAGCGGCTTTGTGGCAAGCGTAATGCCGGAAGCACTGACCCGTGCTTTGGAGGCAAGATTTTTGGAAACCGGATCACCGAAGAGCCTGACTCTTTTCTATGCGGCTGCCCAGGGAAACCGGGACGGCAGCGGTGCCGACCATTTTGCCCACGAGGGAATGACCAGACGCGTCATCGGCGGGCACTGGAACATGGTGCCGAAGCTGGGTGAACTGGTTCTGCAAAACAAGATCGAGGGCTACAACCTCCCGCAGGGAACGCTCTCTCAGCTCTATCGAGACATTGCCGGGCACCGGATCGGCACCATTACCCATGTGGGTTTGAACACCTTTGCAGATCCCCGTCTGGAGGGCGGCAAGCTCAACGATATTACCAAAGAGGATTTGGTAGAGGTTGTGGAAATCCTCGGTCAGGAAAAGCTCCTCTACAAGGCGATCCCGCTGAACATCGGCTTTATCCGCGGCACCTATGCGGATGAAAACGGCAACGTTATCATGAGCCACGAGGTCGCGTCCATTGAGGCAACCTCCATCGCACAGGCTGTACATAATTGCGGCGGCAAGGTGATTGTTCAGGTAGAAAGGGTCGTTGAAAACGGATCGCTGGACCCCAAGCTGGTGAAGATACCCGGAATTTATGTAGATGCCATTGTGGTGGCGCAGAACCCGAGCGAGCACGAGCAATGCGTTGGCTGCGAATACGACGGCTCTATGAGCGGCGAATACCGGGTTCCGCTGGACAGTCTGGATCACCCGCCCATGAGCGCCAAAAAGATCATCGGACGCAGAGCGGCGATGGAACTGATCCCCAATTCCATCGTAAACCTTGGGATCGGCATCCCCGAATACATTTCCATGGTGGCGAACGAAGAGGGAATCGGTGATTACATGACCCTTACCGTAGAATCCGGCCCCGTGGGGGGCGTGCCGCAAGGCGGCCCGAAATTCGGCGGTTCGGTCAATGCGGAGGCAATTCTGGATCAGCCCTATCAGTTTGACTTTTACGATGGCGGCGGTGTCGATTATGCTTTTCTGGGGCTGGCGCAGGCCGACCGCTTTGGAAACATCAATGTTTCCAAGTTCGGTCCCAGGATTGCCGGATGCGGCGGATTTATCAACATCACGCAGAATGCCAAAAAGGTATTCTTCTGCGGCACCTTTACCGCAGGCGGCCTGAAAACCCATGTGGAAAACGGTAAGCTCGTCATTGATCAGGAGGGTAAAGAGAAGAAATTCATCGATCAGGTGGAGCAAATCACTTTTTCCGGCGTCTATGCTCAGAAGGTGAGCCAGCCGGTCCTGTACATTACAGAGCGCGCCGTATTCGAGCTGCGCTCCGACGGTGTCTTCCTGACGGAGGTGGCTCCCGGAATCGATGTACAGACGCAGATCCTTGATCTGATGGATTTTCAGCCTAAAATTGACAATCGTCTGATGGATGCCCGTATTTTCTCCGACAGTCTGATGGGATTGAAATAACCGGAATATCAGGCCGCCGGTTCCCGGACTTTCAGAGCCGGCGGCCCCTGTCTTTCCCTGATAACGGTTTGTTGAAAATACGGCTTTGAAAACTGCTGAATGAGGTAGATTTATGTTCTTAGACTTTCTATTGGCTCTTCTGCCGATTTTATGGCTTGTCTTTTCCCTTTGTTACATAAAAATGCCTGCCTACAAGGCTTGCCCGCTTGCGCTGGTCATCGCGATCCTTCTGGCTCTTGTATACTGGAAAGCACCGGCAATCGAAGTGTTTACCGCCGGTTTGGAAGGAGTCGTCATGGCTCTTTGGCCTATCGCTATCGTTATCATCGCCGCCATTTTTACTTATAATCTGACGGTAAAAACCGGAGCGATGGCAAAAATCCAAAAAATGCTGACGTCGGTTTCCAACGACAAGCGCGTTCTGGTACTCATCATTGCCTGGGGCTTTGGCGGATTTATGGAAGGTATGGCGGGCTTTGGCACCTCTGTTGCAATCCCTGCCAGCATTCTGTGCGGCCTAGGCTTTAACCCGATCTTTGCAACTGTTGTCTGCCTGGTTTCCAATGCGACCCCCACGGCCTTTGGTTCTATCGGCATCCCCACCGTTACGGTTGCTTCAATCACAGGCTACGACCCAATCACCACAGCAACGGTCGTGTCGCTGCAGCTGTTTATCATGGTGGTATTCACCCCTCTGCTGCTGGTGGTGATTGCGGGCGGCGGGCTGAAAAGCCTGAAAACGAGCTGGCACATTGCGCTGATCTCTGGTTTAGGCTTTGCAATCATGCAGCTGATCACCTCCCGCTTTATCGGTGCGGAGCTGCCTGCGGTCACCGGCTCTGTCGCCAGTATGGCGCTGACGATTCTGGCGGCGAAATTTCTCTGCAAAAACACACCGGAGGAATACAAGGTTACCCCCACCGAGGAAGCACAGGCCGCTGCTCAGGAGCACCTGAGCCTTCGCAACGCTCTGCTTGCATGGGCACCCTTTATCCTGATCTTCGTATTTCTGCTGACCGTTTCCAAGCTGGTGCCCCCGATTTATAACGTGCTGTCCGCAGTGAAAACGAGCGTTATCATCTATGCCGGTGAAGGAGCCTCTCCTTATACCTTCTCATGGCTGGCTACTCCCGGCGTACTGATTTTGATTGCCGCCATCATTGGCGGACTGCTGCAGAAGGCAAGCGGATCCGATATGCTGACGGTGATGGGCCAGACCCTGAAGCAGATGTCGAAAACCGTCATCACACTGATGACGATTCTGGCAGCGGCAAAGGTGATGGGCTACAGCGGTATGACGCGTGACATCGCAGCCTTTCTGGTGGCGGTTACCGGCACAGCGTTCCCGCTGGTTGCCCCGCTGATCGGTTCGATCGGAACCTTCGTAACCGGCAGCGCCACCTCCTCCAGTGTTTTATTCGGTGCGCTGCAGGCGGAAACCGCACGGGCCATCGGTGTTCAGGAGATCTGGTTGGTTGCGGCAAACACCATGGGCTCAACGGCGGGTAAAATTATTTCCCCGCAGAATATTTCCGTAGCAACGGCAGCAACCGGGAATACTGGGAAGGAAAGCGGCATTCTACGCATTACGCTGAAATATTACCTGCTGTACATCGTACTTTACGGGCTGATTTCCTATTTCGGAGCCGGGCTGCTCCTGTTTTTGTAACAATACAGGGTGAAAGTCCCCTGCATAATTGAATTGGATTTTTACAGATCGATCTATTCTCCATAAAGAAAAAACAGTCGCCGGAAACCTTGGCAGGGTTTCCGGCGACTGTTTTTTTGATGATGATATCTAAGACGTCTTACAGCGTCGGTATTCGGGATATGCCATAAGGGATGAAAGGGCTTTGTATTCGCAGCCTTTTTCGGCTAGCCTCGTAGCGAAGTGGTATCTATGAACATGATTAAATCATAAACATGTCCGACGGCAAATCTGTATAAACTCCTTGTATTTCTTTATTTACTTGCTTCACCACTCTGGATTCTGCTGCCAAGGCGGTTTTAGGGATCGACAATCATACTGCAAAAGGGGCCGTGGGAAAACCACGATTCCCTTTGTCGCTTACGAAGTATCGTTCCTATTGCCGGCTGGCAGCAAAGTGGAGCGCTATACCGACTCCCGCACCATAACGGAGATCCCGTTCGGAATCACCACCAGATGCGCATTTTCACCTTTTATTTTTCTGGCCTGCTGTAATGCGGTATCCACATCCGGTGCCCATGCAATCTTCATATCCTCCACAGTCTTCTTCTGCATGGGGTCCGTCACATAGATCACATGGTGCTTGCATAGCACCCGGCACAGAATCTGGAATTCCCATTGATCTGGCATGGTTTGATCCTGCGGTGTGGCGAGAATCTGTTCCGTCAGCTGCTGAGGAGAAACGCAGTCACACAGCGCGCGGTAGAAGTTTTCTCCACCATGCCCGTCGTTGCAGGAGCTTACCATAATCAGCACAGCACCCGGTGCTGCGGCAGCCTCCGCGGCAGTAAGACCCTTCACACTCTGGTAAATATTCTGGTCCAGCGGGTAGCCTCCATTGCTGGAGATCACAATATCGCCGTGCTGCTCAGGTTGTACCTGACAGTAGTTCAGCAGCAGATCACAGCCCTTTCGGTGAGCGGTAATCGGATCGCCGGCAAAGGCTGCCACAACACGTTTATCTTCATCAATAATCACATTTACGATGTAGGCCAGATTTGCCATCTTTGCTGCGGCAACCATATCCTTGTGCAGCGGATTGCCGTCCAGCACGCCGGTGCGGGCATATGGAGAAGCGATAAACTGCGAGCAGTGGTTGCCCAGTACAGTCACTTGATCGCAGACTCCCGGCAGCACACTTTTTCTTCCGCCGGAAAAACCGGCGAAAAAGTGTGGCTCTATAAAGCCCTCTGCAATCAGCAGATCCGTTTGTGCGGCCTTTTTATCGATCACACACGCCGCGCCGGAAGGAAGCGTGCCAATCTGCACATTGCAGGATGCGTCCCGGCTGTCATGTATTTCGATCTTCTCCCGCTCGACGATTTCTTCTCCCAGCTTTTCCACCAGTTCCTGCTTGCCGGTTGGGCGGTGAAAGCCGGTAGCCACCAGCAGCGTTATGTCGATATCGAGATTCCCCTCACGCAGCTCGGCCAGCATAAAGGGAATGATATGCTTGCTCGGAACCGGGCGTGTATGGTCGCTGATAATAATGGTGCAGGTCTTTTTGCCGGCGGCAAGTTCTCGCAGACGGGCAGAATCGATCGGATTCTCCATTGCGGCCAACACCAGGCCGTCCTCTGTATCTGCTGCTTTAAGTTCTCCAATATGGGATTCCAAAATCTCCGCATTGCTAAGCTCCGCATTGAGCGTGATCTGTGATGTGCCAAAAGGAATGAGTACAGACATGAAAACACCCCACTTTTCTAATTGTATCTGAACCTGTGTGTTGGAACTAAATTGGTCATTCCAAAATAGATCCCAATGCTTTAACTTTATCACAATTGAATTGAAACACAATGTCTGAAAAGATAATTCTATTTTTCTGACAAAGATGTCACCATGGATTTGTAAAATAAACCAAACACCTTTTCAGGGCTGTTGGACTGGATTTTCTTGGATTTAAGCTGCGTTTTTTTGATAAGCAGCCGGAATATGCTCACCGTTCATCGGGAATATTGCTGAAGCTAAGGAATGAAATATTGGTAGAACCAAAACGGCATGATTTTATAACATAAAATCATGGTGAAAAATACGTGGACTCTCCCAACCTTGCAAGGTGGTATATTGTGTCGGCCATGAGAGGCTTATGATATTTTAGGCTATCAATCGATCAAAATGTCATCCCCCGGAATCAATTTTGATAAAACTCGGTTTTCCGGATAGAGTTCCTTTTCACATTCGGATTTTTACGAATCTGAAAGCGCCTATACATAACATGAGGGGATTTCTTATTTGCAAAGCTCATATGCTCATGATACACTTATTTTGAATCATAGATCAATGCTCTTGTGGGCGTTTTTGCCAGTATCGATTTTAAATACAAATAATGAGGATGGATACAGATGCGAGTAGAATTTGCAGTAGTTTCCCCTTCCAGTACGATGACATCAAAATTCAGGAAGGTTCTTGCTGAGAGAAAACTCAGCTGCCCTGTTGTTCAGGCCTCCCAGAAAAACGCCATTCCCGTTGCAAAGCAGATGATTGGGGAAGGCGCAAAGATCATCATAAGCCGCGGGAACACCGCGCGCATGCTGCGGAGCAACCTGGAAATTCCTGTGATTGAGGAAAAGCACACTTTTTTCGATTGCTACATCGGCTACCAGAAGGCCTTGAAAATATCGGATAAAATCGCTTTTCTTGCAACCTCAGATTCCTTTCTCAAGATTCTCAACAAGAGTAAACCTCTGCTTAAAAATGCCTTGATCTGCCCTATAGACGCTCAGCTGAAGGAAGAATATGTCAGAGCAGAGATGGAAAAGCTGGCGCACATGGGGATTGAGGTAGCAATAGGCGGGATTTCCCTGCGCGATTTGGTTACTCAGTGCGGGATTCAATATATCATGACCGAAACAGATGAAGACGCGGTAAATGACGCAATCGACGAGGCGCTTTATCATCTGAAGATCGAGGATGAGCGTTTGCGGAAAAATCACGAGTTGAAACGCAAACATGAAATGATCCAGGCCGTCATGAACTGCACCTCAGACGGCATATTCAGTGTGGATCAGGAGGGAATCGTCACCAATATCAATGAAAATGCGCATCGCATGCTCCCGGAGCTTTCACCGGGACAACCGATTGACAAACTCCTGAAGGGCGATTTTTTGGATTCGACGCTCAAGCACAGGGAAACGCTGTCGAATGTGCTGATCAACACCCGCAAATCCTCTCTCATCCTGAATATTGCTCCCGTATGCATCAAGGACAGCGTAATCGGGGCGACGGTGACGGTGCAGTACCAGCATGAGATTCAGAAAATGGAACAGAAAATCCGGCACAGCCTTCTGACGTGCGGACATATCTCGGATAAAACCTTTGACGATATCATTGGAAGTAGCCCTGCATTAAGAGCCGCAAAATCCCTGGCACAGCGATACGCCGCAGTAGACAGCACTGTCCTGATCCTCGGCGATACCGGTACGGGGAAAGAGCTTTTCGCGCAGAGCATCCATAATGCAAGCAGGCGCAAGTCGGCTCCCTTTGTTGCCATAAACTGTGCGGCCCTGCCGGCCAGCGTATTGGAAAGTGAGCTGTTCGGCTATGTCAAGGGTGCGTTTACCGGCGCGCGGAGTGAGGGAAAGGCTGGAATGTTCGAACTGGCACATAATGGGACCATCTTTCTTGACGAAATCAGTGAAACGCCGCCCGATGTGCAGTTGAAGCTTCTGCGGGTGATTCAGGAACGAAAGGTGATCCGCCTGGGAGACGACCGGGTGACCTCTGTGGATGTCCGCATTATCGCGGCCAGCAATAAGGATTTACGAGAGCTGGTGCAAAACGGTCTGTTTCGGGAGGACTTCTATTATCGCATTTGTGTTCTGGAGCTTCAGCTTCCCACACTCGATGAGCGCAGAGAGGATATTCCCGATCTGGTGCGCTGTTTTCTGAAAAATCCCAAGCTGCCTTCAAAGAAAATCACGGAGGAAGCTCTCAACCTGCTGATGAAGCAGCAGTGGCGCGGAAATATCCGCCAGCTGAACAATATTGTGGAAAGGCTGGCCGTGATATGTGATACGGACACCATCACGGCCGATCTTGTCGAACACACTGTGCTGACAAAACCCCGCACACAGATGGAAGAGGTTCTACCCCAATACGGCACCTCTGTTGCAAAAGAACCCATGACGGAGCGCGAACTGATTCGGAGTGTTCTTCATGAAAACAAGGGCAACCGGGAGCGTTCCGCCAGGCAGCTTGGGATCAGCACAACAACTCTCTGGCGCAAAATCAAGAAAATACAGGAATCGGAGCCGGGGTATTTTGAGTTGGTAAGATACTTTCATTAAGTTGCATATCGTTTCTAAATATTGCAGATTCTTTCAAACCGTTCGTTTGTAATGAAATGCAATAGATGGGATATTTAAAATTCTGCGCTGAAAAAATAAAAGCGCAGAATTTTTTTTATTTCTTTTCCTTTCGCGCAAAGCCCGGGTTTGATCCTGTTTCTTGATCCATGTCGATGGAAAGGGCTTGTACGATAAAACCATCCAGGCATAAAGTTGGCACATTTATTGCTTAAATCCTTCATTGATACTGGAACAATTTGAAGGAGGGACATGATTTTGAAGTATCAACTGGTATTTATCGGCTTCGGCGAAGCCTCGTACAACATCGCGCTTGGCCTGAAGTCGGAGGGATTTGAAAGCATGGCCGCATACGATGTGTTCGCAGAGGACCCGAAGCGGGGCGAACTGATCCAATCGCGCGCGCAGGAGGTGGGGATTCCGCTGATCGGTTTGGATGAGGCTTGCAGCGAGGGAATCTGTATCGCGTCCATGAATAGTGCAAAGGTGGCTCTTTCCGTGGCGAAAGACATCATCCCCCGGCTGAAGGCAGGCCAGATTTTTGTCGATCTGAACTCTGCGGCCCCCACTGTGGAGGAAGAGATCGATAGAATTCCCCGTGCACAGGGTGTGTTGTTCTGCGATGCGGGGGTTATGGGTACCGTGCCGGGAAACCGACACAAGGTCCCGATGTTTCTGTCAGGGGACGGCGCCCAATCGTTTTATGACGCGTTTGCACCCTGCAACATGAAACTGACCGTGCTGGACGCACCGGCGGGAGGCGCGTCCGCCATCAAAATGCTGAAAAGCGTGGTCATGAAGGGCCTGCCCCAGCTGATGTTCGAATCTTTCGAGGCTGCGGAAAAATACGGCGTGCTGAGCACTTTGGCAGATTCCCTTGGTGAATCCATCAACGGAAAAACGGTTGAAAAGCTGGCCAATACGTTCATTGCGCGCACCATGATCCATGCCGAGCGCAGAAGCGCCGAGATGCGCGACGTGGTAAGCACGCTGGAAAGTCTGAAGGTGGATGCGTCCATGTCGAAAGCGGCGATTGCAAAGCTCGACGCACTCGCGGCGCAGCACTGGGCCGACAAAATAGACCCCAGCGGCGATCTGGATTACCGCGAGGCCATCAAGCTGCTGGTAAAAGAGAATGAGGAGGATGGATTGAAATGAGCAACAATCAATATTATGAACTGCCGGAGCTGATTCCGGATGAAATCATCGAGCGTGTCAAAAAGCTGAGCCCTGCACAGCTGTGCGACGGTATGGCGTCCCTTGGAATTGAGAGAAACGGCTGTATGGATGCCGATCTGCTCCCTTTGGACGACGGCAAACTGATGGTGGGTACCGCCTGTACGGTCGACACGGAGGACGGCGATAACTTTCCGATCCATGTGGCGATTTACCAGGGAAAGCCGGGATATGTCCTTGTTGTTGCAGGAAAGGGCTACACGGAGCGCGCGTATATGGGCGATCTGATGGGCGGCGCTGCGGCGGCCATCGGACTTTCCGGCATTGTCATTGACGGCTATGTGAGAGACAAGACCGGTCTGGCTGCCCTGGATATTCCGATTTATGCAAAAGGCTTTATGCAAAGAAGTCCCGACAAAAAGGGCCCGGGCGAGATCAACACGGTTGTTACCTGTGCGGGCGTGAAAGTGACTCCCGGGGATTTGGTGGTAGGCGACTACGACGGCGTAACGGTCATCCCGCGCGGGCGCATTGAGGAGGTGCTCACGGCAGCCGAAAAGAAAGAGGACTATGAGCTCAAGCGCCGCGACGCCATCGCCAATTACCGCAAATGCAGAGAAGAAGGGCGTGAACTTCCGAACCTTGCACCCGCATGGGTTACGGAAATGCTTCAGGGCAAATCATGATGGATTAAAATGGAATCACATCGTGTTTCATGATGGAGGAGGGTATTGATATGTTGGTAGCTTTGGCATATTTCATGATTGTTTTGTTCCTCGTTCTTGTTTGTACGAAAAAGATGTCTGCTTTTGCGGGCCTGATTATTTCATCCACTGTCGCCGGCCTGCTTGCCTGTGTTGTCAATGGGGTTCCTTTTACAGATCTCTTTTCCTGGTTTAAGGATGGATTATTCTACACCCTGAGCGATTCCGGCTCTGTTAAGCTTGGAACCATCAATTCCGGCGTGATGATTCTGTTCGCGGTGCTTTACTTCAGCCTGATGATGAATGTGGGATTGTTCGACCCGCTGTGCACCTTTTTGATCCGAAAGGCAAAGGGAGACCCGCTGAAGGTTATGATGGTCGCGACTCTGACCTCCTGTGCCGTAACCCTCGACGGAGATGGAACAACAACCATATTGATCGTAACAGCCGCATTCATCCCGCTGTTTAAGAAGATGAATATGAAGCTCTCCAATTTGGCAATGATGATCATTCTGCCCTGCTCCATCGGCAATTGTCTGCCGTGGGGCGGTCCGTTGGCCAGAGCGGCTTCTGTCATCAATGTGGATGTCAATGTTCTCTTTAAGGCATTTCTTCCCGTTTTGGGTGTGGGTCTGGTTTATGTGATCGTTCTGGCGTACTTTCTCGGAACAGCCGAGCGCAAGCGCCTGGGCTATGTAAAGGGCGGCGGAGAGATCATCAGCGCTGCTCAGATCGAGGAAATGTGCGCGGCGATCACCGAAAATGACAAGGAAAGCAAACGCCCCAAGCTGTTTGTTTTTAATCTTGTGTTCACTCTTGCACTGATGGTAGCGATGATCATGGGCCTTGCAAGCGGAGCGCTTCTTTTCATGGTTGGCACCGGAATCGTGATAGCTGTAAACTATGGCTTCAAAGAGCAGCGCGAAAGAATTGCCGCGAACGGCGCAGACACCATTTCTGTCGCTATCATTATTATGGCGGCGGGCTGCTTCATGGGCGTCCTCAACAGCAGCGGTATGGCAACGGCCCTGGCAGCCAATCTGGCAAGCCTGATCCCCGAATCACTTGGCACCCATATCCCGATTATTTTTGCTCTCATCGGTGCCGTCGCGTGCTGGGCTCTGCCGGTTGACGCCTACTATTTTGGGATTCTCCCGGTCATTGTGCCGATTGCCGCGCAGTTCGGAATCGGCGCGATGGAAATTACCATGGCGTCTATGATGGGTCAGGCGATTCGTTACGGAAGCCCCACCGTCGCATGGCTGTTCCTTCTGATTGACAGAACGGAAATGAATTTCGGCGACTATTTGAAAACCTTTATGAAGTATGCAATTCCCATGTATCTGGTGTTTATTGTTACAGCTCTGGCTCTCGGATTGTTCCACCTGTAATTTTGGTGACGAAGATACGCCCAAAAGGCCCTTTGAATTTTTCAGTGCCGATGCTGCAGTATGGAGCCCAATGTGATCATGATAGCTTCTTTCATGGAATAAAGCTTTTGCTTGGGTCTGTTTGTCTCCAAGGATGTTACATAAGAAGTATGATGATTTGCAGAGTTTACCATGCTGTGAATTCTCTCAAATGAAGTGAGTGTAAA
>NZ_AKFU01000016.1:0-32282 GCF_000277625.1 Clostridium sp. MSTE9
TGAAAACATGGCTTTGGCTGTGGCACCGTTCCAAAAGAACCAAAATACAGAACCGACTCTTCCTGTCGCACATGGTCAAAATCCCGGCTTGGCTCTGTTTACTGCTGGAGATAATCGTATCCAGCTCCCAATCCCCGATCCGTTCCCTGCGCCAAATCTCTCGGCCACGCTGTTTCAAGGTTCGGATTCCAAGAAGCTTTCCGCGGCGTTCTCCATGCTGGCGCCCTTCATGCCGTAGGTGAATGCTGGCCGACTGAGCGAAACGCTCTTTATGAAGCCATCGGTAGATCGTCGTGTGAGAGATACGCATGAGCGGTTCAGCGGGATAATCCTGCCCAACCCGGTTTGAAACCTGCTCGGGCGACCAAGTTAACAACAGCTTTTCCTGCACATATTCGCATAATCTGACATTCTGGTATTTTCCCTTTCGCTCCTGCCTTTTGCGACGTTGATACTTTCTGTTTGCACTAACCGGCCGGTAGACCAGTCTATCTCTGTCATGAGAAATGTTCCGTTTCAATTCACGGCTGACTGTGCTGGGGCTTCGTTTTAATGTCATGGCTATTTGCCGGATATTTTTCTTTTCCCGCCACATGAGGGATAGCTTTTTTCGCTCGCTCAGTGTAAGATGGTGGTAGCTCATAAGGGGCGCCGCCTTTCCAGTAGTGATCTTATCAATTCCTACTGTACCACAACGGCCTCTCTTATGGGCCCTTTTTACTCTGTTGCACTTCTTATTTTAATCCGCCACGAAAAGAAAGGAAGCAAAGATTCGCCAAGGGGGAGAGTTTCGATTCTCTCCCCCTTGGAACTCCCTCTCAACGACCAAAGGCGCTGCCTTTGGAAACCGGGAGAAGCTCCCGCTCTGGTTCTGTTCCACGCGCAGGCACAGCCTGCGCGTGAAGCTTCTTCTACAGAAGAGCTTTCTTTGCTCATAAAGGATGCCAATGAAGTACCGCGCTGGGAAGCGCCCCTCTGCGAGCCAACGAGAGCGCTCTGAAAATGCCCGCCGACAGACGGGATTACAAAACTGATTTTCTGATGTAGTTCGGAGAGTGGGCATTTTCATTGGAGCGCCTTTTCAGCAGCTTTCGTTTGCACTTACAAGAACCGTTCCCAAAACGGATTCCAAAGGTGTCCTTTGGAAGGCCTTTGCTTACTTTCGTCCTTTCACGAAAGTAAGTGCCCGCCCGGCACGAGGGGCAGGCCCTGCGCCAGCAGAAACTTACAAAAAGCATCCGCAGGCAAGCTGCGCAAGAAAAACATGCGGCGAAGCCGCACGAAGAAAGGATTTAAATAAACGAACGAGACCGTTTATTTTTCCAGCTTGTCCCCCTGCCCCTTTTGCGCAGCAAAGGGAACGATGATAAGCTTTGGTTCACAAGAAGAGAGATAACTCTCTTCACACTCCAACTGTGCCTTGATCAGTATGCCTATAGCCTGTTCCGAGGCGCGCACCATTTTCAAATACAACTCTTTATAGTCCGGCATCCCAATTCCCCCAATAATGAATTACTATTATTAATTATAAGGTGTTGTCACTTTGTTGTCAACATCGCCACAGGCGGTTTTTGTATGTTACTTTAATAAAAGTGACATCAAAAGGGGGTCAAAATGATGCCGTCAGATTTACCGCAGTTTACAATTCGCATCGATCCGAGTTTATTGGCAAAATTGCGTTATGTAGCAGAATATCATGCACGTTCGGCCAATCGTGAGGTGGAGATGCTGATCAAAAAGCATGTTGAAAAATTTGAACAGACGCACGGAGAAATTGAACTTTAAATAATCTGGCATTAGAATGAATTTATATTGAATATATTCTATATCCGTTTTTCACATTGTGCCATAAGGAAGCCTTAAAATAGATGATATCATCTATAACTGAAAGAGGTGTGAGGGACGTTCCTTAAACCATCAAATACTGATTTTAATCCGGCACTGTGTAGAGCAATATGAGAAGCAGTACGGTAAAATTGAGTAAAAGAAAGCCCCGCCCTTTTGAAAAGGGCGGGGCTGCTTTTCGCTGTACCGGAATCTTAAGCCTTTTTATCCCGGGAAGAAGCTATTTGCGAAGAGGCTCCCGATTTATCAGAGGAACCGGTTTTCTGAGAGGAATTACCGGACGCGGAAGAAGAAGAATGGCTGGAAGACGGCTTTTCAGAAGAACTCGGGGCGCTGCTTTCCACTGTGGACGAAGAGGAACTGCTGCCCGAAGAAGCGGCCTGTGAACTCTCACCGCCGGGGTTCTTGCTGGAAGAACTCTGGCTGCTGCTTTCTACGGCAGAAGAAACATCGTCGAACGGGTAAGACGGCACACCGTCGGGATCTTCCATGTCGTCGTCAATATCCGGCGGGGTGTAAATCGGATCGTCGCTGGATACTGAGCTTCCATCCTGTCCGCCAGAGGTTGCACCGTTCTCGGAAGAAGTATGCGAGTGCGGTCTCGAAGACGAAGGATTTCTGGAGGTCGTTCCCGACCCGAAGGGATCTTCTGTCTGCGAACCGCCCGCGCTGCCTTCCGGTGCGGAGCTTTCCTTGCCGGAGGAAGAGGAAACAGGATCGTTGCCAGGCTGGCCGGAGGAAACAGAAGGGTCGCCCTCCTCGCCGATCACCAGGCCGCTGACTTCAAGTTTTTTGCTTTCCATCAGTTTGTTCAGATCCTTCAGCGACATTTTACAAAGCGCCGACGCGTCAAGAGAAGAATCCTGTTCCGTCAGCTTGCGGACCAGATCCGCCTTGCCAAGGGAAACCTTGTTTTCGCTGGCGAATTTCTGAAGATCGTCCGACAAAGTATCCGTCTGGCGCAGCACCGTAGCGCTGGCATTATTCTCTTTCAGGACGTTTTCAATACCGTCCGCCATTTTTTCCTGCAGCTGTGTTGGGTTTTGCCCATTCCGGCTGGCTACGGAGATCAGGATCGCGTTGTCTGTGCTGTTTTTAGCCAGATAGCCATGCTCCAGCAGACGATTGACAATCGTGCCGGTGGCTTCGCTGATATCCTTATCCCGCAGATTCATATTCTTCAAAATTGCGGCCGCGTCATCGTTGGATGCCTTTGACTTGATGACTCGGTCATTCTGATCAATAGTTAGCTCTATACTGGGATTCACGTCAATACTGACGATGGAATCTACCTTCGGCTGTGCCAGGTAAAAGACGCTCAAAAACACAATGCAAACGGCTGCCATGACGCATGCAATCTGAAATCGGGGCCTTTTTCTTGGCACAACCACTTGGTTGATTCCGCAAAGGGCTTCCTCCGCCGTAGGACACGGCAAAGGGATTTCTTCTGCCGAATAGCCCGGCAGAAGGGTGGGCAATAAGTCCGGTGTGGATTGCAGAACAGCGAATTTGAGCGATTGTTTCAGCTCAGACCGTTTCATTGAACTGCCCCCTCTCGGACGGATTTCTGGAGCTTGCGCATCGCACGGTGATAAGAGGATAATACCGTACCCAGCGGCGTCTCCGTCAGGGATGCGATCTCAACGAACTTCATCCCGGCGGCTACGTGCAGCAGCACAATTTTGCGTTCCCGCTCCTCCAAAATCGTCAGGGCGCTTCTTAAAACGATGTTATCAATAGCCTGCGAAATATTGTCTTCGCCGGAGGCATCCTCATGATCATCGAAATTTTCAGTCCCCTGCTTATTGGCGCGGCGCAGCTCCTGATAGGCAAGGTTTTTGGCGATCGTAAAGATCCACGCCATCGGCTTGCCCTGAGGGATGTAAGTTCCCACAGACTGTCGGATGCTCAGATACGTATCCTGCATCAGGTCCTCTGCGGTTGCGGGATTTTTGACCAGAGAGAGCAGCAACGCGTAAACCGCATGCTGCGTACTCAGGTAGAGCTGAGCGAAGGCCCAGTCCTCTCCCGCGGCCACCTGCCGCATGAGTTGGTCTGTGGGGGCTTGATATGATTGATGGTTCCCGTTTCCGTTTCCAGTCACCATATAGAAACTCCCTCTGTTAGAATAATGAAATTCCGTGCCGTTTTATTGCACAGTTCAAGAAAAATTAGGAAAAAATTTTAAATCCCGTAAAAAAACGCCGCTCTGACACAGAACGGCGTTGAAAAGGTTTCTTTGCCGGCTGGTGAAAATGTGGGATTCCGGCTCTGCTGTACCGGTTTGTACACACAGAGCGGCCCGCCATACGGATAGCCCGAAGCTGCTGGAGCCCGGGCCTGCACCGGGCGCAGAAATCAGTTGTTTTACTCCGCCTGCGGAACGATCGAAAGGCCAAGCTCCGCCAGCTGTTTGGGGTCTACCACGTCCGGCGCGCTGCTCATCAGCTCGCTGGAGTTGGCAACCTTCGGGAACGCGATCACGTCGCGGATGCTGTCGCAGCCAAGCATCAGCATCACCAGACGGTCGAGCCCGAACGCCATGCCGCCGTGGGGCGGGGCGCCGTAGCGGAACGCGTCGATCAAAAAGCCAAAGCGCTGCTGGGCCTGTTCGGGCGTAAAGCCCAAGGCCTGGAACATCTGGCGCTGTACCTCGGGGGTGTTGATGCGGATGGAACCGCCGCCGATTTCATTTCCGTTGAGCACCATGTCGTATGCTTTGGCGCATACGCTGCCGGGGTCAGAGGTCAGCTTGTCAAGGTCTTCCTCACGCGGCGCGGTGAAGGGGTGGTGCATCGCCACATAGCGGTTTTCCTCCTCGTCGTACTCGAACAGCGGGAAGTCGGTAACCCACAGCAGGCACGGCTTGGAATCATCGATGAGGCCAAAGCGCTTTGCCAGCTCGCAGCGCAGCGCACCCAGCGAGGCGAATACCACGCTGTTTTTGGGGCTGGCCACCAGCAGAAGAACGTCGCCGGTTTCGGCGCCGAGCGCGGTTCTCACCGCCGCGGCCTCCTGCTCCGACAGGAATTTTTCATAGCTGGAGCTTTCGCCGTTCGAGGTCAGGCGTGTCCACGCCAGACCCTGCGCGCCGTAAGCTTTGAGGGTCTCGGTCAGCTTGTCGATTTCCTTGCGGCTGAGCTCGTCCGCCTTGCTCTTCAGGTTAATGCCGCGCACCGATCCGCCCGCCGACAAAGCGCCCGCGAACACACGGAACTCGGTATCCTTTAGTGCATCGCTCAGGTTGACAAGCTCCAGGCCAAAGCGCAGGTCGGGCTTGTCGGAGCCAAAGCGCTCCATCGCCTCATGCCACGTGATGCGGCGGAACGGCGTGGGAATATCGATATTCTGCAAACGCTTGTATACGTCACGGATAAAGCCTTCGCCGATCGCCATGACGTCTTCCGGCTCAATAAAGGACATTTCAAGATCGATCTGGGTGAATTCCGGCTGACGGTCCGCGCGCAGGTCCTCGTCGCGGAAGCAGCGGGCCACCTGCATATAGCGGTCGAAGCCCGAGAGCATCAACAGCTGCTTGTACTGCTGGGGCGACTGCGGCAGCGCGAAGAAGTTCCCCGGAAACACGCGCGACGGCACGAGGTAATCGCGGGCGCCTTCGGGCGTGGATTTGATGAGGATTGGGGTCTCGATCTCCAGAAAACCGTTATCGTCAAAGTAATCGCGGGCAATTTTTACGATCTTGTGGCGCTGGATGATCTTGTCCTGCATGTCAGGGCGGCGAAGATCCAGGTAGCGGTATTTCAGCCGCAGTTCTTCCTTTACATTGGAATGCTCCACAATTTCAAAGGGCGGGGTTTCGGCCTTTGCGAGAACCCTCAGCTCCTGAACCTCAATTTCCACGTCGCCGGTGGGCAGCTCGGGGTTTTTGGCGGAGCGCTCACGCACCACACCGCGAACTGCGAGGACATATTCCGCGCGAACACCCGCAGCTTTTTCAAAAATCTGCCGGTCGGTCGTATCGCCGAAGGCCAGCTGCAAAAGGCCGGTGCGGTCGCGCAGGTCAACAAAGATCAGCTGTCCTAAATCGCGCTGACGCTGTACCCAGCCGCATACGACCACTTCTGTTCCAACGTGTTCCTGCCGCAGGGTGCCGCAGTAATGGGTTCTTTTTAGTCCGCTCATAAATTCTGCCATTGTATCGTTCCTCTATCCTCAGGCTGAGCCTGCCAGTTTCTTTTCCTGAAATTGCCGCAGAAACAGCAAGTGTTTCCTTTCTTCCCCGCCTTTGGCAGGGAAGAAAGGATCGTTTTCCGTGCTTTGTCTGCAACTGTATTTATTATAGTAAAAAAGCGCGGCTCCGTCAAATGGAAGAGTCTGCACCGGCCGAGCCTGCCGTCACTGTGGCCGCCAGAAACTGTGACGCAAAGGTCTCCTCGTCCAGAGCAATTTCTGTCAGCTCGCCCGTTTTCATGTTTTTCAGCTTGCCGCGCCCGCTCTGCAGCTCGTCGTCGCCCAGCACCAGCGTGTAATCTGCGCCGATCTTGTCGGCGTACTTCATCTGAGCCTTCAGGCTGCGCCCGCAGGAATCGAACTGTGCGAACACAGAGCATTCCCGCATGCGGCGAACCAGAGCAAACGCGCGCTTCTGCGCGGCCTCACCAATAGCTGCAACGAACAGTTCGCACTGAGACTGCACCGGCAGCTCTATTCCCTGCGCCTGCAGAATCATCAGCACGCGCTCAAGGCCGATCGCATAGCCCAGCGCGGGCAGGGGCTTGCCGCCCATTTCGGCCACCAGACCGTCGTAGCGTCCGCCGCCGCAGAAGGTGCTCTGCGAGCCGAGGTCGTTCGATACAAATTCAAACACCGTGCGGGTGTAGTAATCCAGCCCGCGCACGATGGTGGGGTTCACCTCATATTTTACACCGGCGTCGTCCAGATAGCTCTTCACGCCGTCAAAGTGCTCGCGGCAGTCGTCGCACAGGTAGTCGAGCATGATGGGCGCGTCCTTTGCCACCTCTGCACAGGGCGGATTTTTGCAGTCCAGAATGCGCATGGGGTTGCGGTCAAGACGGTCCTTGCAGGTATCGCACAGCTGGTCGATGGACGCCGCGAAATATTCCTTCAGTGCCTGGTGGTACTTGGCGCGGCATTCAGGGCAGCCGATGGAGTTGATCTCGATGGAATAGCCGCGCATACCGAGGCGGTCGAAGATCGACTTGCCCAGCATGATGGTCTCCGCGTCGGCGATCGGGTCGGCAGAGCCGAAGGCCTCCACGCCGAACTGGTGAAACTCGCGCAGGCGGCCGGCCTGCGGCTTCTCATACCGATAACAGGAGGTGAAATAATACAGCTTTACCGGCAGGCCTTCGTTGTAAAGGGCGTGCTCCAGCAGGGCGCGAACCGCACCCGCAGTACCTTCGGGGCGCAGGGTAATGGAGCGCCCGCCTTTATCGTTAAACGTATACATCTCTTTTTGAACCACGTCGGTGGTTTCGCCTACCGAACGCTGAAACAGCTCCGTATGCTCAAAAACAGGGGTGCGGATTTCGCCATAGCCATACAGTGACGCCTCTTCACGCATCACCTGCTCTACCACCTGCCAGCGCGCGGTCTGTTCGGGCAGAAGATCCTGTGTACCCTTGGGGCCCTGAACCAATAATGCCATAAAAAACACTCCTTATTTTCTGTTCCCGCCTTGCGGCGGGCGAGTTAAAACAAAACCCCCCGCTCCGCTGAGAGCGAGGGATCCTACCTGAATAGAGATAAATCCCAAGATCAGTACTTCGGATTTAAGATGTTGCGCCAGTCCAGGTCACCGCGCTCCAGACCGTGGATGAGAACCTCCGCGGTGGCGATGTTGGTAGCCACAGGAATATTGTGCATATCGCACAGGCTCAGCAGATTCATATCGTTGGGCTCATGCGGCTTCGGATTCAGGGGATCACGGAAAAACAGAAGAAGATCAACTTCATTATATGAAATCCGCGCCGCGATCTGCTGGTCGCCGCCCTGCGATCCGCTTAAAAAGCGCTGAATACTCAGCCCCGTGGCCTCCGATACCAGCTTGCCGGTGGTGCCTGTCGCGCACAAGCTGTGTCGGCTCAGCACCCCGCAGTATGCGATGCAGAACTGAACCATCAGTTCCTTTTTGGCGTCGTGGGCAATCAATGCAATATTCAATGCTTAATCCTCCTTCATCTGAAATTGAGTTAAAGTAATTGCTGCGATGAATTTACAGCTTTTCCAGCCTTGCAAGGGGAACCGATTCCCCTTCCAGCCGGGCGGCCAGACGGTGAAACGCCTGCATCGCTGAAAAGTATGGTGAAACTGGCTTGCCGCCGGTAAACGCGGCGGCGGTTTCCGGGTCCTCTGGGACAATCCCGATCAGCCGGATTCCTGCGGCGTCGATCACATTGTCCAGATCGTGGAACAAGCCGGATTTGACAAAATTTTTGTAATGAAACCGATTCACGACCAGTCTCTGCGACGAAATGCCGGTCTGTGTGAGCAGCAGCCGCACCTTGTCGCTGCCGCGCAGGCAGAGCGGGTCGGGTGTTGCCACGATAAGGGCTCTTTGCGCCGCGGCCGCGGCCGACTCAAAGCCCGCGCCAAGCCCGGCGGGGCAATCGATCAAAACATGGTCGTAGTAGCGCGAAAGAATCGGTACCAGCTGCCGCATCAAATGGGGCGAAACGAGCTGCTCCTCGCGATACGGCGCAGGCATCAGGTACAGCCCGGGCACACCGCATTCATAGATGGCGCGGATCGGCTCGCAGGAGCCGGAGACCACGTCGGAAATATCGAACATCACCTGGTCATCCAGAGCGAGCATGCGGTCCAGGCTGCGCAGCCCGGCGTCGCCGTCGATCAGCAGAACCCTGCGCCGGCGTTCGGCCAGGGCTCGTCCCAATCCGGCGCAGACGGTGGACTTTCCCACGCCTCCCTTGCCGGATGTAATGACTGTTACCGCTCCCATAAGTCACTTCCTCGCTTATCAGAACCTCACGCCGTAAGCGGCAGCAAGCTGCCGGCGGCTGAGAGAGCCTTGAAACTCGCAGCGAGATATTCTTCCCACTTGGAATGAAGTTCTTGATTTGTTCTCATTCTCGTTATCATACTAACACAATTGTGAATCTCCGTCAAAGATTTTTTTCGAAATTTGAACGACGATAGTCACAATCCATAAATTGACCGAAAAAATAGAACACAGTGTCAAAGTCAGAGCAAACCGCTCAGCCCGCGGTGGAAGAGACTCCTGAAGAAGTGCCGGAAGACGTCGTCGTGCCGGAGGCGGTTCCGGATGAGGTTCCGGAGGAAGTGGACTCCTCTTTTTCGGGGAATACCAGATTGCCGGAAGCGTCCACAGTTTTGCCGAAGAAATACGCGTCGAACAGATCGCGCGCGACCGCGGTGGAATATTTGCTGTAGGCTCCGTATTCCAGTACGACTGCCACGGCGATTTCGGGCTTATCGTACGGGGCAAAGCCCACGAACACCACGTTGTCGGAATGCGGCGGCACCTGTGCGGTACCGGTTTTACCGGCCACGGCAATGCCGTAGTTTGCAAACGAGGAGGCGGTGCCCCCTACGCTGGTGACAGCGCGCATGCCCTTTTTTACCGTTTCAAGATTTTCCTTCGAGACGCCCACGTGATCGACGACCGTGGGGGAATTCGGGTCGTTCTGCATAATAACCTTGTCGCGGTTGTAATCGGTAATTTTTCCGATGAGATGCGTTTTCAGCCGGGTGCCGTCGTTGACAAGCGTCGAGACATAGGTGGCCAGCTGCAATGGCGTAAAGGAGTTATCGGCCTGGCCGATCGCGGCCTGTACCACGTCGCCGCCGTTCCACACACCGCCGGCCGCAACGCGCACCTGCGGGCTGGAGAGAACGCCCGCGCCCTCGTTGATCTCGATGCCCGTTTTCTGCCCGAGGCCAAAGCGCTTGGCATACAGGTCAAGCGTATCGATGCCGAGGCGGCGGCCGGTGTCGTAAAAGAAGATGTTGCAGGATTTCTGCAGCGCGGTGACAACATTAATTGTGCCGTGATAGCCCATGCAGGTGGGCTGGTAGTCATTCCAGAAGGTATACACGCGGTGGCAGGTGACGGTAGAGGAAGAATTGATGACGCCCTCCTGTAAAGCTGCCGAGGCGACCACCGGCTTAAACGACGAGCCGGGCATGAAGGAGCCGACCAGCGCGCGGTCATACATCGGCTTTGTTTTATCCTGGAACAGACCCGATACATAGGAAGGATTGCTGTTGTATTGATTTAAATCATAGCTGGGGAACGTTGCCGCCGCCAGCACGGAAAAATCCTTGACATTCAGTACCACAGCGCCGCCAGCGACGCAGTCCGCCCCGCCCTTGCTGCCGCCGCTTTTTCCCTCGTTCTGGGCGCCTTTTACGTTGTTTGCAAGAGAAACCTGCGCCACCCTCTGAAGGTTCTTATCGATGGTGAGATAAATCGAATCGCCCGCCACGGGCGCCTGCGTTACCGTGCTGGAGGCAACGGCCCCGGTGCGCGTGGTTTCGATCACCTTCAGGCCGTTCGTGCCGCGCAGGTATTTTTCAAAATAGGATTCCACGCCGCTTTTGCCGATAGAATCATTATAGGCATAGCCGCCCAGATTATCCAGGCTGTAGGTATTTCCCTGTTTTTTTTCTTCGGCATATTCCTCCTGCGAGATCGCGCCCAGCGTTCCCAGCACGTGCGGTGCGACGGTGCCGTCGGGGTAATCGCGCACGGTGGTCACCTCAACGGTGGCGCCGGGAAGATTCTGCGCGTTTTCGCTGATGATCCCGACGGTGTCGGAGGAAATACCTGTCGCAAAGGTATACGGGGTAGAAACGGAGAAGCCCGAAAGCTCCATATTGTAGCGCACCGAAAGGATCGCGCGCGTCTGGTTCGGGGAATAGCCTTCGCATTCGTATTTTCGCTGCAGCTCCAGAATACATTGCTCCGCAGTGACATAGGTGTTCCCGCGGAACAGGTTCTTTTTCAGAGCGTCCACCTCGCTTTGCCGGCTGGTGATATACTCGTACGCCCCGGTGGCAGTCACCTGAATCGGCAGCTCGTCCACCCATGTTTCGCCGCGCTTCTGGAGAAGCGAAACAAGCTGAAGAATCGTTTTGTTCTGCGTGTCCTTTGTCATGGCGGACTTATCGAACACAATGGCGTATACGGTTTTGTTTACCGCCAGCGCGTTGCCGTTGCGGTCCAGAATTTCGCCGCGGGCGGCCGTCATTTTCACCGACGAGGTGTTGGTGCGGGTGGAAACATTCAGCCAGTAAGCGCCGTTGATGATCTGCCAGTCGATCAGGCGAAGGCCGTACACGGCGAACGCCGCCATGATGACCACGATACAGAAAATATAACGGGACAAGCCCTTGAAGCGATTCATGGAAAACCTCCTGTCAGCCGGCGCTTTCCCGGATATTCAGTGCGAAGGCCCGGTTAAAGGCATAAATCAAAGGCACCGGAAGCAGCGTGTAAACAAAGCGGGGAAGAAAATGGCTGACCAGCGCAAAGCCGGGGTACTCGTACCCCGAAAACACATAATAGAACAGCCACTGTAACAGCAGAATCAGGCCGACGACCGCGGTAGAGAGCAGCAGGTCCGTCAGCAGGTTGGCCCGCAGCAGATGGACGGCCATCAGTCCGGCGCAAAAGCACAGAACGGAGAGCAGCAGCGTGTGGAATCCCAGCGCCGCACCGCCGCTCATGCCAAAATCGAGCAGAACGCCGCAGAAAAGGCCAAAACCCATGGCCGCGGTTTCGCTCTCGAACACAGCGATGGAAACGGCCACGGGCAGCAGCAGAACGGGGCGCGCGCCAAAAACCGGCGGGATCAGCCCCGGCGTTTCATTCAGCAGGTAGATCACAATGATTTCTATAGTATAGGCAAAGTAGCGCAGCAGCTTTTTCTTGTCCGTCATTTGGCAGCCCCCGAACCGGAAGCCGTGCCGCTGGAGGTGGTTCCGCTGCTCGAAGACGTATTGCCGCCGGACGGAGTGCCGGAGGGCTCGGGCAGCGAGCTGAGCGCTTCTCCTTTACCGAGGAAGCTGGTGATGATGAATACGTCGCGCACGGTTTTCGGGTCAACAAACGGTTTGATGACCGCCATGTAAGAAACGCTGTACTCCTCCGGCCCGACCGAAACCACCTTGCCCACCGGCAGGTTTTTTGGGTAGATGCCGCCAAGGCCGCTGGTGACGATGATGTCGTCCTTCTGCACCTTGGTTTCGGAGGAAAGGTAGCCGAGCTTCGCGTAGCCCTGCTCATACAGTTTGATATTGCTGCTGACCACACCGCTTTCGCGGTTTACACGGTCGAGTGCAGCCATGTTCGTATCGGGAGAAAAAAGAGTGGTCACCTGGCAGAACGTTGAGCTGACGCTCGACACCCAGCCCACCACACCGCTTTCGGTGATCACGGGGCTGCCCGCGGTCACGCCTGCCAAAGAGCCTTTATCCACGGTAAAGCTGCCGAACACGTCGTTCGGGTCACGCCCCACCACAGAGCCGGAAACAAACGTGAAATCCTTGTTCTCGTTTTTCAGCTCCAGGAAGGTACGGTATTGGTCGTTTTCCTGCTTGACCTGATAGTAGTCGATCAGCTTGGCGCGCAGAGCGTCCACTTCTTTTTTTAGCTCCTGGTTCTCGCTCTCCAGATCACCGGCGGAGCGGCCCACGCTGGCCGCCGCATTGTTAGAAATGACAGTCGAAACCTTCTGCATGGGGGTGAATACGTGCCCCAGAAGAGAAGAAAACACAGAACCGCCCTCGGCCCCGGCGGAATAGATCATAATGCCCAGAACAACAAAAACAATGCCCAGCAGAGCCTTAAAGCCCCGGCTGTGAAAGACATCTCTCAAAACGTCACCTCCATCGGCATAGACGGCGGGGATGCCGCATGGACCAATCCCCCGTTTTCAGCGGAAAAAAGCGGAGAGCCACCAAAGAACCCTCCGCGAAAGTTATATTGCAGGCAAGGCTTATCTCTTCCGCGCCTTGTAGTATTCCGACGGCATAGTTACCTCCAGCCGCTTTCCGGTTCCGTCCACCACGCAGTCAAGCGGGCTGTCCGCCACATGTACCGGCATATTGGTCTCCTGCGAGATCAGCATGTCCAGGCCGCGCAGCAAAGCGCCGCCGCCGGTGAGCATGATGCCGTGGTCGATGATATCCGCAGAAAGCTCAGGCGGGGTTTTTTCCAGCGTGCTCTTTACCGCGTCCACGATCAGCGCAAGCGGATCGCTCAGGGCCTCGCGCACCTCGTCGGCATGGATCGTCACGTTCTTCGGCAGGCCGTCGAGCAGGTTGCGGCCCTTGATGACAACAGAAGCATCCTTGGTTTCTTCGGTGGGGAACGCCGAGCCGATGGAAATCTTAATTTCCTCAGCGGTGCGCTCACCGATGAGAAGATTGTACTTTTTCTTGACGTAGGAGATGATCGCCTCGTCGAATTTGTCGCCCGCCACGCGCACGGAACAGGAGGTGACGATGTCGCCGAGCGAAATCACGGCCACCTCGGTGGTGCCGCCGCCCAGATCGACCACCATGCTGCCGGTGGGTTCCGCTACGGGCAGGCCCGCGCCGATCGCTGCGGCCATGGGCTCTTCAATCAGATCCACCTGGCTCGCGCCGGCCTGACGCGCGGCATCCTCCACGGCGCGGCGCTCTACCTCGGTAACACCGGAGGGGATGCACACCACGATGTGGGGTTTGCTGAACATATTTGATTTGGTTGCTTTCTTGATGAAATGCTTGAGCATTGTCGCGGTGATGTCGAAGTCGGCAATCACACCGTCTTTCAGCGGACGAACCGCCACAATGGAACCCGGGGTGCGGCCGATCATTTCCTTGGCCTGCGTACCGACTGCCAAAACCGTGTCGGAGCGGATGTCTACCGCCACAACCGACGGCTCGCGCATCACGATTCCTTTTCCTTTCATGAACACCAAAGTATTGGCTGTCCCTAAATCGATTCCAATATCCTTTGCAAACATGGATGTTCCCCTTTCATTCCCGCCCGTTTTATGTGAATCAAAAATCATTGATAGAGTGTTCCTGTCAATTCCTGAAAAAAGGCGCAAAAACCCAATTAGTCCGAATATCCCTATTATAACCGCTGAACCGTCATTTCTCAACAGGAATCCGAAATAATCACAAAAAATTCATTTTTTTGAAAGAAATCATTTGCAAGAAAGCTCATGGATTTTTCTCTTCCTGTTTGGGCGGGCGCACGTAGGGCAGCATTTCTATGCAGCACGCCCCGCATTTTTGGAAATTGGCCCGCGCTTCGTTCAGGGTGATCCCGTGGTTTTCGTCGCTCGCCTCGTCCGGGCCGCCGAGGAACACGTCGTTTTCCCAGTAGCAGACGGGACAGATATAGGCGATGGCCTCCTCCTCCGGAACGGGGAAAGTCAGGCAGCTGCAGCAGGGGCAAGGATGATTCATGGGAATTCCTCCGTTCAGGTCTTTGCCGAAATGTGGATTGCCGCAATTGCCAAGCGCAAAACTGACGGTCAGTGCAGATTCTGCCTGAGCCATGCGGAAAAGGCGGCGAGCTGCTCCGGCGTATGGAAAAAGTGCTCTCCTCCGTTTACAACCTCCAGCTTGCAGGGAAAGCGCCGGGTGAAGGCGTCGATGGTGTCCCGCTCGCACAGGGTGTCGTTTTCGCCGTACAGAATTGCGGTTTCGCTGTCCCAGTGCTCGATGGGATGTTCCCTGACATAACAGTAGTAATCCCAGTACAAAGTCTGGCCGATGGGCGTTTGAATTTTGCCGAGCTTCTGCAGCCGCTCTTCGGTGACCTCAAACCAGGTCATCATGTTCTCAATGATGCGGCGCATATCCACTACGGGGGAAAGGAACAGCGCCTGACGGAGCGGTTCCGCATGGTATTCGAGCAGGCTGAAATAGGCTCCCATGCTGCAGGCGAACAGGCTGATCTGCTGCCAGCGGCTTTTCGCGTAATCCATCACCTTCCGCAGATCGCGCACGCAAAACTGCACCTTGCAGGGCGGCTGTGTTCCGGCGCGTTCCCCATGCTCCGGCAGGTCGAAGCTGATCACCTGAATGCCGCGGAGCGCGGCCTCCTCGGCCAGCAGCCGGATGACGGTGTCTTCCTTGTTTGAGAGATTGCCGTGCACGGCAAGAAAAACCCGGTCGGAGGGTTCGCCCCAAACAACGGCGGGAATTTGGTCTATGAGAAGCTTTTGTGTTTTCATCATGGTTGTTTCCTTTATCTAAGTATCAGTTTGGCCGTTTCGTAAGCGGCTTAGACATGCACAAGCGGTTCGGATCTGATAGCAGGCGGTCAAGCCTGATTTTATGTTATCTTACTTTGTGTATTCTATAATATCTTCCACTTCGCATTCAAGTACAAAACAAATCCTGGCCAGGATATCAATATCAATTTTTTCTACCCGATTCTTGTACCACTTATCCACCACTTCAAATCGGGAATCGATTTTACGGGCAAGATAATTTCTGGTCATCCCCCGAGAGTCTAGCAACTCCTTTAACTTGAAGTTTATTTGTCCATATTTCTTTCGCTGTAATACAGAATTTGTTTTGCTCATTTTAATATCACCTCAAATAGATACTACATTTAAAGTTACTTGTTGACGATTCGCATATTAATAGTTACTATATAAATAGTAACGTAATATAGGAGGATTAAAATGGAGCAAAAAGGAATCGCAAGAAAACTGGATAAGCACGGTCGGATTGTAATACCGATTGAAACAAGGCAGTTATTGGGCTGGACAGCGCATACTCCCATTGAAATCGGCCAATTGGGACGCTATATTCTTCTGTATACACAGGGAGAAAGCGACGCAAAACCAGCTCCGGCACGGGAAAATCCGGTTCTGAGGGAAACAGAAGAGATGCTGGGGAAATTGTCAGATCAGGATCTGCTGCTGGCGTGGGATATTCTGCATCGTCTTGCAAAACAGCAAAAAGGAACAGAATGAAAAAGCTTCGGTACATACCGGTTTTTTTCCGACCCGCCTGAAAAAGAGAAATGGCCGCTGCGCCGCCCGCCAAAAAGGTGCCGCAGCGGCGGGTCTCTTGGGAGAAAGACATACAGAAACTGCAGCCACCCAATAAGGGTTGACTGCAGTTTCTGTATGTTTTGTTCGACGTTGACGCAGGATGAAAGCGGGAGTATTTATAGTAAAATAGGGCCTTCATCTACGAACTGCGTTTCGGGGTTCCCGGCGGACAGTGCGTCAATCACTCAAATTTGGCAGCTTGCCTCTAGGCCCAGCAGGGCACCAAATCTTTGACAAGCCGTGATAAAACAAATCAGCGCCAAAAGCTCTGCGATCTCGCTGTCTGTGAATACTTCTTTTAGTGCGTTGATTTCGTCGTCGCTGATATGGGTTTTGCTACTGGACAGATCCGCGGCATGGACAGCCGATTGTACCCGCGAATCTGTTCTATTTTTTGAGGGGGCTCCCTTAGCCATACAGTATTCACAGCCGTTATGAAAAGCCAGAGTGCGCCGAACCTGCTCTTTCAGCTCTGCGGAAAATGTATCGCTGGAATAAATACAATCTTCCAGAGAGACCCATTTCTCCAAAATGCCTTTGTTATGTCCCAATAGCTGTTGAAACGGGGTAAGTCCATTCTGCGAAAAAGAAATGCCTGCCATAATTCTTCCTCCTTACATGATGTGTTCCGTTGACAAATCAATTATAGCAGGAGTATATTTAAAATAGTATTTCGTATGATATCATATTGCTGGGTTTATATTTCTGTTGATACTTATATTTTGAAAGGACATTTTAAATGAAAATAGATGAAATAGATGTGCGGATTTTGCAGGAGCTGCAAGCCGACAGCCGGATTTCTATAAGAGAGTTATCGAAGCGGGTCAATCTTTCACCGCCTTCTGTCACCGAGAGGGTGAGAAGGCTTGAGGATCATAATATTATTGAGGGGTATACGATCCGTTTGAACAAAAAGGAACTTGGCTTTGGAATCGATTGTATCGTTCAAGTTACCATGAAGGATGGGCAATACGAGAAATTTAAAAGTTTTATTCAGGATGATAAACACAGCGAATGGTGTTACCGGATTGCGGGTGCCGCATGCTTTATCGTCAAATTGTCAGTTCCTTCTTTAGAGGATATTGAACAGTTCATCAATGCCGTATCCTCATATGCTCAAACCAATACATCCATTGTTTTTTCGAAGGTGGAAGTCAATGACCGTATCGATAAATTCTTATAGATCGGATTCTGCGCCGTTTGATTATTTCGGCATTCCATGGCAGCTTGTCGATCCGGCGGTTTTTTGTTTCGTGTTTGTTTCCCCTCAGCTTGTATTCAGATTCTCCTCCCATTACAAATAAAAAGAGTCGGTTCAAAAGAACCGACTCTTTTTTGGCTTCCCGAAGGGGCTTTATAGCAGTTCGCGGAGCTTCTTCCGCAGAAATTCAGCGCCTTAATCCTGGTCCGAATCCGGGGAATAGACCTCGCCGCTCTCCCAGCTTTTTGTCAGCTTGGCGACGACCCCTCCAAGAAGGATCAGAGCCAGAATATTGGGAATTACCATCAGTCCGTTAAACAAGTCCGCGAGGCTCCATACCAGGTCAACCTTCAGCGCACAGCCGATGCCGACAAAGGCGGAAACCAGAACGGCGTATAAGGAAACCGCTTTTTTTCCGAAAAGATATTTCACGTTGGCAAGGCCGAAAAAGTACCATCCCATAATGGTTGCGAAAGCGAAGAAAAAGACGCAGATCGCAATAATCACATACCCGAAATGGCCGAATACCTGGGAAAAAGCGGCCTGTGTCAGTTCAATGCCGGTAACGAATTCCCCCTTTGTATCGGTGGAACCCAATACCCCCGAGGTTAAAATGGCCAGAACGGTCAGCGGGAGCAGAACGATCGTGTCGATAAATACGCCCATCATGGCAACAAGCCCCTGCTCGCAGGGATTTTTGACCCGGGCCAGAGCGTGCGCGTGAGGGGTGGAGCCCATACCGGCCTCATGCGTGAACAGTCCGCGCGCGATGCCAAACCGGATGGCCTGCTGCACGCTTACACCCAAAACGCCGCCCAAAACCGCCTGAGGATAAAACGCGCCGACGAAAATATCGTAAAATGCGGGGATGATATTGCGGAAGTTGATAAAGATCACAACCAGAGAGGCCAGGGTGAAGAAAATCGCCATAAAAGGAACCACCTTTTCCGCAACGGCGACAATGCGCTTAACGCCGCCCAGAAAAACCAGCAGAGAGATCAGCGCGAGCCCGCCGCCGACAAATTCGGAGGGGATTCCGAAAGCCGCCTCCATGGCTCCGCCGACGGAGTTAGCCTGCACCATATTGCCCATGAAGCCGAGCGCGAAGATGATCAAAACAGCAAATATGGCGGCAACCACTCTGCCCGCCGGCCCCTTGATGGCCGCACGGATATAGTAGGCCGGCCCGCCGACCAGCGTGCCGTTTACGGTGGTTTTATAACGCTGGGCAAGGGTGGCCTCCGCATAAATGGTAGCCATGCCCAAAATGGCGCTGACCCACATCCAGAAGACCGCGCCGGGGCCGCCGGAGACCATGGCGGTAGCCACACCCGCCAGATTTCCCGTTCCGATTTGAGCAGATATCGAGGTAATCAGAGACTGAAAAGAGGTCATGCCCTCCTTTTCACTCGCTTTCTTTCCGCTGAAAGTGATCGAGCCAAAGGTAGAGCGAAAGCTCTGCTTAAATTTTCGGAATTGTATGCCTTTGGTCAGAATCGTAAAATAAATGCCGACGCCGCAGAGCAGAATAATTAAAAATACATTCCATAATACCCCATTGATACTGTTGACTAGATGAGAAAACCATTCCACAATAAACACTCCTCCATAAGTTGAAACAAAAGCAGCCGGAAGAAAAGCGATGCCTGCCGCGGGGTATTTTGCGGATAAACAAAAAAGCCAAACCATACAATGATGGTTTGACTCTGGATATGCAGCACAAAAAGGCCCAATCATCATGGGCACAGAGCTCTGTCCTTTTGCCTGAGAGATTAGCACGAGCGAGTCGAGCCTTACACCTTCGGCACCCAAAAAGGGATTCTCCAGAGTTACATCCATTCATAGTCCTCACCTGAACATTCAGGCACCTGAGAGTGTTACTCCTTCGGTAGGCCGCAGCCGTTTTCCTACGAACTTCTCTTGTTTCGGTAACTATATTCAATTTATTTTATGGTATCATACGGATTCATTGAAGTCAAATAGAGCTTTTGGCCGGCGGAGTGCGTTTTTTTGTGTGCTTTTGTCATAGAAAAAGACATTGCTCAGCGAGAGTCACCCCACGTTAAAGGGGAATTTCCTTCGACCTGCGCCCGGGGGATTTATCTCAACCGGCAGCGCAGTGATATGTAGAAATAAAAAACCGGAGCAAACTTTATGTTTGCTCCGGTTTGGTGTACCTGAAAGGATATGGGTGTTCATACCGTTTTACGCCTGCGGCGGCAAGCCCGCGGAAGAGACGCAGTCTGAAGAAGTGCAGGGATACCCAGAGGATTGGCAACTGACAGGCGGGATTCACATTAAGCATTTTTCCCCATCCATGCACGGAAGGAAGGAATCTTTTGCAGCACCGGGAACAGCACCAACGCGATCAGGATGCCGGATGCGCCCTGCACCACATTAAACGGTACCCCGGCCGTCGCCGCGATTGCCGATGCCGCCAAATTGCTGCCGGAAGCCATTCCCAGGCCGATTTCATACAAATAATATCCGCCGACCATGATTGCTTCCCCCACGAAACCGCAGACCGCAATGCGCGCGCGGCTTTTCCCGGGCAGCACGCGGTATAAGATACCCGCCGCCACTGCCGACGCGGCTTTAATGATCAGCGTGCCCACTGCATAGGACGCGTAGCCGGAAAAAACATCCGCAAGCATCGAGCCGATCCCAGCGGCCAGTCCTCCGATTTGGGGACCGAGCAATATGCCGCACAGCAGCACCATGCCATCACCGGGATGGATGTACCCGTTTGTCGGGGTCGGGATTTTGATCGCCATGGTCGTAACGCAGGTCAAAGCGGCAAACAGAGACGCGATGACGAGGCTTTTTGTGTTTTTCATTGGGGATCCCTCCTAGAATAGTTACCAGTATACCCCCGGATTGACCATATGGAAACACCCAGTTCCGAGTTTTTTTATAGTATCAGATCATCCGGCACACAAGGCCAAGCGCTCGTGCAGGCCCGCTCATGTTCATACTAGTGCTCCATGCGGTTTTATGAGGGCTCTTCCCAACGGTGATGCCGCTAAGCTTATATGCAGAAATACAAAACGGAGCAAACATTAAGTTTGCTCCGTTTTGGCGCTTCCAAAGGAATCCGGGTGCTGACACGCGGTATCCGCGTTTTGCGAGCCCCTGCGTGTAGCCTGTAGCAAATTGCGGCTGTTTGTTCCAATCTGTACCGGGGATATATTCCTCTTGCGGCAGGCCAAAAAAAGCAGGACAGGGCGGCCGCCCTGTCCTATGGTTTGTATTAATGCTGAAAAAAGATTTTTTAGAGGCACAATTGCCGATAAAGCAGCTAATGGGAAGCTGTTTAAAGGTCATGCCCAATTACCTCAAGCCAGCCGGTGATCTCTTCCGGAGCGATCATGCCGTTTACGGCAATACCAGGCAGAATTTTGGAATTTGGACATGCTTTGGCGATATCATTTTCAATTTGGCCGAATCCACCGCCGCCATGCGTACAAAAAGGAATTACGATTTTCCCCGTAAAATCATGCTGTTGAAGAAAGCTTATAACTGGCGGGGCCATCGTTTTAAACCAGTTGGGAGTACCTATAAATATGATTTGATAATTGTCGATTGACTCATTGCCAGATATTAGCTTAGGGCAAAATCCGCGGGCAATCTGATTCCTTACTTCTTTAGCAGCTGTATTATAATCAAAAGAGTAATTCTTATCGGGAATGATTTCTCTGAGGGCTGCGCCCGTCTGTTTTGCTATTTCCAGCGCTACATGTTTTGTATTGTGGAAAAGCGAATAATAAGCGACCAGTGTGTTTTCCATATACGTTGTCTCCATTGCCCAATTCCTGTTTATCTGTGTGGTGTAATAAACCAAATCTATTATACCGCTATACTGCGCTTTCCAAAATAAAAAGTATACCGCATCTAGTCGGAAGAATGCCGCCTTTTTGGCGCGTCTGAGGGGCTTTTACGGCGACTGTACCCGTATTCTGAAAGTCCCTGCATTTACCCTATAAGGAAAAGCACTCAGCTGTTTCCCTGAACCTACACCTGGGTTATCACGTTGCTTAATAACTAAGAAAGACACAGCTTGCCCTTATCGGAAAGAGAGGGCCTTTCTGGCGCGCCCAAAGACATTTTACGGCGGTTTCACCGCCTGCCGGGCGAGGTGCGCGGTCTGTGTGCAGATTCAAACTGGTGAGTCACTGGCTCAA
Organism: Clostridium sp. MSTE9; assembly: GCF_000277625.1. Taxonomy (NCBI): domain Bacteria; kingdom Bacillati; phylum Bacillota; class Clostridia; order Eubacteriales; family Clostridiaceae; genus Clostridium; species Clostridium sp. MSTE9. Next base: position 21,258 of record NZ_AKFU01000016.1, read on the forward strand.
AAATACGGCTTTCGGTGTGTGCACAAAATAAACGCGTCCTCGTGAAAGCGAGGGCGCGAATCGGGAGCGGACACCGTCCGCTGTGTCATCCGGTCGAAATGGATGTGCAGGATACTACTCATGAATCGGAACCAATCCATTTACTTCGTTAATTAGCTCCCTTAGCTGTGAACAGGCATTGGTACTGTCTGTTCCGGCCGCGGCAAAAATTGAATTTACTTTCTCTTTGTAACCGATCGGGTGAATGTGAAAATGATCTATCATACTGACGGCCTTCTTTTCATTTATGCAGTATTGTTCATTTATCGCAAACAATACTTGGTTCAGCGCCGAAACCGCTCGCACGATATGTGCGGTAACATAATAAACGTCATCTTTCGTGGCGCTGCTTTCCGCAAGCATACAGGAAAATCCGGCTTCGAACCCAAAGAAACCGACGATCGCTTTCTTCAATTTTGGCGGGTACTGCTCCGCCACACTCTTTCGGGCAAAAACACGGCCCTGCTTATCCCACAATATTTTGCAGATTGCCAATTCGCCCATGTACATCGAATTGATATAGGCATGGGGATGCCCGGTTTGATAATGGGCCGAGAGATTTCCTTCCCGACATTCCGCAATCACATTTTCAACTCGTTCAATATCGCGAAGAATAAGGTCAACATGATACCCATTCATAATTAGCCAGCCGCCGCCATTCACCCAGTTCCCCCATGCGCCGGGAGGAACCACCAGATTTTCTCTGTGTTCGTCATCCAAAAGCTGCGCCGCCTTGTTCAAAGCGACAAGGTCGAATGCGGTACGACCATAATAGACGCCAATGTCAATATCCGATGTCTGGGCATGCGTTCCCCTTGCGCGCGAGCCGCCAAGTACAATAGCCTCAACCCCTGAAATCCCTGCCAAAGTTGTTACCGCTTTATCCAATATGGTTCTGATTTCATCCATGCGTAATCCCCCATACTTTTGTTGATATAAACAATTAGGCTAAAGCGAATGCATTTCTGCATCTGCTTTAGCCTAATAACCTTGGCGCGCCCGAAGGGATTCGAACCCCTGACCTTCTGATTCGTAGTCAGACACTCTATCCAGCTGAGCTACGAGCGCAAATCGCTGAAGCATGTCCTAAGACCGAACAGCTTTATTATTATATGCAAAGCAGGCTGAAAAGTCAAGTGATTCTGAAAAATAATTTTCCGCAGAATGCGAACGGCCCGCTGCCGATTACAGCAGCAGGGCCGAAAATCCGATGGGCGGAAGCGTTAGAATACTGCCGGATGGCGACTCCCCAAGCAGGCAATTCGCTTTCTCCCAGCCTGCGGGCAGTGGGATCTGCTCTGCGGCGCTGCCGGAATTGAGCGCGATCAGCAGGCGCTGTGTTTTTCCCTCACGGATGTAACACAGACATCGGCGAAATGCAGCCACCGGTACCAGCGGGGAATCCTCCAGCGCGGTGCGGGCGGTCTGCCGCAGCTTTGCCAGCGAACGGTACCATTCCGTGAGAGCGGCATCTTCTTTTCCCCACGGGAAGCACCCGCGGTTGAAGGGGTCGCGGTAGCCTTCCATTCCGGCTTCGTCCCCATAATAAATGCATGGGACACCCGGCAGGGTATACTGCATCAAAGAAGCGCCGCGCAGCCGCCGCAGGGCGATCCCGCGCTGCGTGGGGCTCAGGCGCTGGCGGCTCTGCCACTCACGGTCTCTCCCGTTCAGGGCTTCGCCGCCCAAGACGGTGAGCGCGCGCTCGGTATCGTGCGTGCCAAGGTGATTCATCAGGCAGCGCAGCACCTGCGGCGGGTAGTTTTCCTGCACGGTGAGCAGGATTTCCATCGCGTCCTTGGCGCGCATTCCGGTAAAGAAGCCCAGAACCGCGTTGCGGAACGGGTAATTCATCACGCTGTGGAGCTGATGACCCTGAAAATAACGGCGGCGCTGCCCGTAGGCGATTTTGTTGGAAGCGTCTTCCCATACCTCGCCCAGAATCAAAGCGTCGGATTTCTCCTCTTTGGATGCTTCGACGATCTTTTCGAGCAGCAGATCGGAAAGCTCATCCGCTACGTCCAGCCGCCAGCCTGCCGCGCCCAGGCGCAGCCACTTTCGCACAATGCCGTCCTTGCCGCACAGGTACTGCTGATAGCTCTCGCAACACTCGTTGACGCATGGCAGGGTAAGAAAGTCCCACCAGCAGTCGTATTTGTCGGGCCACGACGAAAAGCCGTACCAGTCGTAATACGGGGAATCCTTCGACTGATACGCGCCGGGGCCGGGGTAGCGTCCCTCGCGGTTGAAATAGACGCTGTCGCTGCCGGTGTGGTTGAACACCCCGTCCAGCAGAATGTGGATGCCGAAGCGTTCCGCCTCCTGGCACAGCTCTGCAAAATCCTGTTCTGTGCCGAGCAGGGGGTCGACGCGGCTGTAGTCTGCCGTGTCGTACCGGTGATTGGAATGGGCCTCGAAAATCGGGTTCAGATACAGGCACGTGACCCCCAGTGATTGCAGGTACGGCAGCTTTTGCAAAATGCCCTGCAGATCGCCGCCGAAAAAGTCACGGTTTGTGATTTTGCCGGTTTCGTCGGGCTGCCACTGCGGCTCTTCTCCCCACCCGGCGTGCATTTTTCGCCCATAGGGAATGTTTTCCTTCTTCTGGCCGGAGCAATAAAAGCGGTCCGGGAAGATCTGGTACAGGATCCCGCCCGGGAGCCAGCGGGGCGTTTCAAACCCCGGCTCGTATACGGTAAGCTGCCATTTGCTCGCCCCGGAAAGCTCCCCCCGGCCGCCGAACGCGCGGTTCAGGCCGAGCATGCCCCGGTTCGTCTGCAAGGAAAAAGAGTAAAAATACAATCCGCTGCGCGGCGGGATGAAATCGCATTCCCACCATTCCCGGTCGTCCCCGTTCATTCCGCACCAGAACATTCCCCAGTGAAATTGCTCGCCGCCGTCCTCCTGTAGGTTCAGTGTGGCGGCGGTGCATTTCAGGCCGCGGGGAAGCGTGATCTTAAAATGGATACTCTGCCCGGCGGGAGTTGCCCCCACGGGATTTTTATACACAGGGTTCCTGGAATCAAACATGTTCTAAGAAGCTCCTTTTTGCCGTTTTTCGGCGGAGCGTCATTGCTCCGCCTTTTCTGCGGGTTCCTTTCCCGCCTCGGGCACCGGCTCCGCATTCCAGATCTCTGTGGCGTACTCGCGGATGGAGCGGTCGGCGGAGAAGCGACCCGCATGGGCGGTGTTGACCAGCGCGATGCGGTACCACTGCTCGGGGTTCTGATACAGCTGCTGCGAGAGGCGGCGCGCGCGGGTATAGTCATCAAAGTCTGCCAGCACCATATAGGGGTCGGAGTTTTTCAGCGAATCCGCAATCTGGCGGAAGCTGACGCCGGCAAAGCCGCGGCTCATCTCGTCGAGCGCCTGGCGCAGAACGGGATGGTTTTGGTAAATCCCTGCGGGATAATATCCGTTTCTTTTCCGCTCCTGCACCTGCGGGGTGGTCATACCGAACAGCAGGATGTTTTCATCGCCCACGGAGTCGTGAATCTCTACGTTTGCACCGTCGAGCGTGCCAAGCGTCACCGCGCCGTTGATCATGAATTTCATGTTGCTGGTGCCGGAAGCCTCGGTGCCCGCAAGCGAAATCTGCTCGCTGATATCCGCCGAGGGAATGAGCAGCTCGGCGAGCGTCACGCGGTAATCCTCCAGATAGACGATCTTCATCTTCTGATTGACGCGCGGGTCGTTGTTGATGGTGTTGCCCAGATCGACAATGAACTGGATGATCTGCTTTGCCATATAGTAGCCCGGCGCGGCCTTCGCGCCGAAGAAATACGTTCTGGGGGTAAAGTCCGCGTTCGGGTTATCGCGCAGCCACTGGTAGGTGGCGAGGATTTCGAGCGCGTTCAGGTGCTGGCGTTTGTATTCGTGCAGGCGCTTGACCTGTACGTCGAAGATGGAGTCGGGATCGACCTCGATGCCGTTGTTCTTCCACACACAGGCCGCAATGCGTTCTTTGTTGCCGCGGCGGATTTTCGCCATTCGCTCGAGCACGGTCTTGTCATTCTGGTATTTGAGCAGGCGGTCGAGCCGGGCGGCATTGTGAATGTATTCCTCACCGATCAGCTCGGTGATCAGTGCGGCGTATTCGGGGTTCGACTGATTCAGCCAGCGGCGGTAGGCGATTCCATTTGTCACGTTGCGGAATTTTTCCGGCATTTCAGTATAGAAATCGTGGAATACGGTCTGCTTTAAAATGTCGCTGTGCAGCTGCGACACGCCGTTGATGGAGTGGGTGCTCACGACCGCAAGGTTTGCCATTTTCACATAGCCGTCGTTGAGAGGGGCCATGCGCCCTACCTTGTAGCCGTCCACGCCTTTTGCGTGCATTTCGGCACAGAAGCGGCGGTTGATCTCTTCCACGATCTGGTAGATGCGCGGCAGACGGCGGCGGAACAGATCCACACCCCAGCTCTCAAGCGCTTCTGTCATGACGGTATGGTTTGTATATGCCATTGTGCGGTGAACGATGCTCCAGGCCTGATCCCAGCCGTAACCGCATTCGTCGAGCATCACGCGCATCATTTCGGGGATCGCCAGCACCGGGTGCGTATCGTTGAGGTGAATCGCGATCTTTTCCGGCAGATTGTCGAGCGTCCGGTTGATGGAAAGATGGCGCCGGATGATATCCTGAATCGTGGCGGAAACAAGGAAATACTGCTGCGTGAGGCGCAGACTCTTGCCCTCGGGATGGTTATCCTCGGGGTACAGCACCTTGGTGATGACCTCGGCCATCGCGTTCTGCTCCATGGCGCGCAGGTAATCGCCGCCGTTGAAAAGCTTCATGTCAAAATCCGCTTCGGCAGAGGTGGCGGCCCACACGCGCAGGCGGCTTACGCCCCGGCCGTCCATACCGGCCACGTACAGATCATAGGGAACCGCCAGCACTTTTGTGTAGTCCTTGTGGCGCACAACGTGATACTGGTTGTTCCACGATTCTTCGATCGTTCCGTCAAAATGCACCTCGACCGCGCGGTCCGGCACCGGCTGAAACCACACGCTGCCGCCCGGCAGCCAGAAATCCGGCAGCTCTGTCTGCCAGCCTTCTACCAGCTTCTGGCGGAAGATGCCGTACTCGTACCGCAGCGAATAGCCCATCGCCGGGTAGCCAAGTGTGGCGAGTGCGTCGAGAAAACAGGCTGCAAGCCGCCCCAGGCCGCCGTTGCCGAGGCCGGCGTCCGGCTCCTGCTCGTAGAGATTGTCAAGGTTTACATTCATGCCGCCGAGCGCTCCGCGGAACGAATCCTCCAGCCCAAGGTTGAACAGATTGTTTTTGAGCGAGCGCCCCAAAAGGAACTCCATACATAAATAGTAGATGGTTTTGGTGCCTGTTTTGGCTGCGGTCTCGCGGAACTCCTTGCGGCCCTTTACCAGCATGTCGCGCACGACGAGGGCCACGGCCTTGTAGTACTGTTCGTCGGTGGCGTCCTGCCATTCCACGCTCATTTCATGGCTCAGCGTTTCTTTGACGCGCGCCTGAATTTCTTTTTTCGAAAGCGTATAGTTCATGTGATCCTGTCCTCCGATTCTATACATAAAGAAGCACTTTTTCCCTATCATATGCCGAGTAAGATTTATGTTTATTGTATACCAAAAAGAGCCGAAATACAATTCCAATAAACTGACAGAATAAAAGAGAAAAAAACGTAAATTTTGCCCGTATTTTCAATAAAAAAGATTTGCTGCCTTCAAAACTGCTTTCTTTTGCTAGTGGGTGAAAATTGGTCTAAATTTAGTTATATTCAACAAAATGAATTTCTTGTGCGCGGCCCTCTTCTCCGCCCGCCGGCGAAAGAAAATCCGGCAAAACGCGACAGGCCCTTTCCTAATTGCGCAAAATGGCTTATAATAAAAGAGATTGTATGGAATGCCGGCCTGCTGCCAAGGCTGTGAAAGGATGGTCACCATGAATAAGATTAAGGTGCGTCTGAATATTTGCGGAACCGAGTGTACCCTTACATCGGAGGATAACGAAACCTATGTGCTTGCACTTGGGGATGAAGTAGAAAAGAGCATTCAGAGCATTATGTCCAAAAACGACCGGGTTTCTTTAACCCTGGCCGCGATCATAACCGCTTTGTCGTTCTGCGACGACGCGAAGAAAGCCGCCGCTGCGGCGGATAATCTGCGCTCGCAGATCAAGGATTACCTGGAGGATTCCTCCCGCAGCCGCCTGGAGGCCGACGAGGCCCGCCGCGAAATCGAGCGCATGAAGCAGGAGATTCAGACTCTGCGCGCCCGTCTTTCGGCAGGGGAAGCCGCCCAGAGCCCGGCCCGTGAGCCTGTGCGCTCCGTGCCTGCGGCACCGGTGCAGGAAAAGCCCGTGCCTTCGCCGGAGCCAAAATCTTTGGAAGAACCGGAAGGTCCCGAGTCTCCTTTTGAGGAGGAGCAGCCGGAGGAAAGCCGGCCCGCCGCGCCTGCCGTACCCAATGTGCATACCGGCCATTACTCCCGCCCGGCGTCTGCCCAGGTGCCGGAAGAGCTGGACCGCAGCAGTTTCATGAGCTTTTTTGAAAAGAAAGAAACTGACTGAATGCCGAACATACCTGCGCGAAGGAAGAAAGGGACACTGTGATGAGCAACCGAGATTATACCATCGTCATGGTACTTGCGGCTGTGATATTTCTGGTGGGCTATAATGTTCTGGGGACGATTACGTCTGAGCCGTCGTCTTCCTCCTCGTACGGGACGGTGATGGTGATTGTGTTTGCCCTGTACATCGTTTATCTGGACAAATGCCGCAGAAAGCCGAAGAAGTAGGCTGCGGGGGAAAGAAACTGTCATACTTGAATCAGGTGATTTTAAAGTACCCTGGCCATCAAGTGAATTGACTCTATTTTATGCTGAATAAAGGTTGGGATACAAACCATGGAAATTTTATCTCCCGCCGGGTCGCCGGATTCTCTGATCGCCGCGGTGCGCTCCGGCGCCGATGCGGTGTATCTGGGCGGCAGCGCGTTTTCCGCGCGGGCGGCGGCGAAGAATTTTGACGATGACGCCCTGCGGCAGGCAGTGGAGTACTGCCATGCCCGGGGCGTTAAAGTCTATCTGGCGCTCAATACCCTGCTGCGGCAGGAGGAGCTGCCGGCCGCGCTGGAGCTGGCCGAATACGCCTGCTCTCTCGCGGTGGACGCGCTGATCGTTCAGGACCCCGGGCTGATCGCGCTGCTGCGGGAGCGCGCCCCGGGGCTGAGGCTCAACGCATCGACACAGATGTCGATCACCAATCCGGCGGGTGCGCGTCTGCTCGCGAAAAACGGCTTTGCCCGGGTGGTGCTGGCGCGCGAGCTGTCCCTTTCACAGATTCGCGAAATCAAGGACGGCACGAAGGACACGCCCATCGAGATCGAGAGCTTTGTGCACGGCGCGCTGTGCATGTCGGTATCGGGCCAGTGCTATTTTAGTTCAGTGCTCGGTTCGCGCAGCGGCAACCGGGGCATGTGCGCCCAGCCGTGCCGTCTGCCCTTTTCCGTGCCCGGCGGCACGGGCCATGACCTGAGCCTGAAAGACCTTTCGATGATCGCGCGCATTTCGGAATTAGAGAATGCCGGCGTGACCAGCGCAAAAATTGAGGGCCGCATGAAGCGCCCGGAATATGTGGCGGCCGCAACAGCGGCCTGCTGGTATTCGGCCGACGGCCAGCCGATCCCGCCGGAGCTGACGGAGAATCTTTCCGCCGTGTTTTCCCGGTCGGGCTTTACGACGGGCTACCCCGACGGCAAGCTCGGGAGGGAAATGTTCGGCATCCGTTCCAAGGAGGATGTGACCGGCGCGACGAAGGATGTGTTCGGACAACTGCATGCCCTGTACAAGGACGAGCTGCCGCGTGTGCCGGTGTGGCTGGAGTTAATGGTGCGAGCCGGGCAGCCGGTCACGCTTTCGGCCGCCGATGACGGTGGTCACCGCGCTGAGGCTTTGGGCGAGTGTCCCGAGCCGGCGCTCAGCCGGCCCATCGACGAAGAGCGATGCCGCACACAGCTGCAAAAGACCGGCGGCACCCCGTTTTTCGCGCAAGAGGTGCAGTGTAAAATCGAGCCGGGGCTTTCCCTGCCCATCTCGATGCTGAACCGTCTGCGCCGTGAGGTATTGGAGCAATTATTGGTCCTGCGCTCGCAGAGAAAGCCGGTGCCGTTCACACGTCTGCCCATTCCGGCAGCCGAGCCCCATCAGCCCGCAAAGCTGCCGCGTCTGCGCGCTTCCTTGCGGCGGGCGGAGAATGTGCCGGAGCTGGCAAAACAGTGCGAGCTGGTGTATCTGCCGGTGAATGTGCCGGAGAAACAGTTTGCAGAGCTGCTTTCCCGGGGCTTCCCGATGGCGGCATCTTTGCCGCGCGGCATCTTCGGTTCGGAGAACCGGCTGAAAGAGCGCCTGGAGGCGCTGAAGAAGATCGGTGTCCGCGATGTGTGGGCTGGAACGCTTGGCGCGGCTGGACTTGCGCTTGAAAGCGGGATGAAGGTTCACGGCGGATTTTCACTGAATGCGATGAATACCCCGGCGCTCGAGTGGCTGAGCCGTCAGGGCCTGTGCGACACAGAGCTTTCGTTTGAGCTGACGCTTGCGCAGGCGGCTGCGATCGGCGGTGATCTGCCGCGCGGGCTGGTGGTGTATGGCCGCCAGCCGCTGATGCTGTGCCGCAACTGTCCCGGCAAAAACGGCTCACAAAGCTGTGCTGATTGCGGCGGCAACGCGTGGCTGACCGACCGGCGCGGCGTGCGCTTCCCGGTGATGTGCGACGGCGACGCAAGCGAGGTGCTGAACTCGGTTCCGCTGTATCTGGCGGACCGAATGCGCGAAGTTCGCGGGCAGGATTTCGGGGTTTTAAGATTTACTGTGGAAAACTCTGTGGAAATTGAGGAAATCTTTCGGAATTATCTTGGTTTGCGGGCTGTGGAAAATACAAAACGCGACAAAGAGCAGCAGCCTTTTACACGGGGTTTGTATTATCGTGGAATTGAGTAGCAAAAGCAGGCAGGAGGAACAAGCATGGAACCCATTCGATTTCAAAAACTGCACCCGAACGCGGTGATCCCGCAGAGAGCCACTCCCGGCAGCGCGGGGATGGATCTTGTGGCTTGTATAGAGGAGCCGGTGCATCTGCCAGCAGGCGGGCGGGCGATGATCCCGACCGGGCTGGCGATGGCGATTCCCACTGCAGAGTGGGTGGGCCTGGTGTATGCCCGCAGCGGCCTGGCCGTGCGCCATGGGATCACCCTTTCTAACAGCGTCGGCGTGATTGACAGCGATTACCGGGGTGAAATCCGCGTAGGACTGTGCAATTTGGGGCAGGAGCCCTATACCATTCAGCCCGGCGAGCGGATCGCCCAGCTTGTGATTTCGCCGGTGCTTCTGCCGCCCGTGGAAGAGGCGGACGAGCTGGACAGCACCGAACGCGGTACCGGCGGATTCGGCTCCACCGGAAAACGGTAACGGACGGAAAAGAGGAGAACCACGATGAAACATAATTGGCTGAAAAATTTGTTTCTGGTTATTCTGCTTGTGCTGGCTGTGGTGCTGGGCAAGCTGCTCGGCACGGTAACGGCGAAGCTTCCGTTTCTCGCGTGGCTCGGCATGAGCGCCGATTTTGGGTTGAAGCCGGTGACGGTCGATCTGGCGGTGGTCAATTTTACATTCGGCCTGATGGTCAATATCAATGTGGCGCAGGCGCTGCTGCTGGCGGTGGCGATTCTCGCGTTCAGCGCGATCCGTCTGCGCGCCTGAGCGGTAGGCTGAGCCTGCATGCACATCGCGGGACAGTTCGGAGGAAGACTTCCGCTTCGCGCTCTATTCGTCGCGTGTGCGCAGGCTGTTTCCGCGCGGGAACGCGGGAACAGTATTTTATTTGTAATTATTATTTTTGTTTTTATAGGTTTCCCATGTGAATTTTGCTTGAGCAGGCCTGCCCCTCGTGCCGAGGCAGGTGCTACCTTTCGTTACGAGGCGAAAGGTAGCAAAGACTCGCCAAAGAGGAGAGTTTCGATTCTTTTCCCTTGGAAACCCAGAGAGACTCCCGCTCTGGTTCTGTTCCGCGCATAGGCATAGCCTGCGCGTGAAGCGAGTGAGTAAGAGAAGCTCATATTCGTAAAAGGCAAGAAAAAAGTACTCTGCAGGCCAACTCTCACCTACAAAAAGTGCGGCAGAGCCGCATTAAGAAAACACCGAGCCAACGAGAGCGCTCTGAAAATGCCCGCCGACAGACGGAATCGCAAGGCTTGTTTCCAGATGAAGCTTGGAGAGTGGGCATTTTCATTGGAGCGCCTTACGGATAGCTTTTGTTTGCACTGTCAGGAGTCGTTCCCTAAACGAATTTCAAAGGTGTCCTTTGGAAGGCCTTTGCTTAACGCCGTCCTTTCACGAAAGTAAGGGCCCGCCCCGGCCTGAGGGGCATGCCCGCGCCAGCGGTAACCCTATGTGGGGGTACTTGTTGAAAACTCGCTCTTTCCTGCCAAGGTGAAAGAAAAAAACCGCCCTGGCCTGAGGGGTGAACTGACGAAAAAAGAATATTCCCTGCGCGGGGCCGCCCCAAAAGACTTTCCTCCTTTTTTAAATAGAAGAAACTCTTGGACTGAGAATTCAAGCCCTACGCCAGCAGGTAAGCTGCGCACACACGCACATCGCGGGGAATCCCTTTGGAGAAAAGCCCCCTTTCTCTCGCATATTCTTGCTGATGAAGAGGAGCGATCGCATAGTAAAAACAAATGCAGACCAGTTTTCCCCATTTTCCCTCTCCCTTGTGGAAAACAAGAGGACCTTTTCCCAAGAGGAAGATCAAGAGAAGGCTGAAAGAATAAGTCAGGCACGGTAAAGCACTATTATATAATGAAAAATAAAAAGCGTTCTATGAAAAAGAGCACAATCAAAAAGAAGGCCCCGTTTCGGGGCCTTCCAGCGTGAAGACAAAGTATCAGGAAAGAGGTACTTTGTCTTTTTATGTAGGCTGCGGGGTGGTAAAATAGAAGCGGGTGATGGAGAATGCTGAAT
>NZ_AKFU01000017.1:0-76300 GCF_000277625.1 Clostridium sp. MSTE9
GGCGCCGCCCGAATCACAGTTGTGGTGTCAGCATAACTCCCTACGTTGGCATAATCCAAATCAGGTCAAGGGTCAAAGGTCGGTTCCTTTTTCTCAGCCCGAAACACGGGCTCCCCTGTTATTTCCGGTTTAGTATAGCACAGCCTTCTGTCTGCTGTCAAATCGGTTTATCCGATTTGACAGTCTCCGGATTTTCCGTTTCCTGCGTTTTCTGCCAAAGCTCCCCGGGCTGTGCTTCCTGCTCTTCAGAATAAGTTTGATCCTCGTTTTGCAGCGAGGCTTCCTGTTCTTCCGGCTGCGGCTCGGGAATCACCGGGAACGAAACGACAGCGCTGAAGAGATCGGCGTCCGTGCTGATGGAGAAGCTTCCGCCGCAGGCTTCGGTAAAGCTTTTGGCGATCGAAAGCCCCAGGCCGGAGCCGTCGGTGCTGCGGGATTCATCGCCCCGTACAAAGCGCTCGGTCACATCGGGCAGATTATCCAAGGCAAAGCGAGAGGTGTTTTTGATCTGCGTGAGAGCGGTGCCGTCCTGCACCGTGAGCTGAATGAACACGCGCGAGCCCTCCAGCGAGTACTGCAGCGCGTTGCGGATCAGGTTCTGGAAAACGCGGTACATCCGGTTGCCGTCGGTCAGAACATAAACCGGCTCCTGCGGCAAATCGAGGCGGAGGGCCAGATGCGCGGCCGCGACGGACTCTTCCATATCGGCCAGTGTCTGCTGAATCAGCTTCTGCAGAATCAGCGGCTCGGGGTGCAGTTCAATGTTTCCGGTGCTGGCTTTTGATACCTCGAAAATATCCTGCACCATTTTTTTCAGGCGGTCAGCCTTTCCGGCCAAAATCTCAATATAGTCCTGCACGTGCTCGGGCAGATCGCGCTCCTGCCGCAGCAGGCCGATGTAGTTGATGATAGAGGTCAGCGGCGTTTTGATGTCGTGTGAAACGTTGGTGATCAGCTCTATCTTCATGCGCTCCGCCCGCACCTGATCCTCCACCGCGTGGCTGATGCCGGACTGAATGCTGTTCAGGTCTTCGGCTGCAGGGGCCAGGGCCGATTCCGCGCGGAATGTGAGCGGCGGGGTATCGGCGCCGGCCTTCATTTCCGAAATCTGGTCGGTCAGCCTTGCAAAGTCGGTGAGAATTCCGGCAAAATACCGAATGTACAGCAGCAGAATAACCGCTGCCGCCGCGGCTGTAATCCATGCGCCGAGGGAAGAGGGGATCACCCGGAAAATCCAGAACAAAACGCCTTCCGTCGCGGCAAACAGGGCAAAACTGCTCATCATGCGCTGTTGGAAGCGCTTTTTCATCTGGTGCGTCAGGTACCAGCTTTTCGTGCTGCGGTAGCTGTTGTGCTGGTAAACATGGGGATTATAGCGAATGTCGTTGAGGAGGAACAGCAGCGTCCAGAACAGCAGCAGCAGGGGGAAGAGCGTTTCCTTGACGCTCTCCTTTTCCAGAAACGGCTGCGCACAGAACCATGTGACCCAGCCGAGAAACAGCAGCTTGATTTCAAACCAGACTTCCCCGCTGATCTGCGCAAGCTGACGGTCCACCTCTGCCTTTCTGTCGCGGGAAAACAGGTAGAAAACGAACATCAGAAGGGCCAGTACCAGCGCCGCCGCGCCGCCGAACCAGAGCATCTGCAGTGAAAACAGCTCACTGGCCGCGTCTGAAAGTACGGCGGAATCACGGTCGGTGCGCAGATTCGGCGCAACGACCATTACCAGCGAAAGATCGGAGAGATCGGAGTATTCCTCCCAGAACTCCCCGTCTTTATCGGCCAATTTGGAAAAATAAGTGCGGTAGCCGTCTGAATCGATCATTGCGTCGGTGTCGTATACGCGCACCCCGTCGCGCTCAATGACCAGACTGTCGCCGTCAAACAGCAGCATGTAATTGTAGCCCTCCGGCGCGCCCATCAGGTAGCTTTGCAGCAGCCGGGTGTTGCGTGCGCTTTCCGGGTCGGTGGAGCCGGTGTTGCTCAGTGTGTCGCGCGAATCCTCCTGAGCGAACAGCAGAATGTTCGAGGTTTCCCATTTTAAATTCGGGTAGGTTTTGGAAAAGCTTCCCCGCTGCTCCCTGTCCGCCAGGTCAGTCAAAGCGGCGTAGACGATCTGACTGACGTCCTCGCGGAACGCGACGGTTTCCTGCGGGTTGTCGTCCAGAGCGGTCTGCAAAGACTGCTTGGCCTGCGCTACCGCGCTCCCGCCGGAAAAAAACGTCTGCAGAGCGGCTGCGGCCGCCGTGAACAGAATGCTCACGCTCAGAACAAAGCACAGCCAGCTGAGCAGGTTCGCTCTTTTATGGTTTGTCGATTTTGTATCCAATCCCCCACACCACCTTCAAATATTCGGGTTCCTTCGGGTTGATCTCAATTTTCTCGCGGATGCGGCGGATGTGTACCATCACGGTGTTTTCAGCCGAAAAAGCCGGCTCGTTCCAAACGCGCCGATAGATTTCCTCCGCCGGAAAAATCCGGCCGGCGTTTTTCATCAGCAGCTCCACGATCTTTGTTTCGGTGGCGGTCAGCCGCACCGGCTCGCCGTCGGCCGTGAGCGTGTGGTTATCCGTGTCAAAGGTCAGGCGGCCGATCGTAATCAGGTTCTGCGCCGTCGAGTTGATATCCCCCAGGGTGGTGTAGCGCCGCAGCTGCGATTTTACCCGCGCTACCAGCTCCTGTGGATTAAAAGGCTTTGTAATGTAATCGTCCGCGCCCATAGAAAGGCCCAGAATCTTGTCGCTGTCCTCCGATTTGGCGGAAAGCACAATGATCGGCAGATTGCGGGTTTCGCGGATTTTCAGAATCGCGGCCAAACCGTTCTGCCGCGGCATCATCACATCGATCAGGATCAGATGGATGTTCCGGCTCATGGCAAAATCCACAGCTTGTACACCATCGTATGCGCACAGTACGTCGTAGCCCTCTTTTTCCAGATAAATCGAAATGGCCCGAACGATTTCCTTGTCGTCGTCCACGACCAGAATGCATTGTTTTTCCATCTCCGATTTTCCTCCAAACAATTGTTACAGGAACTTGACCGGATGTTCAAGGGACATAGGTTCCTTTTTTTATCTTAGTATAAAAAACTGACAAATTTGAGGCAGTTTTCTTACAGCTCTCTTACGATTGCCACAAGGCTCTTCCCATTGCCCAAAGGATATGCTTTGATGAGGATGGAGTGCAGCCCGAAGTTCTTCTTCCGTATTATAGCACAACAAAGACTTCCCTGTCATCCCGGCGTTTATTGGGAAATCGGTTTGTGGGCCCGGGAGACAAACCGGAAAAAGAAACAAAAGATTTTACGCAGATGGGAAGCTTCTGTTACTTTTACATCTTTATTCCCGGTCAAAATATGGTATAATGACCGCAGGCGGCCATTATACCAGCTTCGCCAATTGATAAAGATACCACAATGGCGCTTTGCGCCTGTGGTATCAGGAACATCGGAAATATGTTGCCGAAACAAAGGCGTTTCGCCGTTCAAATAGCAAATGAAATGTCAGGAGTGTGTGTGCAGATGCAGGCACCCGAGCTTTCCCTGATCCTGCCCGTGCGGGATATTGAAATAGAATTGCCTGGAATCCTGCGTTCTATCAAAGAGCAGGTGGGCGCCGCTGCGGCAGAGTGGATCATTGTCGATATGGGCTCTGAGGATCAGACGGTGCTGCGTGCGGTGCAGTATATCAAAGAAGAAAGACTGCAGGGCTTTGTGATTCAAAATGGAAAAGGAAGCGTTTCCGCCGCGCTGAACACCGGCATGCAGAAGGCGGCGGGGGAGTACCTTTCCTTCGTGTTCGCCCGCCGGCTGTACGGCGGGTATCTTTCCTCCTATCTGGAAGCGGCGCGGGCGGCGCAGGCGGATTTGGTGTTCGGCGGCCTGGATGCGAACGCGGAGCAATTAAAGGGCAAACCGGCGGGCGGCGACGGCCCCTGGTATGTGCAGCAGATGGCGCAGGGCCGCCTGCGCATCGATATTGCCGCGCTGCTGCTGCGCAAAGGCTTTCTGCAGGCGCAGAAGCTGTATTTTCAGGAAAACTGCAGCCACGGCTACAGCGAGGAGTTCATTTACTGCTGTCTGCTTTCCGGCGCAAAGGTTGCAAGAGCGCCGGTAGCGCTCAAACGCCGCCGCGAGCTGGAGCTGTGGCGGGCAAAGTCCGCCCCGGCGGGCCGCGAGATTTTTCAGGCGATTGAGGCAATGCTGCGGGTTCAGGCCGTGATCGAAAACCGCTGCCCGGACAATCGGGAGCTGTGTGAAAGCTTTGAGGAACGAAAGCTGCCCGAAACGGTGATGGACTGCGTAGATGTGCTTCTGCGCGAGGGCCTCGGTTACAATACCGTGCGCGGGTACCTGCGGGTAGAAGGATACGACCGCCTGCTGGTGCAGGGGAAGAAAACCGGCAGGGCGCTGCGGGGCCGCATCCGGCTGTGGCGGATGCTTCCGTGGATGTACCACCCGCGGTGACGGGGACGATCAAAAAACAGAATGGGCCGTCTGGGTTTCGATGCGGAGAGTTTCCCCGCCGATCCGGGCGGCCCTGCCGATTCTTCCGGTCTTTGTATTCGGGGAAAACGGCTCTTTACAAATGGGAAAACAGCGCCGCTTCCCATGGTGTTTTACTTGCCGGAAAAGGTAAAATATGATATAATACACTGATACCGTAGCATAGGAGGTCGCACTTTTTGACAGAGAAGCTGGAACAGACTACGCGGGAATTCACCCGCGAAGAGCATATTGAAGAAGTGGCGCAGATCATGTCCATCCGCGCCCGGGGCGCAGTGCCGATGGCGTGCGTGCGCACCTACGGCTGCCAGCAGAACGTGGCGGACGGGGAAAAAATCAAAGGACAGTTAGAGCAGATGGGCTTCTCTTTCACTGAGGACGAGGATGAGGCGGATCTGATTCTGTTTAACACCTGCGCGATCCGCGAGCACGCGGAAGACCGTGTGTTCGGCAACGTGGGCGCGCTCAAAAACGTCAAGCGCCGCAATCCATCCCTGATCGTGGCCGTGTGCGGCTGCATGATGGAACAGGAGCACGTGGCCGAGCGCATGAAAAAAAGCTTTCCGTTTGTGAATCTGGTGTTCGGCACCCACGTGATTCACAAGCTGCCGGAGCTGATGTTCCGCACGCTGACCGACGGGCGGCGCGTGTTTGAGCGCGGCGACGACAGTGAGGATAAAACGATTGTGGAGGGTCTTCCCATCCGGCGCGACGGCTCGTTCAAGGCGTGGGTGACCGTGATGTATGGCTGCAACAACTTCTGCTCGTACTGCATCGTGCCCTATGTGCGCGGGCGTGAGCGCAGCCGCAGGCCCGAGGCGATTTTCGAAGAGGTACGCTCTTTAGTAAGTGCAGGCTACCGGGATATTACCCTCTTGGGGCAGAACGTCAACTCCTACGGCAAAGAGCTGACTCCCGCAATTAGCTTTGCGGAGCTGCTGCGGCAGCTTGACGCGATCGACGGGGATTTTCAGCTGCGCTTTATGACGTCGCACCCGAAGGACGCGACGCACGAGCTGATCGACACCATCGCACAGAGCCGGCACATCTCGCACCATCTGCACCTGCCGTTCCAATCCGGCAGCAACCGGATTCTAAAGGCGATGAACCGCAGCTATACGCGGGAAAAATACCTCGGTCTGGTCGCCTACGCGAAAGAGAAAATCCCGGATTTATCGCTGACGTCCGATATTATTGTGGGCTTTCCCGGTGAAACCTACGAGGAGTTTTGCGAAACTGTCAGTTTGATCAAAGAGGTGGAGTTTACCTCTTTGTTTACGTTCATCTATTCACCCCGCATCGGTACCCGCGCGGCAGAGCTGCCGGACCCGGTTTCGTATGAGGAGAAGTCCCGCTGGTTCCGCGAGCTGCTCGCCGTGCAGGAAGAGATTGCGGCAAAGCGCTGCGCCGAGATGGTCGGTACGGTGCAGCGGGTGCTGGCGGAGGAAAGAAGCTCCAAAACCGGCCGCTTGGCCGGGCGCTCCGGCGGCAACATCATCGTAGAATTCGACGGCGGCGACGAGAAGATCGGTGAGTTCTGTCAGGTTCGGGTTACGGCCGCCCGAAACTGGATTTTAAACGGAGAATTGGCCTGACGATTCAGCGATGGCGCTTTTTTGCGGGCATGCTAATGACAGTGTACCCGGGAAAAGCGGTTTCGGTTTGGATACAGCCGCCACCCGGCGGCGCGCAGATAAAATTTTAATGAAATAAATTAGGAGGCAGTAACCATGGACGTTATTGAGATGGCCCGCCAGCTCGGCAAAGAGATTCAGAAGGACGAAAGATACCTTGATTTTCAGAAGGCCCGCAAAGAGAGCGAAGAAAACGAGGAACTGCAGAAGATGATCGCGGATTTCAACCTCAAGAGAATCGCGATCAGCCAGGAGGGCGGCAAAGCCGACCGTGACGAGGACAAGATGCAGCAGCTCAACGAGGAACTGCGCGAAGCGTATGACAGTGTGATGAACCACCCTGCCATGATGGACTTTAACCTTGCGAAGGAAGATATGGACATGATGCTCCAGCGCGTCAGCGCGATCATCAACGCTTCTGCCGACGGCGAAGACCCCGATCTGGCGGATTACCAGGCCGGCGGCTGCGGTGCGGGCGGATGCTCCGGCTGCTCTGGCTGCCATTGATCATCAGAACAAAGCAAACAGACGGGGGATGGAGAAATGGCGGATCTTTCGCCCATGATGAAGCAATATTTTGAAATCAAGGAACAGAATCCGGATACCCTGCTGTTTTTCCGGCTGGGCGATTTTTACGAGATGTTTTTTGAGGATGCGAAGCTCGCTTCCCGCGAGCTGGAGCTGACCCTGACGGGCCGCGACTGCGGGCAGGAGGAGCGCGCGCCCATGTGCGGCGTACCGTTCCACAGTGCCGAAAGCTACATCGCGCGCCTGGTGGCCAAGGGCTACAAGGTAGCGATCTGCGAGCAGATGGAAGACCCGGCGTTGGCCAAGGGGCTGGTCAAACGCGCGGTCATCCGCGTGATCACGCCCGGCACGGTCATGGAGAGCAGCATGCTCGACGAATCGAAGAACAACTTTATCTGCTCGGTGTTCGCGGGGGAACATGCCGCGGGCGTCTGTTTTGCGGATATTTCCACGGGTGAACTGCGGGCCACGGAGCTCCTGGCGGATTCCTTGCAGGAGCTGGAATCCCAAGTGAGAAACGAACTGGCCCGCTTTTCTCCCCGTGAGATTCTCATCAATCCCCAGACCCTGCAAATGACGGGTCTGGGCAAATTTATCAAGGAAAAACTCAGCGCGGCGCTGGAGTGCCTGCCGCAGGAGGAAACGACGGGCGCCGAACAGCTGCTCAAGGCGCAGTTTTCGCCCGAGCGGCTCGATTCCTCCGGCGTTTCCGCGTATCCCTTAACGGCACAGGCGGTCGGATGCCTGCTGCTGTACCTCAAAAAGACCCAGCGTACGGGCCTGGAGCGCATGGATACCATCGAGATGTATTCCGGCTCACAGTTTATGGGTCTGGATTTATCGGCCCGGCGCAATCTGGAGCTGCTTGAAACCATGCGCGGCAAAAGTAAGCGCGGTTCGCTGCTCTGGGTGCTGGACAAGACCAAAACCGCGATGGGCAAACGGCTCATCCGGGTGTGGATTGAACGCCCGCTTCTGAATCCTGCGCAGATTCTTCGCCGCCAGAACGCGGTGGAGGAGCTCTCGATGGACAGCATGTTCCGCGACGCCGTTGCCGAACAGCTCTCCGGGATACACGATCTGGAGCGGCTGATGACGCGCATCGTGTACGGCTCGGCCAACGCGCGCGAGCTGCGCTCCCTGTGCGCTGCGCTTTCGCGCCTGCCGGAATTAAAACAATTGCTGGGCGGCGTTTCCTCGGCTCTGCTCAGGGAAATCCGGGAAAAGATCGACCCGCTCGAGGATGTGGCGGCCTTAATTGAAAGCGCCATCGTCGACGAGCCCCCGTTTTCCATCCGCGAGGGCGGCATGATCCGCCCCGGCTACCACGAGGAGCTCGACGAGCTGAGAACCGATATGGGCAGCGGCAAAGAAATCATCGCCCAGCTCGAAGCAGGGGAGCGCGAGAAAACGGGAATCCCAAAACTCAAAGTAGGTTACAACCGGGTATTCGGTTATTATATCGAGGTTTCAAACTCTTACCGCGACAAGGTGCCCGACGAGTACATAAGAAAGCAGACTCTGACGAACTGCGAGCGCTTCATCACGCCCGATCTGAAACAGCTTGAGGGCCGCATTCTGGGCGCGCATGAAAAATCCGTGCAGCTCGAAACCCAGCTTTTTGAGCAGGTGCGGGCCGAAGCGGCGTCGCAGCTCGAACGGGTGCAGGCTACGGCCTCCGCCGTGGCGCAGCTCGATGTTCTCACCTCGTTTGCGGCGGTGTCTGTGGCGAACAGCTATCAGCGCCCCGAGGTGAACCTCAGCGGAAAAATCATTCTGAAAGAGAGCCGCCACCCCGTGGTGGAGCAGATGCTCGACGGCGCGCCCTTTGTGCCGAATGATGTGGAGCTCGATCAGGAAGAAAACCGCGTCGCGATCATCACCGGCCCGAACATGGCCGGTAAATCCACCTATATGCGCCAGATCGCGCTGATCGTGCTGATGGCGCAGATCGGCTGCTTTGTGCCGGCGCAGTCGGCGGAAATCGGCGTGGTAGACGCGATCTTTACCCGCGTCGGAGCGTCGGACGACATGGCCTCCGGGCAGTCCACCTTTATGGTAGAGATGACCGAGGTCGCGGATATTCTGAAAAACGCCACGAGCCGCAGCCTTTTGATCCTCGACGAGATCGGGCGCGGCACCTCCACGTTCGACGGCATGAGCATCGCCCGCGCGGTGCTTGAGCATGTGGCGGACAAGCATTCCCTCGGCGCAAAGGCGCTGTTTGCGACGCACTACCACGAGCTCACCGTGCTGGAGGAGCTCGTTTCCGGCGTGAAGAATTTCAATATCGCCGTGAAAAAGCGCGGTGACGATATCACCTTCCTGCGGCGCATCGTGCGCGGCGGGGCGGACGACAGCTTCGGCATCGAGGTGGCAAAGCTCGCCGGCGTGCCGAACTCCGTAGTGAACCGGGCCAAGCAGGTGCTGCGCGAGCTGGAAAGCGGCAGGCCGGTCACGCCGAAGGGCTCCGGCAGAAAACCGCGCGAAGAGGAAACGGCGCAGCTGTCCCTTGTGCCGCCGCAGGAGTCCGAGGTGCTGGCGCGTCTGCGGCAGATGGATGTCAATACGCTGACGCCGATCGAATGTATGAATACGCTGTTTGAACTGAGTAAGCTGGCGCAGAATTAGGGCCATATCATATGGAATCATGGCGGGTATCTTTCTCCGTCATAGGCGGGGGAAGATACCGCTGTACTTGCATCATATGGGATGGAAAAGCAATTGACCAACAGGAAGCAGGGAGGCAAGTGAATGGGGAAAATTAATCTGCTC
Organism: Clostridium sp. MSTE9; assembly: GCF_000277625.1. Lineage (NCBI taxonomy): Bacteria > Bacillati > Bacillota > Clostridia > Eubacteriales > Clostridiaceae > Clostridium > Clostridium sp. MSTE9. The sequence continues at coordinate 9,442 of NZ_AKFU01000017.1, forward strand.
GATAAACACGTTGCGGAGCTGATCGCCGCCGGTGAGGTGGTGGAGCGCCCGGCCTCCGTCATCAAAGAGCTGGTCGAAAACTCGATCGACGCCGGTGCGACGAGCATTTCGGTAGAGATTCAAAATGGCGGCGCGCTGCTGATGCGCGTCACCGACAACGGCAGCGGCATCGCGCGGGAGGATGTCCCCACGGCGTTTCTGCGCCACGCCACCAGCAAAGTGCTGCACGCGGAGGATCTCGAATCCATCGGCACGCTCGGTTTTCGCGGCGAGGCATTGGCCTCCGTTGCGGCGGTGGCAAGGGTCGATCTGCTCACCCGCATCGAAGAGGAACTGGCCGGAACGCATTATGTGATCGAAGGCGGCGAGGAACAGGCGCTGGAGGATGCGGGCTGCGCGCGCGGCACCGTCATTACCGTGCGCGACATTTTCTTCAACACCCCTGCCCGCATGAAATTCTTGAAGAAAGACACGGTAGAGGCAAACGCGGTCGCCGCCGTGATGGATAAAATCGCCCTGTCGCACCCGGAGCTTGCCGTACGCTTTGTGCGCGACGGAAAAGAGACCCTGCGCGCCCCAGGCGACGGGCAGCTGAAATCCGCGGTGTTTGCGGTGTTCGGCCGGGAATTCACCGCAGGGCTGATTCCGGTGGAGTATGAATTGCAGGGGGTGCGGGTCACTGGTTTTGTGAGCAAGCCCTCGCACGCGCGCCCGAACCGCAGCATGCAGCAGTTTTTCATCAACGGGCGCACGATCCGTAGCCGCACCGCGCAGGTGGCGCTGGAGCAGGCGTTCAAGGGCTCGCTGATGGTCGGCAAATTCCCGGCCTGCGTGCTGCATCTGGAGATTCCCGTGCAGGCGGTGGACGTGAACGTTCACCCCGGCAAGCTCGAGGTTCGCTTTATCAACGAACGCCCGGTGTTCGACGCCGTGTATTACGGGGTCAAGACCGCGCTCTCGAAGGGGGATTCCCCGAATAAAATCACGTTGCCCGGTACGGCGGAACCGCCGGCCGCGAAGCCGCAGACACCGCCTTTGCCGTTCGATGTGCCGGATACAAAACCCCAGCAGATTGCGATGCCCGGCGTGTTTGGCGCTGCAAAGCCTGCCGCCCTGGCCCTGAACGACAGTGCTGTGGACGACCCGGTGGAGATTGCCGTGCCGACCACGCCCGCGTATCACAAAATAGGCTCTCCGGAGTCTGCCCATCCTCTGACAGAGCGATGGCCGGACACACGACCCGCTTTGCCGGTACAGCCGAACGCAAGCACACCCGCTCAGCCCGGCACAGCCCCGCAAAGAGCTACCGAACCGGAGGAATGGGAGGTTTCCTCCAGCGGGGAGGCCACTCCTGTCGGCTCTGTGCCGGTCAGCAGTCTGGCACAGTCAGAAGAGAGTAATCCTTTCGCGGAACATCCCTCTATGGGGCAAATGGAAGCGCCGTCGCCCGACGTGCAGGCTCCAGCGGATTTCCGCTATATCGGCCACGCGTTCGGCACATATATCCTGCTCGAGCGCGACGGCGCGGACGGCGAGGAGCTGGTGCTGATCGATCGCCACGCGGCGCACGAGCGACTGCTGTACGAGCGACTCAAAGAGCAGAGCGGCACGGTCTTTTCGCAAATGCTGCTGGCCCCCGTACCCGTTCTGCTGGAAAAGAACGAATACGCGGCCGTGCTGGCTTCGCTGGATCTATGCGAAACAGCCGGCTTTGAAATAGACGATTTCGGCGGCGGCACCGTACTGGTGCGCAGCGCGCCTTTGTCCCTGACCGGGGAGGACGTACCGGAGGCCGTGATGGAGATCGCGGGTTACTTAGCGCAGTCGCGCACCGATGTGACGACCGAGCACCTCGACTGGCTGTACCATAATATCGCCTGCCGTGCGGCGATGAAAGCGCACGACGACCGTTCGCCGGAGGAACTGATCGCCCTGGTGAGGCAGCTCGATGAAAACCCGCAGCTCCGCTATTGCCCGCATGGGCGGCCGATCTCGATCGTGCTGACCCGCAAGGAATTAGAGCGCCAGTTCGGCCGGGCATAATCCGTGTCACGGGAAAAATGACGTAACTGCAACATAAAAAAAGCAATTTTGCTTCCTGTTATTTTGTCTCGTACAATTTTCAACGGCTGGGGAAAAAGTAAATCTGATTATTACGGAAGGGAGGAAGGCTTATGCCGCAGGAGAAAATACCGCTGCTTGTCATCGGCGGGCCAACAGCCAGCGGCAAGACCCGCCTTGCGGCGGAGCTGGCCCTGCGCCACGGCGGAGAAGTGGTTTCTGCCGATTCCATGCAGATTTACCGGGGGATGGAAATCGGAACCGCAAAGCCCACTCCCGAAGAAACGCTGGGGGTGCCTCACTATCTGATGGGTTTTGTGGAGCCGGGCCAATCCTTTTCCGTGGCGGATTATGTAGCCCTGGCCAAGGAAACGATCGTGGACATCCACAGCCGGGGTCACCTGCCGGTGCTGGCGGGGGGAACCGGGCTGTATATTCGCTCGCTCATTACGAACACCGCGTTTACCGAAGCGGACAACGACCCCGCCCTGCGCGCCGAGCTGACACAGCGGGCAGCGCAGGAGGGAACCGAGGGCCTGATGCAGGAGCTTCGCTCCTTTGACCCAGAGTCTGCGGATCGTATCGAGCCGCGCAATCTGCCGCGGCTGATCCGTGCGATCGAGCTGTACCGCGTCACAGGCGTAACGATGACAGAGCACCTGCGCCGTTCGCGCCTTGTGCCTTCGCCGTACCGGGTGTGCTTCTTATGCCTCGGCTTCCGCGACCGGGAGCGCCTGTATGAAAGAATCAACCAGCGGGTGGATGAAATGTTTCGCCGCGGGCTGGTGGAAGAGGCGAAGGAGCTTCTCGAAATGCCCAGCGGCGCCACGGCAATGCAGGCGATCGGCTATAAAGAGCTGCTGCCGTATTTTCGCGGTGAGGTTTCACTCCCTGAAGCGCAGGATACTATCAAGCGCGAAACCCGCCGCTACGCCAAGCGCCAGCTTACCTGGTTCCGCCGGGAGGAGCAGGCGCGCTGGCTGTTCGTGGATGATTACGCACAGTGGGACGCGCTCCGCGGTGCCGCAGAAGAGATCATAAGGGGGGAGCTGTATGAATAATCCGGTTTTAAAGCGCCTGGTTTCGGGCCTGATCGGCCTGCTGCTCCTTTTTTATATCGGCAATCAGATTTATAACGCCAGCTACAGCGGGGTCAAGGCTGAAACCGCTGTGTATGCCAACGCAGAGGATACGATCCAGATGACCGGCACGGTGATCCGCAAAGAACAGCTGCTCCGCCAGAGCGTGCAGGGCGTTCTCACGTACCCGCTCGGCGAGGGCGGCAAAATCGCCAAGGACGGCGTTGTGGCAGAGGTATACGACAGCGCCAAAGACGCCACGCAGCAGCAGCAGGCAGCACACCTTTCGGCGGAGATCGCCCGCCTGCAAAGCCTGAGCAAGCCCGGCGATACGTATGCCGCAAACCCCGGCTCGCTGACAAAGCAGATCAATCAGGGCCTCAAAGAAATTCTGACCTCGCTGCAGGGCCGTGATTACAACACTCTGTCGTCGCAGCGCGACTCCCTGCTGTACCTGATGAACGAGCAGCAGGTGGTCACCGGCGCGTCCAAGGATTTCAGCGCCAGAATCGCGCAGCTGCAAGGCCAGCTCGGTGCGATCCCCACCTCCGGCGGCACGAAAATGGGGCAGATCAAATCACCGGTTTCGGGCTATTTCGTCAGTGCGGCGGACGGGTACGAATCCCAGTACAATTACGCTTCCGTACTGGAGCTTTCGGTGGCTGACCTGAAAGCGAAAAAAAAGCCGCAGGCCCTTGGCAGCGATGTGATCGGCAAGGTGTGCGAGGAGTTTGACTGGTACTTCGCCGCCGTAGTCAGCCAGGATGACGCGCTCAAGCTCAAGGAGGGCAACCGCGTCAACATCAACTTTCCGTTTGCGGTGGGCAAGTCGGTCCCCGCGACTGTGGCCGCCGTGAATCAGCCGAACCATCAGGGAGACGCTGCCGTGATCCTGCAGTGCTCTTATATGGATACCGGCATCGCGTCCGTGCGCGACGCCACAGTGCAGGTACAGGCGGGAACCTACTCCGGGATCATGGTCAGCCAGAAGAGCATCCATTTTGAAAAGCTGACGAAGGAGTTCACGCAGGAGGACGGCACCAAGAAGAAGGTGGAAAAAGAAGTGCAGGGTGTTTATGTCATGCACGGCAATACCATCGAATTCGTGCAGATCATCCCGCTGATGAGCAGCGGCAGCTATGTCATCTGCAAAGAGCTGAGCGACACCGACCCGGAGTGGAAAGAACTCATGACAAAATCCCCTATCCGTTTATACGATGAGGTGATTATAGAAGGGACGGATCTTTATGACGGAAAAGTCGTTAAATGAAACCGAACAGGAATACGCGGAGCGGATGCGTGACCTGGAAGAAAACCTGAAGGTTGTTCGGGCGAAGATCGAAGAGGCCGCCGTCAAGTCCGGCAGAAGCCCCGAAGAGATTACGCTTTTGGCAGCGACCAAAACGGTCCCCGTTCCGGTGATCAACCGCGCGATCGAGCTGGGAGTTTCGCATATCGGCGAAAACCGCGTGCAGGAGCTGTGCGACAAGCTGCCGCTGCTTTCCCCCTGCGACCGCCAGTTTATCGGGCATTTGCAGACCAACAAGGTCAAGTTCCTGATTGGCCAGGTCAGCTTGATTCAGTCTGTGGACAACGAAAAGCTCGCAAAAGAGATTTCGCGCCTTTCTTTGCAGAACAAAACCACGACCAATGTGCTGATCGAAGTGAATATCGGGCACGAAGAAAATAAGTCCGGCGTTCTGCCGGAGAAGCTGTCGGAGCTGCTGGAAAAAGTTTCCTGCATGCCCGGCATTTCGGTGCGGGGCCTCATGGCAATCCCGCCTGTCTGCGATCGCCCGGAGGACGCGATGCCATATTTTTCGCGCATGCGCGAATATTATGTTGACATCAAGGCGAAAAGAATGGATAATATTCTCATGGATTACTTATCCATGGGCATGTCGTCAGACTATGCTCAGGCAATCCTTTGCGGAGCAAATATGGTTCGGGTGGGCTCGTCTCTCTTCGGACCTAGGAAATATCAAATCCTTTAGAACGAAAATAGGGAGGCATCAGAATGGCCGGATTGGTTCAAAAATTTAAAGATATGTTGGGCGCCCCTGAAGATGAGTATGAGGATGAGGAATATGTAGATGATCGCGCAGACGAGATCATCTCTGGCCCGGACAATCACGCGGATACGATCCGCGAGCGTGAAACGGCAAGACGCGGCGGCAGCACTGGCGGCAGCAATAAGGTCGTGAATATTCACGCCACCACGCAGCTGCAGGTGGTTCTCTTCAAGCCCGAGCGTTTTGGCGAGGAAACCCGTGCCGTGGCAGACGAACTGCTAAAAATGCACACCGTGGTGCTCAACCTTGAAAACACCAATAAAGACATCAGCCGCCGCATCATCGATTTTCTCAGCGGCGTGGCTTACGCAAACGGGGGCAAAATCAAGCGTGTTGCGGCAAGCACCTTTATCATCACCCCGTATAATGTAGAGCTGACCGGCGACGACGTGCTCGACGAGCTGGAAAACAACGGCGTTTATTTCTGATGAAGCAGAATTCCCCCGGGGATAACGCCATACTGGAGGCAAGGCTCCTGGATGCGGTCCGCCTATGTTCCCGGCGGTCTCAGCCGGTTTTTGTAGGCTTTCTGTCAGAAGCGGAAGCCTTCTCGGCACAGGGTGTTCTGCGCCGGGAGGGCTTTTTCCACTATTTATTCTGGGGCGGCTTTGAAGGGGCGGAGCGCGTGATGTTTGGCGCGTTCCCCGATTACCTTGAGCCGGAGCCGGAGTCGTTCCCCATTTGTGCCGTTACTGCCGCCTTCCGCGATTGCGACAAGCTCACACACCGGGATTTTCTCGGTGCGCTGATGGCGCTTGGCATTACCCGCGACACGGTGGGTGATCTTCTGATCGAGCCGGGCCGGGGCGTTTTATTCCTACGCGAAGAAATGGCCGGCTACGTACAGACGCAGGTGGAAAAGATCGGCCGGGTGGGGGTGCGGCTTACCCCCGGCTTTACCGAGCCTTTGCCGGGCGGCCTTGGCTTTGAGCCGTTCAGTACGGTGATCGCTTCGCCCAGGCTGGATTGTGTCGTCGCTGCGGCACTGCGCATCAGCCGCGAGAAAGCGGCGCGCCTGGTGGAATCGGGCGGCGTACTGCTGGGCGGCGTGCAAATTATGTCGGTTTCCGCGGCGGTCAAAGACGGCGACCGTCTCTCCGTGCGCGGTAAGGGCCGGTTTATTCTGGATCAGATCGGGCCCGAAACCAAACGGGGCCGTGTGAACTTGAGTGGAAGAAAATACAGATAACAGGAGGTTTTTGTCGTGCTTACTCTCAACGATATTATCAATGTCAGCTTCCGCAAATCGAATTTTTCCGGTTATCGTACCGAAGATGTAGATGCCTTTATTGATCAGGTGAAGGATTCCTACGACCAACTGCTGAAAAAAACGATGGAGCAGGCCGAAGTGTACGAAACACTGGCAAACGAAAAGAAAGAGCTGGAGAGAAAACTCTCCGTTCTGGCGGAAAAGATTGAGGATTACCGTCAGGAAGAAAGCGAGATCAAAACCGCTCTGGTCAGCGCGCAGAAGCTGGGCGAATCTTCTGTCAGGGAGGCGCGCCATAAGGCAGAAATCATCCTGAAGGACGCGAATTTGAAGGCCGAGCGCATTCTCGGCACCGCCAAGGCGGATGTGGTTGAACAGCAGCGCGAGCTGGATGAGCTGAAGAAAAAGGTCATCGAATTCCGCACCAAGCTGCTTGCGATTTACAAAGAGCATCTGACGCTGATCGATGCGATCCCCAGCCGCAAGGAAGAGTTTGCGCAGGAAGGCAGCCATGCCGCAGCCGAGCCGGAGAAAGAGCAGGAGGAGCCGGAGCAGCAGAGCCACTATATGCCCGAGGAGCCTCCCGTGCCCGCAGAGCCGGAGCCGGAGTACACCCCGGAACCGGAGAAGGACGACTTTTCTGTCGACGCCGCGGTGTTCGATACAGAGTCGCCGAATCACGACCTGCGTTATGATGTTTTAAAATTTGATGAAGTGGATGAATCCGGAGAAGAATAAGTACATCACCCGAAATCCGGGTCCGGAGTATTTCATAGATGGAGGAGGGACGGAGCGATCCGCCCTTTTTTCCTGAAAGAGAGGGAGTTTCTTTTGCCTTATATTGCAGTGTTTTTGTCCTTCGTCGCGGCAGCGGCGGGGATTGCCGTAGATCAGGTTCTGAAAGCCGCGGTGGTGGAGCAGCTGAAACCACTGGGCCGGATTGAGTTGATCCCGGGCTTTTTTCAGCTTACCTACGTGGAAAACCGCGGCGCGGCGTTCGGCATACTGGCGAACTACCAGTGGCTGTTTATTGCCGTTACCGCTGTGGTTTGCCTTTTGATCGCGGCGGCGCTGATTTTTTACCGCGGCCACACCGCCCTGACCCGTACGGCGCTCACGCTGATTCTGGCCGGTGGAATCGGAAACATGATCGATCGGCTGCGCTATCAGTATGTGGTGGATTATATTCACTTTCAGTTCTTCCCGCCGGTATTCAACTTTGCGGACATCTGCGTCACGGTTGGCTGTGCGCTGCTGGTGATCTACCTGCTGTTCTTTGCAGACGACAGGGGCCGGCCCAAGCAGCCGGGGCGTTATGCCAAATACGCGCACTACAATCAGAACAGAAATCACAGAATGGGTGGTTAAGGTGCAGAAAAAGCTGCTGGTAATCGGGGCGGAGCATCAGGATGCCCGGGCGGACCTGGCAGTGAGCGAGCTGCTGGAGGGCCAGACGCGCTCCGGCGTGCAGAAGCTGATGCTTGCGGGCGCGGTGCTGTGCGGCGGGCGTCCGCTTTCTAAGAACGACCGGGTGGCCGAGGGCCAGACGATCGAGGTGCTGCTGCCGGACCCTGCCCCTATGGAGCAGGCGAAACCGGAAAACATCCCGCTCGATATCGTCTATGAAGATGACGACCTGCTGGTAGTCAATAAGCCGAAGGGCATGGTGGTTCATCCCGCGCCGGGCAACCGCGACAAAACGCTTGTCAACGCGCTGCTGTACCATTGCGGCGATTCCCTGTCCGGAATCAATGGGGTCATCCGCCCCGGCATTGTGCACCGTATTGATAAAGATACCAGCGGCCTTTTGATCGTCGCGAAGAATGATTTTGCCCACCAGAGCCTTGCCGCGCAGATTAAAGAGCATTCCTTTACCCGTGAATACGAGGCCGTGGTATACGGCCATCTTCGCGAGCAAAGCGGCACGGTGGATGCACCCATCGGCCGGCACCCGACCGACCGCAAGAAGATGACGGTCACGCAGAAAAACAGCCGCCGCGCAGTCACGCACTATCAGGTGCTGGAGGAACTGCCCGGCTTTTCCTATGTGCGTCTGCGGCTTGAAACGGGCCGAACCCATCAGATTCGGGTGCATATGGCGTATTTGGGCCACCCCGTTGCGGGCGACCCGGTATACGGGCCGAAAAAAGTGATTCCCTCGCTGAACGGCCAGTGCCTGCACGCGAGAGTCATCGGCTTTTGTCACCCGCGCGACGGCCGGTATATTGAGCTGACAAGTCCGCTTCCGCCGTATTTTACCGATTTTCTGGCACGTCTGCGCAGTCAGCCGTACTGATCTTCCATAAAAATTTGGAATTGTAGCGGCGCTCCCCTGCTAAAGATATGGGGGCAATGCCTGTTTTTTTACTTTTCGTCGCTGGTGATAGTATAAGGAGGTTCTCTTTTGAAGCTTCAGGATATATTCTTGGTGTCTGATCTTGACGGTACCCTGATTGGTGCAAACCATACGATACCGCAGCGCAATATCGATGCGATCCGGCGGTTTCAGGAGCAGGGCGGCCGCTTTGCCGTGGCGACCGGGCGCTCCGTGAATTCCGGAGAGCGCTATTGCCGCCAGGTGCAGCCCAAGGGGCTTTGTGTGATGCTGAACGGCTCTATTTTATACGATTATGAGCAGGATGAGATTGCCAAGGCGTTCTTTCTGCCGCCGCAAGCGAGGGACTATGCCCGCCTTCTCACAGAACACTTTCCGGAGATAGGCTGTGAGGTATTCGCGCAGCGCAGGCAGTTTGTTTTGCGCGCGAATCAGTATGTCAGGGCGCATCTGGGGAATGAGAACCTGCCCTGTGTAGAGATAGACGCAGGCGAAATTACCGACCACTGGTGCAAGGCGTTGTGTGCCGCCGACCCCGAAACCAAGCTGAAAATACAGGCCTTTACCGAGTCCTTTGCGCACCCCGGAGTCCGTTTTGTGCAGAGCGAGAAGTGCTTTCTGGAAATGCTGCCCGAAGGAGTCGACAAAGGCAGCGGCCTGTTAGAGATTCTGCGGCAGACCGGCTTGCCTCGTGAGAATCTGGTGGTGATCGGCGACTATTATAACGATGTGGAGATGCTGCACGCCGCCGGTTTTGCAGCAGTGCCCTCCAATGCGCCGCAGGACATTCGGCAGATGGCTGATCTCGTCGTAGGCGACTGCCGAGACGGCGCGGTAGCCGACCTGATTGAATATCTGGAACGCGCGGAATAAGGGGTGGCGGTGGAAGAATGGATCAGGATGCCCGTCAGGTTCGCTGGCTGCTTGCCGTCGCGATCATTCTCTGCGCCTTGATGATCGGGTATAACGTGCTGTTTGTGCCGCAGGTAACGCTGACGGCCGTGGTGAAAACAGACCTTTCTTCTGCGGCGCAGGCGGCGGTTCCCTCCGCACCGGACGACGTTTCTCAGCCGGAGGGCTACGAGCCGGAGCCGGTGGAGCAGACCGCGCTGGTCAATCTGAATACGGCAGATGCCGAAGAGCTGGAAACGCTGCCCGGAATTGGTCCGGCAACAGCGCAGAAGATCATCGCTTACCGCGAATCCGTCGGGGCCTTCCAGAGCACGGAGGAGCTGATGCAGGTAGGCGGGATCGGTGAAAAAACATTCGAAAAGCTCAAAGAGCTTGTGACGGTGGAAGCAGCAGAGTGAAAACCCCCGACGGGGCCGACTGCCCCGCACAGGTTTTGATATCTACATAAGAAAGGGGAAGATCCAATGCAGGAAAACGGACAGAACGACATGCTCTCGGAAAACCAGAAGAGATTTCGATGCAGAATCTGCGGATATATTTTTATCGGCAGTGAGCTTCCCCAGGATTTTCGATGTCCCCGGTGCGGGTCCGATAGCGAGCAGTTTATTGAATTAAGACAAAGATGAGTAAGAGGGGACTGCATCCTTACCAAGGATGCAGTCCCCTCTTACTCTGCATCTGCGCAAATCCCGCAGGAATTACTTGCAAAATGCAGGGAAAATGGGTAAAATAAGGAAAATAAGCAGAGGGGGAGAAGTTTATGGCGGTGAGTCCCTTGCAGGATATCATGAATCATTACCTTTGGAATTTCAGCGCATATCTGTTGGCGCTGGCGATTATTTTGCTGAACGCGGCCCGCAGCGTGTATTTTTATTTGAGGAGCAAGCATAGACCCCTGTACCCGAAGCGCGGCAGACTGGACCTTCTCATCAGCCTGCTGTGCGGCGTGTCGCTGGCGATGGGTCTGATGTTCCAGGGGGTTCTGGCGGACAACAATGCCCCCGACATCTATCATTGGTCAAGCTATCTCTGGATGGTCTGCCTTGTTTCGCTGGCGCTGTTTGTCGTTCAGATCGTATTTCACATCAAGACCCCCTCTGTGCGCCCCAGAGTGGAACCGACAGACGAAATTCCGGCGCTGCAGACCGCGCCGCAGGAGCAGTTCCAGCCACAGACTCCTTTGGAGCAGCCCGCGGTTTCTCAGGAAGATTCCGCGCCGAAGGACGGGGAATGACGGCAAACTTTTCCCGTGCGGAGTGAATTAATTTTATAAGGCCAAGAGCAAACTTCGCGCTATGAGCCTTTTGACATTTCGGGATGTTTCGGAATACAGAAATTTATTGTAAATAAAATTCCGGTTCTACTTGTGTGCCGCTTCTTTGTCTGTTACAATCAAGGCAAAGGAGTGGCCACTGTGAATTTAGCCGTAATTCATATTTTAAATAATAAACTCCATCGTTACTGCTAACGGCTATCCCTGAAAGGGAATAGCCGTGGGTCGTTATGCCCACATGGCAGTAAACGGATTTCTGTCATTGGTGAGCAGCCAATGACTTTTTTATGTTTGGAGTGAATTATAATATGAATAAAAAGCTGGCCTATCATGCTTTTATTGTTTTGGAATGCGTCCTCTGGGGCGTTGGAAATACCGTCACTAAAATTGGCCTGCAATCGATCTCGCCATTTTATTGTCTGACGATCCGCTTCTTTTTATCGTTTGGTTTGTTTGTTCTGTTTTTCTTTCCAATACTGACAAAATACAGCACTGAACTGAAAAAATGTATCCCAATCAGCGTTATGACAGCCGCATCTTTTATTTTATCAACGCTGTCCCTGCAATTTGCGCCTGTGACCACGGCCGGGCTGTTGATGGCTTTGTCCGTAGTGTTTACCCCCATTTTGGCCCTTTTGGTTCACAAAACGCAACCTGAAAAGAAAATAGCAGGCGCTGTGCTGCTGGTGCTTACGGGTTTGTATCTCATTTGTGGCATTAGTGGAGAGAATGCTTTTGGGATTGGTGAACTTATGGCGCTGATCAGTTCGTTTTGTTTAGCCGTCACACTTACATTCAGCGCAAAGCTTGTCAGCACAATCGAACCTGTCGTTTTATCAACAGTCCAATCAGGAGTGACTGCCCTGATTTCACTCTTCTTTTCAGTTATGCTGGAGGATTTTCGTTCCCTTTATCATGTATCTGCCTCCGGGTGGCTTTCCATCCTTTATTTGGCAGCGGGGTGTACGTTTATCGCTTATCTTCTGCAAAACATTGCATTAAAGCATATCTCTCCTGTTTTTGCATCGATCGCTTTTTGCACAGAGCCTGTTTTTACCGCTTTGTCTGCCTATCTGATGTTAGGTGAGCAGTTGTCTGCTTTCGGGTATCTGGGGTCGGTATTTATCCTTATGGGGATGGTCGTGAGCTCGCTGCCGAAAAGGGTGTCCTCTAACTGACTTTCAAGGGTAGGGGAACTGAAACTGCATTTTAAACTTTTCTAAAGTAGTATCCATATCCTGACGACAAGGAAAGGGCCGGATTTTCAACACTGAAAATCCGGCCTTTTCCATTTTTATATTGGGGATGATTTCTTTTGTATCTGATGTCGTCGAGGCTCAGTCGCCAAAGCTGATGCCGATGTCCCGCGCGGACTGAATCATCTCGCAGTCCAGCGGAACAGCCTTGAGCTTGCCTGCCACCTCTCCCAGCGGAACGGGTACGATCTTCTGGTTCTGCAGGGCCATCATGCAGCCGAAATGGCGATCCTGAATCATTTGGGCCGCGGCGGTGCCAAGGCGGGTCGCCAGCACGCGATCATAAGGACAGGGGCTGCCGCCGCGCTGAAAATGACCGGGAATCGTCACGCGCACCTCGTTGCCGGTGCGCTCGCTGATCTCTTTGGCCAAACGGTAAGAAAGGGAAGGCTCTGTCATTTTGGCCCGCTGTGCTTTCAGTTCTTTTTTGGAAAGGGCCGCTTCTTTATCCGAAATGGCTCCCTCCGCCACGGCCAGAATCGAAAACTGCTTGCCGGAGCGCTTCCTCTGCTGCAGCGCACGGCTGATGGAATCGATGTTATAGGGGATTTCGGGCAGGAGAATCGCATCCGCGCCGCCCGCGATGCCCGCGTGCAGCGTCAGCCAGCCCACCTTGTGGCCCATCAGCTCCACGATGAACACCCGCCCGTGCGACGTGGCGGTGCTGTGGATGGAGTCGATGACCATCGAAGCGATCTCCACCGCGCTGGAAAAGCCGAAGGTCATTTCGGTGTTCCACAGGTCGTTGTCGATGGTTTTGGGCAGTGTGATCACATTCAGCCCCTCCCCGCTGAGCAGGTTCGCGGTTTTGTGGGTGCCGTTGCCGCCCAGAATCACAATACAGTCGAGCCTGAGCTTCTTATAGTTTTTCTTCATCTGCTCAACCTTTTCGCTCTGGCTGCCCTCGGGGCCGCGAATCTCTTTAAACGGCTGGCGCGAGGTGCCCAGAATCGTGCCGCCCAGCGTTAAAATACCGGAAAAGTCGCGGGGGGACATCTCCCAGTAATCGCCCTCCATCAGGCCGCGGTATCCGTCGCGGATTCCAAATATGGCAACGTCGTCCTCAAATTTTTCGTAAAGTGCTTTTCCTACGGCGCGAATCGCGGCGTTTAGCCCCTGGCAGTCGCCTCCGCTGGTCAGAATTCCAACTCTCATCGTTGTGGGCCCCTTTCCGTTATTTGAGCCGCTTCGCCTTATCCGCATCGCGGATCGGCTCCATCAGCTTGCTTTCCTCCGATTTTTTCAGTTCCGTCAGGCTCTTTCTCGCCATGGTGGAGAACAAAGACTGGCAATTGACGGCGGCCTTGCCGCGCCGGCTGACGTGCAGGTAAGTCGTATCCGGCTGCATCATGCGTGTGTTGACATTGTCGCTGCGCAGAATTTCCAGAATTTCAAACGCGCGGCGCTTCAGCTCTTCGCCCTCAATGGGGAACACGAGCTCTACCCGGCGGTCCAGGTTACGGGGCATCCAGTCGGCGCTGCCCATATAGATTTTGGGGTCGCCCCCGTTTTGAAAGGCGTAAATGCGGCTGTGCTCCAAAAGCTGGCCCACAATACTCTGCACGGTGATGGTTTCGCTCAGCCCTGGCAGCCGGGGAATGAGACTGCACATGCCGCGCACGATCAGGTGGATCGGCACGCCGGCCTGCGATGCTTCGTACAGCAGTTCGATCATCTGCGGGTCGATCAGAGCATTTACCTTTACGGTGATGCCGCTGGGCAGCCCCTTGTTCGCGTTTTCGGTTTCGCGGCGGATCATGCGTTCAAAAACGTTCCGCATTCCCTGCGGCGCCACCACGAATTTGCGGTATTCCGGCGGGCGGGAATAGCCGGTAAGCACGTTGAACAGCGACGAAGCGTCGATGCCGTACGGCTCGCGGCACGTGAACACGCCGATGTCAGTATAGATTTTGGCGGTGGAGTCGTTGTAATTTCCGGTTCCCATGTGTACGTACCGGCGGATGCCGTCTTCCTCGCGCCGCACCACCAACAGGATTTTGCAGTGGGTCTTGAGGCCCGCAAGGCCATAGATGACGTGGCATCCGGCCTGTTCCAGCTTTTTGGCCCAGTTGATGTTGTTTTCCTCGTCAAAGCGGGCTTTCAGCTCTACCAGCACCGTTACCTGCTTGCCGTTCTCCGCCGCGCGGATCAGCGCCGCGATGATAGGGGAATGGCCGCTGACGCGGTACAGGGTCTGCTTGATGGCCAGCACATCCGCGTCATCGGCCGCGCGGCTGACAAAATCGACCACGCACTGAAAGCTTTCGTACGGGTGGTGCACCATCCGGTCTTTTTCCCGAATGGCCTCGAAAATATCGTCATAGCCCCAGAAGGCCGCGGGGGGATAGACCGGCTTGATCGGGTCAAAGCACAAAGCGTCGTACCCCGGCAGGGACGCAAATTTGGTCAGGTATGTCAGGTCGATGGGCCCGGGCACCTCGAACAGGTCGTTCGGCTTCAGGTCGAGCATCTCTACAAGAAAATCCTTGATTTCGGCGTCGCAGTTCTGCAAAAGTTCCAGCCGCACGGGCCGCCCGCGCTTGCGCTTTTTAATGGATTTCTGCACCTCGGTCAGAAGGTCCTCGGCGTCCTCGTCGATTTCCAAATCAGAGTTTCTCGTCAATCGAAAGGGCGAGCAGGCTTCGATGTGGTGCATGCCGAACAGATTGTTGATTTTATAAGAGATAATATTCTCCAGCAGCACATAAATTTTTCGTTCCGGGTCGGGTACCAGCAAAAACCGGGAAAGGATCGACGGCACCTGTACCACCGCGAACAGGGATTCCTCTTCGCCCTTCAGGCGAACCGCCAGATTCAGGCTCTTGTTTGTGAGCATGGGGAACGGGCGGCTGCGGTCTACCGCGAGCGGCGTCAGCACCGGGTACAGAATCTTATCAAAATAATCCGAAAGAAAATTCTGTTGTTCCTCACTCAGGTCGCTCGGCGCGCAGAAAAAGACGTTCTCCTTCCGCAGGGCCGGCAGAATCGAGCGGTGCAAAGACGTATACTGCTGCTCGGTAAACGAACGGATTTTGCGTGTCAGGCGAACCATCAGCTCATCCGGCGTCAGGCCGGAAAGGTCGGGAATTTTATAGCCCGAGTGCACCTGGGCCTTGACGCCCGCTACGCGCACCATAAAAAACTCATCCAGATTGGAAGAGGTGATCCCCAAAAACCGCAGGCGCTCCATGACGGGATTTTCCTTTTCAAAGGCCTCCTCCAAAACGCGCCAGTTAAAATCCATCCAGCTCAGTTCCCGGTTGATAAAGGGGAGCTGTTTGTTCTCACCCATAGTGTTTCCCCCTCTCTCAAAGCATCAGCGTTTTGATTTTCAGTACGGGATGAATCCCGAATACCTCCTGGAAAAACGGCGCGCACAGATCGAACGCCCATTTTTCCAGCGTCAGGTTCCCGTCGCTGCTGCCCGTGATCACAAGCCGGTCTTTTTCCAGCTTGATCGTAATATCCTCCAGCTTCTGCGTCTGCGATTTATCCAGCGCGTTCGAAAGGCGGAAAATCGCCACGAGCTTTGAAATCATCAGGCGGGTCTGTTTGTCAAGGCGGTTGAATTCCGGGTCGTCGTCGCTGGGTACGCAGTATTCGTCGTAGCTGGACAAAAACGCGATCATCAGCACCTCGCGGTCGGTCAGGCCATAAATGTCGATGTTCTTGACCAGATCGAACGTGCTGTTCAGGTGCTCTTTGGAATTGATGTAATACCCCGCGTCGTGCAGGATGCAGGCCAGCTCCAGAATCAGTCTGCTCTTGTAATCCATGCCGTGAATCTTTTTGGTTTTGTCAAAAATCCGGCACGAAAAACGGCGCACCGCGTCCGAATGCGAGCGGTTGCAGCGGTAGCGGTCGGCGATCCACTGCGCGCACGAAATCGCGCTGTTTACGACATGGGTTTCGTAATCCTTTTTGCTTTTCGGTACCAGCATCTGGCGCAGAAGAGCGTCCCACAGCTCTACCTTCGGGCAGATCACCCGGTCGGCGTGCGTCAGCTGCAAAAGCTGCATGTAAATTACCAGCACCGGGTACAGCACCTGTGCGCTGGCATCGGTGATGTCGTACTTGGCAGCGAGAGAGTCCGGCGTCATGACGCGAACCTCCTGCAGCAGGCGGCCGATCAGCTCCGACTGGATGATGTAATGCCCCTGCTCGGGTGTAACGCTGCAAATGCGCGCAATCAGCTCGATCTCGCTGCCTGCCAGCACCAGGTTGCGGATGCTCTTCAGGCGTCCGGGAATGGGGATGTGCTTCACGATCAGGTTCAGGTATTCCTCTACCACCGTATCGAAATCGCCGCTGTTTTCCTGAATGCTGCCGAGCATGTTGTACAGCTTCATCGGCCCGATGGAGATGTTCTGCGAGAAGATCATATTCGTTCCGTCGAAAATGGAAAGTCCGATGCTGCCGGTGCCGATGAACGAAATCAGGGTGTTGCCGGCCGGAAAGTTCGGCATGGCCTGGATCGAGTTCAAAACCTCGGAGTAGATCAGCGTTTTTTCCTGGTCGTCCTCCAAAACCTGTACGGTGATCCCGTTCTGGATTTTCAGCTGGTCGGTGATGTAATCCCGGTTCTTCGCCTCGCGCAGGGCCGTGGTGGCCACCACGCGCTGCTGCTCGGCGCCGTATTCCTTCATCACATCGCTGTATCCGTGCAGGGTGGAGGAAATATTCCAAAGGCTTTCAAAGCTGATTTTCCCGCCGTGAAACACCTCAGAGCCAATCTTGACGGGGTATTCCAGCCGATCCAGCGTGACGATTTTGTCCTTTTGCAGCTGAGCAATTTTCATTTTCAGCATGCTCGAGCTGATGTCAATAACAGCGGCCACTTTGCCTCCCTTTTTACGGTTCATCCCACAGTCCCTCCTCTGCAATATGAAATAGTATACTCAAATAATAGGATGGATTTCTTCTCCGCTGAAGACGGGAAAGAAATCCGCACTTTTTATGATTGTATGATTATAGCATGATAACAACGGTAAGGGTATTTTCTTTCCTCAAAAGCGGTACCTTGAGCAGTGTTATCATGCTTCAATGTTCTCTCAGGCGCCCGAAGCTTTGCTTCGGCTTGCGCCGTGAGGTTATTATAGCAAACAGGGCATAGAATATCAATTCGCTTCCCTTTAAAATTCTGCGAAAAATGTCGCAAAACCGGAGCCCCAAAATGAGAGTCAGACGCGAGGTATTGCGTTTTGCCGGTAGATTGTGGTATACTTCTTAAATATAAAGAATCGGGTGGTGTGCGTTCCGCCCGAAAAACAGCCGGGCTGATCCGGAATGCCCGGCGTTATCCGCCGGAGAGGGCTGTGGCGCCAACCGGCGGGATAACGCCTGCTTTGTGTGTCCATAATAGCATTATGGAGGAACCAGTATGACTGACTTTGAGCTATGCATGAACTGTATGTCGGAGCGGCCCGTGGGCGAGCCATGCCCTCATTGCGGGTGTCCGACGGATGAGCCGCAGCGGCCGGACGCGCTGCCGTTCAAAACCATGCTGCAAAATCGATATATGATCGGCTTGGCCCGCAAGAGCAACGGAGAGGGAATCTCTTATATCGGCTACGACAGTGTGCTGAATATCAAAACGTTGATTCGTGAGTTTTTTCCCCAGACGATGAGCGAGCGCCTGCCGGACAGCCAGACGGTGCGTGTGGTAGACGGCAGTGAGGTCACGTTTCAGGAATATAAAACCTCCTTTTTAAATGATGCGCGTGAGCTGGCACATATGCGGCAGCTTTCTGCCATCGAGCAGATTTACGATATTTTTGAAGAAAACGGAACGGCCTATACGGTAGCGGAGTGGGAAGAATGCATCACACTGCGCTATTTTGTGGAGCGCCGCGGCGGCAGCCTGGACTGGAATGCCGCCCGCCCGCTGTTCATGCCGGTGCTGTCCGCGCTTTCCACACTGCATTCCAAGGGCGTAAATCACCTTGGCATTTCGCCTGACACGCTGGTGATTCTGCAGGACGGCCGCATGAAACTGACCGATTTTGAGCTGGACGCCGTGCGCCGTATGGATACCGACCTGCCGCCGGACTTGGTGGCGGGCTGCGCCGCGCTCGAGCAATATGTGATGAATTATGTGCCGGATGAGTCGACGGACGTGTACGGCTTTGCCGCATGTCTGTTTTTTGCGCTGACCGGCGCTCTGCCGCAGGATGCTTTGCGCCGCAAGGGGGATTCGCGGCTGATGATCCCGACCAGTACGCTCAAAAGTCTGCCCCCGTATGTGATCACCGGCCTGGCCAACGCTCTGCAGGTGATGCCGTCCAAACGAACCCCTCATTTTGAGCGCCTGCGGGCTGAGCTTTCGGCAGCGCCCACTGTTACGGCAAAAATAGAGGAACCCCTGCCGCCGGAGTCTGCTCCGGAACCGGAGCCCGCCCGACGCGGCATCCCGGGCATTGCCTGGGCAATCGGTTCCGGTGTGGTTTCTTTGGCTGTTTTTGTTTGTATCGGGATCTTCTGGCTGTTCCCGCCAAGCTTTGGCGGCACGGCCGGCGCTGCGGATTCCACCGCCATGAAGGCGACTGTGGAATCTGCCGATTCCGGGATGCTGATGAACGGCCTTGACGCGGCGGAGCTTTCCGGCACGGAGCGCGTTCAGGTTCCCGATCTGGTGGGGCAGAAGCTTGACGACGTTCTGGCGGCGGAAAGCGCCGGAACCGAGGACTACGACATTCTGGTCTCTGATCAGGAGTTCAGCGATACGGTGGCCGAAGGCAAGATCATCCGGCAGTCCCCTACGGCGGGCGAGCTGGCGCAGAAGGGCGTGAAAATCGTCGTTGTCGTCAGTCAGGGCGCTCAAATGCGTTCCCTGCCCGAGATTCGGGGCATGAGTCTGGAGGATGCCTCTCTGGCGGTTACGTCTGCGGGGCTGACCCCTGCAAAGCGGGATGTGTTTGACGACACCGTACCGGCCGGGCAGGCCGTCGGTTACCAGGACCACAAGGCGGGCGATTCGCTGGAGTACGGCGCCCATGTGGTGATTTTATTGAGCAAGGGGCCGGACCCGTCCGTTCTGGGCGGCCCGGCCGGAAGCGGAGGAACATAATACAATGGCAAAGGTAGCGTTGATCGCTTATACGCCGCAGCCGGAGCAGACGGTGGCAGCCGCCGCAAAGCTCTGCTATTCCGCTGCGGATGTGGAACATATTATGGACGGTCTCACAGAGGAAAAAACCGCCCGTTTTGTCGAGATGCTCTCTGAGATCGGGCATGAAAGCCCGATTGAGCACGCATCGTTTACATTTGCGATCGAAGGAGTGTCGCGCGCGTTTCTGGCGCAGATGACCCGTCATCGCATTGCTTCTTACAGCGTGCAGAGCCAAAGATATGTAGCGGAGCATCAGTTCGGCTACGTGATCCCGCCCGAGATTGAGGCGATCCCCGAGGCACGGCAGGAATTCATCGAATCGATGGAGGAAGCCCAGCGCCGGTATGAAACTCTGACCCGCCTGCTGCAGGAAAAACATCAGGCCCAAATGATCGCGGAGGGCAAAAAGCCGGAAGAGGCTGCCCGCGCGGCGCAGAAAAAGGCGATTGAGGACGCGCGCTTTGTGCTGCCGAACGCCTGTGAAACCAAAATGATCTGTACCATGAACGCCCGGTCGCTGTACAATTTCTTTTCGCACCGCTGCTGCAACCGCGCTCAATGGGAAATTCAGGAGGTCGCGATTCAGATGCTGCGTCTGGTGCGCGGCGTCGCGCCGAACCTGTTCTCTCACTGCGGCCCGCCGTGCGTGCGCGGCGGCTGTCCCGAAGGGAAGATGAGCTGCGGCAAGATGACAGAGGTACGCGCGTATTACAAAAATCTGGAGGAGCAGCCGTGAGCGGCCGGCTGGTCGTGATCGAGGGCCTTGACGGCAGCGGGAAGGCCACACAGACCGCGCTTCTGTGCGAGGCGCTCACAAAGAGCGGCGTGCGGCTGCGGCGGGTTTCTTTTCCGGATTATCAGGAGAAATCCTCCGCGCTGGTGAAAATGTATCTCGGCGGCGAGCTCGGCGCGCATCCGCAGGAGGTCAACGCCTTTGCGGCCAGCTCCTTTTACGCGGTGGACCGCTTTGCGAGCTATGTGCGCCACTGGCGCAGTGACTACGAAAACGGCAGCCTGATCGTTGCCGACCGGTATACCACCTCTAACATGGTATACCAAATGACGAAGCTGCCCCATTCGGAGTGGGATTCCTACCTGGATTGGGTCTGCGATTTTGAGTATAATAAACTGGAGCTTCCCGCACCGGACGCCGTGATTTATCTGGACATGCCGCTGGAAATCTCTCAGCGTCTGCTCCGGGAACGGTATGAGGGCGACGAAGCGAAGAAGGATCTGCACGAGCAGGACACCGCCTTTCTGGCTGCCTGCCGGCAAAGCGCATTATACTGCGCCGAAAAGCTGGGATGGCTTGTCATCCCATGCGCCGAAAATGGGCAGATCAAACCGGCACAGCAAATCCATGCGGAAATCATGGAAAGTGAAATCATAAAGGAATGTAGCGATTTATGTTAAAATTTGAATATGCAACGATCGAGGATCGGAAATGGCTTCAGCCGATTTTGGCGGCCAGCGGTAAAATGGGGAGCGAGAACGCGTTTGGCACCCTGCTTATCTGGAATGAATCATATCATTCCCGTATTTGCCGTCAGGATGGGTATGTGCTTTTGTCCTCGGGCGAGCATTTTCACACCTATAATTTCCCTTATGTGGCAGACCCTGCAAGCGCCGGGAGCCTCAGGGACGCTCTGCAGCTGCTGATTGACGACGCGGCGGAAAAGGGCTTTCGCTTTCAGATGTGGGGCATGACTGAAAAAGAGGTCGCCCGCATGGAAGAGGCGATGCCGGGCCGTTTTGAATTCAGCATCGACAGAGACGGCGCGGACTATATTTATAACAGCAGCGATCTGATTGAGCTGGCGGGCAGAAAATACCACGGTAAGCGCAATCACGTTTCCAAATTCAACCGCCAGTATCAGTGGGAATATGAGGATGTCACGGTCGATACGCTCGATGCGTGCCGCGAGGTCAGCTGCGAGTGGTGCCGCCAGAACGGATGCGACCCGGAAAACGGGCTGGATAAAGAGGTGCGCGCGCTTCGAAAAGCGTTCGCCAACTTTGAAGAGCTGAAGCTTTCCGGCGGTCTGATCCGCATTGATGGTAAGCCGGTGGCCTACACGATCGGCGAGGAAATCAATCCGCAGGTATTCCTGCTTCATTTTGAAAAGGCGCTGGCCGGTTACGACGGCCTGTACGCGGCAATCAACAACGAGTTTGCCCGCCGCAATCTCTCGGGCTACCAATATATCAACAGGGAAGAGGATCTGGGGCTGGAGGGCCTGCGCAAGGCAAAGCTGTCTTACCACCCCGTAATCATACTGGAGAAGTACCGTGCGGTACTGAAGGGAACGGAATAATGAGCGGCAGAATCATCAGGCTGGCCCGCTGGGGCATGCAGCCGGAGCTCGAAACGATATGGCAGGTCTGCTTTGGGGACCCTAAGCGGCCCGTTGCCTATTTTTTCAATAATGCCTTTCAGCCGCGTACCTGTTTGGTCTACGAAATAGACGGCAGGGCGGCTGCAATGGTGCATATGCTGCCGGTGCGCATGGTGCAGCCGGGCGGCGAGGTGCGCGGCCACTATATTTACGCCGCCGCCACTCTGCCGGAATACCGTAAGCAGGGCTGCATGGGCGCGCTGCTGCGGGCCGCGGCGCATCTGGGCCTGAAACGCGGCGAGCACTTTTCGTGCCTGCTGCCGTCGAGCGATGCGCTGTATGATTACTACGCGAATTATGGTTACGAAGAAGCCTTTTTTACCCGTTTTGTCACCGTTTCGGCGGAAGAGCTTTCGCAGCTTTCCGCGGGGGCGCAGCGCGGGCAGGTGGTTTTGGGCTATTCGAAGATGAAACAAATCCGGGAAGAACAGCTTTCTTCCCTTTGGGGTTCCGTTTTGTGGGATGAGCGCGCGCTCTGCTTTGCGCAGGGCTTTAACCGCCAGTACGGCGGCAAGCTGATCGCCGTGCAGTCGGGCGAGGATGCGGCCTGGGCGCTCTGCCGCCTGCTGGAGGACGGCTCCTGCGAGGTGACCGAGCTGATGGCGAATGAAGCGGCGTTCCCGGCGCTTCTCGGGCAGTTGCTTGCCGAAATGCCGGCGCAAAGCTATCACCTGCGCCTGCCGGAAAACGGAGCGCTGTTCCCGAACAGGGGCGAGGTTCGGCGGTTTGGTATGCTCCGGCCGCTCAGGCCGGTGGAACATAACGGCAAGGCCTATTTGGGGCTGACGCTGGATTAACTGAAAAAGGGGATGTGACTGGAATGACGTACGTATTTTTGGCGAATGGATTTGAAGAGATTGAGGCTTTAACGGCGGTTGATCTGCTTCGGCGCGCCAATGTGCCGATTCAGACAGTGGGGGTCGGCGGCAGGCAAATCATGGGTGCCCATCAAATCCCTGTCATAGCTGATCTGGAAGAAAGCGAAATCTCTCTGGAGAGCCTTCAGATGGTGGTTCTGCCGGGCGGACTGCCGGGAACACCGAATCTGGAGCAGTCACAGGTGGTAAAGGATACGGTGATGCACTGCTATGAGCATGGCGCTTATGTGGCGGCCATCTGCGCGGCTCCGTCGATTCTGGGGCACATGGGGCTGTTAAAGGGCCGGCGCGCCACGGTCAGCGACGGATTCGTTTCTGAAATTACCGGCGCGGAATATACCGGTGAGCTTGTCACTGTGGACGGAAAAATCATTACGGGCCGCGGCCCGATGGCTGCGATGGCGTTTGCGCTGCAGCTCACTGATCTTTTGGCGGACAAAGAAGCCGCGGAAAAGCTGAGGAATTTGATGCAATGCCAGTAAAGAACATCAAAGAGGTAAAGACAGGTCTGCGGGGCAAATATCGCAGGCTCAGAGAAGATCTGTCGGAGGAAGAAAAGCTGAGGTTGGATTCTGAAATCCAGTCCCGGCTGCTATCTTTGCGGGAATACAGTCAGGCCGATACGGTATTTACCTATATCAGCAAAGAGCTGGAGGTAGATACCCTTGCCATTGTGCAGGCGGCCTGGGCAAATCAGAAGCGGGTGGCTGTTCCCCGGTGCATTCCGGGAACCCGCGACATGGAATTCTATTACATTCGCTCCTGGCAGGACCTGGAGCGCGCGTCGTTCGGCGTGATGGAGCCGATTGTGCAGCGTTGTGAAAGGGTGGAAGACGAGTCCCGCGGCTTTTGCCTGGTGCCCGGCTTTAGCTTTGACGTACAGGGCTTTCGGCTCGGGTATGGCGGCGGCTATTACGACCGCTTTTTGTCCCGCTTTGGCGGGTTTACGGTGGGCGTGTGCTATTCCTTCTGTGTTCAGTGGAATCTGCCGCACGGCTATTACGACAGATCGGTCGATCTGTTGGTAACGGAAAAGTATGTCCGCAGGACATCGAAGAAAGCAAGATAGGGGGTCTGTCATGCGCGACGACGACAATCAGCGGCGAAACCGCGGCCAGGAGGATCAGCGGCAGAACCGGGCCCAGCATTTCAGGGTCGAAATCAATGACAACGATGATATGGATCAGTCCGTTTCGCAGGAGTCAAGGCCGGCTGCCGGTGAGCCGGATGTGCTGCACAGCTACAGTAGCCCCCAGACGCGTAAGGCGATGGCGGAATCGGAGCGCCGCGCCCAAAAGGCCGAAGAGAAGGCCCTGCGGGAAAGAAGCCACGAAAAGGGCCGCAGAAACAGGCGTTTTTTCCGCATGATCTGGATGTCGATGATCCTTATCCTCGGGATTGGAACGGGCCAGTATCTGGTGACCGGAATGGCGGATATGCTCGCGTACCAGAAACCGGAATCCTCAGTGACCGTCGAGATTCCGAAAGGCGCAAGCGTCGGTGAAATCGCCAAGGTGCTGTACCGCGGCGGCGTGATCGAACAGCCGGGCTTTTTCCAGCTGTATTCCACCATCACGCGCGCAAACGGTTCCTATCTGCACGGCACGTACGAGCTGACAACAGATATGGACTACGAGGCGATCATCAATTACCTTCAAACGAACAATAACCGTACCGATATTGTGAAGGTCTTGTTCCAGGAGGGCCTGAACGTGCAGGAGGTCGCCGCTCTGATGGAGAAAAACGGCGTCTGTTCCGCACAAGACATTTTAAAATATGCCAATTCTCAGGACTTTAATAACTACGACCTGATCAAGACAATCGGCAACGACAACGATCGCTATTATCTGCTGGAGGGCTACCTGTTCCCCGACACCTATGAATTCTATAAGGACGAGGATCCGAAGCAGGCCCTGGGCAAGATGATCAACAACACGAGCAAAAAGCTGACCGCCGAGGTGCGTGAGAAGGCGGAGGAGCAGGGAATGACGCTCGATCAGGTGCTGAACCTTGCCTCCATCATTCAGGAGGAATCCGCAGACGAAGAGGATATGTATCAGGTTTCTTCCGTTTTGCACAATCGCCTGAAAAACGGCGTGGCGACCGGCACACAGCAGCTCGGGTGCGACTCCACCATCTACTATCCCTACCGCACGAAGGCGCAGGTGCCCGAGGCGCAGCGGGATACGTACAGCAGCCGGTACAACACCTATAACATTGTCGGGCTGCCCCCGGGGCCGATCGCAAATCCCGGCAGTGCGGCGATTGACGCGGCGCTGAATCCGGCGAAAACAGATTATTATTACTTCTGCCACTCTGCGGACGGCAAGGCCTATTATGCCAAGACAGCGGAGCAGCATCAGAAAAACTTGAAAAAGGCGGGTCTGACTCAGTGAATATGGAACTATTGGCTCCGGCGGGGGATTTTGAACGGCTGGAGGCCGCTTTGGCTTTTGGGGCGGATGCGGTTTATCTGGCGGCAAAGGAGTTCGGAATGAGAGCCGGCCCGGCCAATTTCTCACCGGAAGAGCTGGCGGCGGCCGTTCAGGCTGCCCACCGGAAAGGTACCCGGGTTCACATGACCTGCAACACGCTGCCCCGTGTGGATGAGCTCGACCGCCTGCCCGATTTGCTGCGTTATGCCCAGCAGGTAGGGGTGGACGCATTGATCGTCGCCGATCTCGGCGTGATGAAGCTGGCGCAGAAATACGCGCCGGACGTGGAGCTTCACGTTTCTACCCAGGCGGGAGTCGTCAACCACGAGACCGCGCGCGTCTTTTATGAAATGGGCGCGTCGCGCGTGGTGCTGGCCAGAGAGCTGAGCATGGACGAGATCGCGCAGATCCGCGCCAAGACGCCGCCCGAACTGGAGCTGGAAGCGTTTGTGCACGGCTCGATGTGCGTGTCCTTCTCCGGACGATGTCTGCTGTCGAACTATCTGACCGGCCGGGACGCCAACCGCGGCGACTGCGCGCAGCCGTGCCGCTGGTCGTACCGCCTTGTAGAAGAAAAACGACTCGGCGAGTATTTCCCCATTGAGGAGGACGACCGGGGGACTTATATCCTCAATTCCCGCGACATGTGTATGATCCGCCATATTCCGGAGCTTCAAAAGGCGGGGATCAGCAGCCTGAAAATCGAGGGCCGGGCCAAATCGGCTTATTACGTGGCGGTCACGGTCAACGCGTACCGCAGCGCGATCGATTTCTGTGAGCAGCATCCTGGCGAGCCGCTGCCGGAATGGATTCCCGAGGAGCTGAACAAAATCAGTCACCGCGAATACAGCACCGGCTTTTATTTCGGCACGCCGGGGCAGGTATACCAGAACGGCGGCTATGTGCGCGATTACGAGGTCGCGGCTGTCTGCGAGGGCTGGGAGAACGGCATGGCGACTCTGTCGCAGCGCAACCGCTTCTTCCGGGGAGATACGGTGGATGTGCTGGAACCCGGCGCGCAGCCTTATCTGCTCACGCTCGACGAGCTGTACGACGCGGAAATGACGCCGATCGACGCGGCCCCTCATGCGACCATGCGGGTTCTGGCAAAAACCGAGCATCCCGTTAAACCCGGCGCTTTGCTGCGGCGGATGCGCGGCGAATGATTCCGTAATGCCGAAAGGGCAGAAAGCCGGAAAGCTTTCTGCCCTTTTCCAAATTTGTAATATAGAGACTTCGTTTTCGCCTTTGGCGGCGGAAGAAGCGAACGGTACGATGAATAAGGCCGCAGAATCCGCAAAGTATGATAAAAGGAATCTTCAGCTCGAGATGGAATTTTTGCCGCTGTGTTTGCCCTGGTACAGCTTTTGATCCAGGTGGTCGAAAAAGTCGACGGCGGAAGAACCGTCCTCCGGGTTGGCGCTGGAGACGCCGCAGCTGATCGTCGTAGAAACGGTGCAGCCGCGAAGCTCAAATGTTTCCTGCTCAATCTGCTGCCGAATCCGCTCTGCAATTTTCCTGGCGTTTTTCTGGTCGGCATCCGGCAGTACCACTAAGAATTCGTCGCCGCCGTACCGCGCGACCCAGTCGCCCTTGCGTTGGATATTGTTTTGCAAAATCTCCGCGACCTTTTGCAGCACGCGGTCGCCCATGCTGTGGCCGTAGGTATCGTTGATCTGTTTGAAATCATCAATGTCGATCAGGATCGCGGAAAGAACGCCGCCGTTCAGAACAACGGCATATAAATCGATCGGCAGCTTCTCATTGATAAAGCGCCGGTTATACACTTGGGTAAGCTCGTCGGTAATGGCGGCCTGGTTCAGGCTCTCAATAATCTGGTTGATTTCCTCAACGCTTTTGCCCTTCAGGTCGGGCACAATACCGGTTTCGGAAACATCCTTCAGCATCTCTACAATATAAGTGCGGCTGCTCAGAATTACTGGCGTGGCCATCACCATAAAAATTTTATCCTGGTTGTATTCAATCTTGACGAACGTATCGTTTTCGTTGGCGGCGCGCATTGAAACGCAGTTGGCGCAGTGGCTGTTTTTTTCCCAGAACTCGTAGCAGATGGAATCCTCAATCATTTCTGCACTGCAGCCGGTGATGGAAATCACCCGCTTCGCCAATGGGTCAACAACACGGACCAGATTGTACATCTTTTCAAATTGCTGAAGAAATTGCATGAGCTGCTGGGGATTCTCCATTTCCGACATTCTGCTTTCACCTCTGCGCGATTCCGGTATATGGGATCTGTTTTTATTTGATAACATGATGGCAGTCAAGGCCATTTTTGGCCATGAAAGCAATTTTCCGTACAATGTGATCATGCTTCAATGCTCTCTCAGCCGCCCAAAGCTGTGCTTTGGGATGCGGCGTAAGGTTATTGAAATTATTATAACATGTCCCTTACTTCGACACAAGCAATGAAAAAGCAAAAAATGCAAATCAAGAACAGCTCGTTTTATCAGAATTGGATAGACTGCGGGCCGTCAGGCCATAACATGGGGAGGCAGTATGGACATTACAGCAAAATATGAGATTGCGGTTGTCGGCGGCGGCGCGGCAGGGCTGATGGCCGCCGGCGAAGCGGCAAAGCTGCTTGGCGGCGGGAAGGTTGCTCTGTTGGAGGCGGCCCCGCGTGTGGGGAAAAAACTGCTGGCTACCGGCAACGGCAGATGCAATATCACCAATCTGTCGGCGGCCTGGCCGATGTATCACGGCGATGCACCGCTGGCCAGAGAGGTGTTTGAATCCATTTCACCGGCAGAGGTATTGCAGCAATTTGAAGCGATGGGCCTTTTCTGCCGGGAAGAGGAGCAGGGCCGGGTATACCCGCAAAACGGGCAGGCCTCCGCTGTGCTGGACGCGCTGCGTCTGTTCTTTCAAAAGAAGGGCGGGGAAGAGCTGTGCGGTGCTGCGGTGGTTCAGGTAAAACGGCAAAAAAGCGGATATTTGCTGAGCCTTGAGGATGGCAGAACCCTTTTGGCGAGCCGGCTGATTCTGGCGCAGGGCGGCAAGGCCTCACCGCAGATCAGTTCGGATCAGGGAATTTCTCTGGCCCGCCAGCTCGGCCACAGTCAGACTGCGCTGCTCCCCGCGCTGGTGCAGGTGACAGTGCCGCAGGCGAGGGTCCGGGCACTCAAGGGCGTGCGCTGTTCAGGCGCCGTCCGCTTTCTGGCGGACGGACATGCAGTGCGGCAGGAAGAAGGAGAAATCCAGTTCACGGAGCGCGGCTTATCCGGTGTCTGTGTATTCCAGTTGTCGCGGCTGGCGGCGGAGTATGCCGCGTCCAAAACCGTTCAGGGCAAACCCTGTAAAAATGTGCAGCTTGCAGTGGACCTTTTGCCGGAATCCTCTTTTCAGGAGGTTTGCGAGCTGCTGCGCTGTCTGGCGTCCATTTATCCGCAGCTTGCGGCAAGAGACTTGCTGTTTGGCGTGCTGCCCAAGCGCGTGGGCCAGCAGGTGATGGCGTCCGCCCTTTCCGAAAAAGCCGGAGAACCGGCAGGCAGTCTCGGCGGCCCGTGGGTGAAAACGGTGGCCGGTGTGCTTAAGGGCTGGGCCTTCCCAGTCACAGGCACGCTGCCCTGGCAGTATGCACAGGTGACGGCGGGCGGAGTACCGCTTGCGGAACTGTTTCTGCCGTCCATGGAATCACGCATCAGCTCCGGCGTTTATCTGGCCGGAGAGCAGTTGAATGTGGATGGAGACTGCGGCGGCTTTAATCTGCACTGGGCGTGGATCAGCGGCATGGCAGCCGGCAGAAGCGCCGCTATGGCGGCAAAGGAGGAAAACGTATGATTCGAATTTCAGAGATCGCCCTGCCCCTTTCCGCGGGGGAGGGAGAGCTTTTGCGGCAGGCGGCGGCCCGGCTTTCCCTGCCGGAGCAGCAGATCCGTTCCCTGACCATTTTGAAAAAATCGGTGGACGCCCGAAAAAAGCAGGATATTCACTTTCAATATACCGTTGGCGTAACGCTGGAAAGCGGGGAAGAAACAGTTTTGTCCCGGTGCGGCGGCGCGAAGATTTCCCGCTTTCAGCCGTACAGCTATGAACTGCCGCCCTGCCGCAGGCTGGGGGAGCGGCCGGTCGTTGTGGGCTTTGGGCCTGCAGGGATGTTTGCCGCGCTGATTCTGGCGCAGGCAGGACAGCGTCCCATTGTGATCGAGCGCGGAGCGGATGCGGACAAGCGCACACAGCAGGTGGATGCTTTCTGGAAAGGCGGCGCTCTGAATCCCGAAACGAATGTGCAGTTCGGTGAGGGCGGCGCCGGAACCTTTTCGGACGGCAAGCTGAACACCGGCACCAAGGATGGCCGTGCAGGCAAGGTGTTCGAGGAGCTGGTCAAGGCCGGCGCGCCGGAAGAGATTCTATATGACGCAAAACCGCATGTCGGTACCGATTTGCTGCCGGGGATCGTGAAGAAGATCCGCGGGCAGATCGTGGAGCTGGGCGGAGAAATCCGGTTTGAAACAAAGCTGGTCGAGATCGTATCGGTGCAAGGCAGGGCGACGGGCGTCATCGTAGAGCATGATGGAGTGCGCCAGCAACTGGATACACACCATGTGATCCTGGCGATCGGCCACAGCGCACGCGATACCTTTGAAGGTCTGCTGGAGCAGGGTGTGGCGATGGAGCAGAAGCCCTTTTCCATCGGTGCGCGCATCGAGCATCCGCAGGCGGCCATCAACCGCGCGCAGTATGGCGCATTTGCGGAGCATCCCGCGCTGGGAGCGGCGGATTACAAGCTTGCGGTGCATCTGGAAAACGGCCGGGGCGTGTACACCTTCTGCATGTGCCCCGGCGGTCGGGTCGTCGCGGCCGCCTCGGAGCCCGGGCGGCTGGTGACGAACGGAATGAGCCGCTGGGCGCGTGACGAAAAGAATGCAAACTCCGCCCTGCTCGTCGGCGTATCCTCTTCAGATTTTGAAAGCACGCATCCGCTCGCGGGCATGTGGTTCCAGAGAAGGTGGGAAGAGGCGGCGTTTCATCTGGGCGGCGGGGATTACCGTGCCCCTGCCCAGCGCGTCGGCGATTTTCTGAAAGGCAAAGCGTCGGATTCGTTCGGTATGGCCCCCAGCTACCAGCCCGGCGTGGTCCCGGCAGATTTGTCGGGTTGTCTGCCGTCTTACGCCGTAGAATCGATGCGGCAGGGGATTTTGCTGATGGATCGCAGGCTGCGTGGATTTGCCCATCCGGACGCGGTTCTGACGGGTGTGGAAACCCGCAGCTCCTCCCCGGTGCGGCTGACGCGCGGGGCCGACGGCCAGTCGATCACTCTCGGCGGGCTGTATCCCTGCGGGGAGGGCGCCGGTTACGCGGGCGGCATCGTATCCGCGGCAGTGGATGGAATCCGGAGCGCGGAGGCCGTGCTGACCTCGCCAAAAGAAGGATAATCAGATTTTGATTCTGTAAAACCCGGAAGTCCGCACCCGGTAAAATTGGAACTTCCACCGAATGAGCACGGGCTTTGCCGGGTATGCTAACAGCGTACCCGGCGGGATATAGCGGGCGATCATTTCTGCTTTGCCCAGTGCCTATATCGCTTTACTGCGAAAACGACAGAATTCCTTTTTTCCGTTGGATAAAATTCAAAAACATTCAAATTTTCAGTAGATTTTTTTTAGAAACCTATTGACATTCGTTGGAATTTTGCTATAATAAATGACGTTGCTTCTGGCAATTAAATATTGATGCGGAATTGTGTAATGGTAGCACGACAGACTCTGACTCTGTTTGTCTGGGTTCAAATCCTAGTTCCGCAGCCATATAGCCTCGGGAAACCGAGGCTAGCTTTTTCGAGGTGTGGCTCAGCTTGGTAGAGCGCTACGTTCGGGACGTAGAAGTCGCAGGTTCAAATCCTGTCACCTCGACCATTGAAAAAATGCATTAGATAGCCATTTGGGGATATCTAATGCGTTTTTTTATTTTTGGAAAATCCAGAAAATTATAGAGAGACAGGTAAAAATAGAATACACGTAGAAATTCGACTCATGACAAATACGTACGTCTTTCAATCTACGCTTTTGCCGAAAAAATATTGACTCAGTTTGTCCATACCGCAAGCTTGACTTATTTGTCCTGATGTGAAGAAAGGAATACAAACCAGAAAGGAATCTGTACCCTCATAGCTCAATCAGGGCGCAGGCTTTGACATGTCTTCGCTAAATATCTAATTACTGACAATTCTTGCTGTGGTTTTGATTCATATTGACATTTTTAGTTCGCCATGCTAGAATAAGCGCGAATTAAGCTTATTGGTTCTAAGACATCCTTTTGGAACTGTGATAAGTGAAGCGTACAATGAAATTTGCCTCTGATTCATTCTTACTTAGAATTTTAGGAACAAGCGCTCTTTTCGCAAGCCTTTCAAAACAGATGAGGAGAAAACAAAGCAGATGTATTATCCGAAGTCTTCCGTCTTTGTAACTGGCGTTGCGCAAATCGGTAAAACGGATGCGATCAACGCGATGTACGGAACGTTTTCTTTGAGTCTGATTATAGACACGCACAGCGATACTATCATCAGTCTTAGCTGTAATATGGTAATGGCTGAAACCATTGAGTTTGTCCGTCAGCTTCTGATCGGCAAAAACATCGTTACAGATATGGATGAAATGATTGAGACCATTCAGAAACGCTTTTTGGCGCTTTCTCAAAAAGCGTTAATTGTTGCTTTGCGTGACGCGCAGAACCGTTACCAGATGTCAATGAAAGAGTTTTAAATTTCGTTTCAGAAAGTATCAAAATTAAATAGTCTCTTTTTTAAAGGGTGACCAAAAACCTTGGGTACTCGATTTAAGGAAGATCAGATTTGAATTTTTATTCAGATGTGATCTTCCTTTTTGTTTTTTCACCGATCATTTCCCAATATCCAATATTTTTTATTTTGAAAGGAGTTTTTCTCTATGTCTATTCCCACCAAACAGGACGCAATGAAGCTTCTCGACATTTTTGACCCCGAAATGGCCGACTTACTCCATCGCGAGGAAAAGCGTCAATTCGAAACACTCAGTCTGATTGCCTCTGAAAATGTGGTTTCTCCCTTGGCCTCTTGTCTGGAAGGTTCCGTCTTTACAAACAAGAATACCGAAGGCTACCCCGGCAAACGCTTTGTCGGCGGATGCCAGCTTTCCGATCAGGCAGAGATTCTGGCCATTGAACGCGTGAAAAAGGCCTTTGGTGCGGAACATGCCAACATCCAGTCCGGCAACGCAACCATTGCGAACATGGCGGTTCTAACCGGTCTGCTGAACCCCGGTGACACCTTTCTGGGCCTGACGCTGGACAACGGTGGACATTTGAGTCACGGTGCGAAATTCCATTACAGCGGCCGCAATTTCAACGCTTTGCACTATGGTGTCGATAAGGAAACCGGAATGATCGATATGGATCAGGTGCGCCAGATGGCCCTCGAAAACAAACCCAAGCTGATCGTGACCGGCGCTTCCTCTTATCCCCGTGCGATCGATTACAAAGCATTCCGTGAGATTTGCGATGAGGTCGGCGCCTATTTCTGGGTCGACTGCGCGCATGACTGTGGTCTGATCGCAGGCGGCGCGATCCCCAGCCCGGTGCCTTATGCCGATGTTGTCACGATGTCCACCCAGAAAACACTGCGCGGCCCGCGCGGATGCGGCGTGATTCTTTGCAGGGAGGAACTCGCAGCCAAGCTTGACCGCGGTGTGTTCCCCAGACTGCAGGGCGGCCCCAAAGGCGATATGCTGGCTGCACGCGGCGTCCTGTTCCTCGAGCTGCTTCAGCCGGAATTCAAGACATACGCTCATCAGGTCTGCGCGAACGCCAAGGCTTTGGCACAGGGCTGCCAGGAGGAAGGCATGCGCATCATCACCGGCGGAACCGATACCCATATGGTGATGCTGGATGTCACTCCGGTGATCGCCAACGGTCAGGAAGCGGAAGATTTGCTGAGCAGCGTTGGAATCGTCGCCAACAAAAACATGATCCCCTACGATACGCTTCCCCCGAGCCTTGGCAGCGGCCTGCGCATCGGTAGCCCCACTATGACGACCCGGGGAGCCAAAGAAGAAGAAATGAAGCATATCGGCCATCTGCTCGGGCGCACCTTAAACAACAAAAATAACCCTGCGGTATTGGCGGAAATCAAAGAGGAAATCTACAAAATCGCCACCTCTCATCCCATGTTCTCCAGCGAGTGGGTTTCTCCCAGCATTCGTGAAGAGTTTGAGGCAATGTATTATAACCGATAACCCACAGGTCACTGATCGTAAGAGAAGACAAAATATTCCGAGAGGTGAACAGTATGTCCTTGAAAAGTGATATTGAAATTGCACAGCAGTACGAAGCAAAAGACATTCGAGACATCGCAAAGACCGCGGGTATCGACGAGAAATACCTGGAAATGTACGGACGGAACAAGGCAAAGGTAGACTATAAGCTTCTGGGTGATCTGGCGGACAAACCGAACGGCAAACTGATTCTGGTCACGGCGATCAATCCGACCCCCGCGGGTGAGGGAAAGACCACCACCAGTGTCGGCCTGACCGACGGCCTGCGCCACATTGGCAAAAAGGCGATTGTTGCCCTGCGTGAACCCTCCCTCGGCCCGGTATTCGGCGTAAAGGGCGGCGCGGCCGGCGGCGGATATGCCCAGGTCGTCCCGATGGAGGATATCAATCTGCACTTTACCGGCGATTTCCATGCGATCGGCGCGGCGAATAACCTGCTGGCTGCTCTGCTGGATAACCACATTTATCAGGGCAACGAGCTGCGCATCGATCCCAAGCGCATCACCTGGAAGCGCGTTGTCGATATGAACGACCGTCAGCTGCGCAGCATTGTGGACGGCCTTGGCCCGCGCACCAACGGCGTCACCCGTGAAGACAGCTACGACATCACCGTCGCTTCCGAGATCATGGCGGTTCTGTGCCTGTCCTCTTCCATCAGCGACATGAAAGAGCGCCTTGGCAAAATGATCATCGGCTATACTTACAACGAAGAGCCCGTTACCGCTGCTCAGCTCAAGGCAGAAGGCGCGATGTGCGCTCTGCTGAAGGATGCGATCAAGCCGAACCTGGTGCAGACGTTGGAAGGCACCCCGGCCTTCATCCACGGCGGCCCGTTCGCGAACATCGCTCACGGCTGCAACTCCCTGATGGCGACCCGCATGGCGCTTAAGCTGAGCGATTATGCCGTTACAGAGGCAGGCTTCGGCGCCGACCTGGGCGCGGAGAAATTCCTCGATATCAAATGCCGCATGGCGGGCATTGCTCCCAGTGCGGTTGTCATCGTAGCAACAGCCCGTGCGCTCAAGCATCACGGCGGCGTTGCAAAGCCCGACCTGAACAACGAGAACCTGGAGGCGCTGGAGAAGGGCATGCCCAACCTGCTCCGCCATGTAGAGAACGTCACAAAGGTGTATGGCCTGCCCTGCGTAGTTGCCATCAACCGTTTCCCCACCGATACCGAAGCCGAGCTGACCCTGATCCGCAGCAAGTGCAAAGAGCTGGGCGTTGAGGTTGCTCTCAGCGAGGTATGGGCAAAGGGCGGCGCCGGCGCTGTAGAGCTGGCGGAAGAGGTCGTTCGTCTGTGCGAGGCCCCGAACAACTTTAGCTATGTGTACGATGCCGAGCTGTCGATCAAAGAGAAGCTCAATGCGATCGTACAGAGAGTGTACCACGGCAGCCACGCTGTTCTGACCGGCCCGGCCGTGAAGCAGGCGCAGCAGCTCGAGCAGCTTGGCTTTGGCAACCTGCCGATCTGCATGGCGAAAACACAGTACAGCTTTACCGATGACGCGAAGTCCCTGGGTGCTCCCGAAGGCTTCGAAATCGCGGTCAAAAACCTGAAGGTATCCGCGGGCGCCGGATTCATCGTTGCTCTCACCGGCGACGTCATGACGATGCCCGGCCTGCCGAAGAAGCCGTCGTCCGAGAACATCGACGTGGATGAAAACGGCCGCATTTCCGGGTTGTTCTGAGAAACATACTCCTTCGGGCCGGCCTGTGCAGGCATGTTCCGCACAGGCTCGCCTGAATCTTCAACAAAGGAAGAAAATCATGTGCGAAAAACTGATCGAAAAAAGCTGTCTGGATTTTACAGGGATTCTGGCGTCCAAAGCGCCGGTGCCCGGCGGTGGCGGGGCCGCAGCCCTGGTGGGAGCGCTGGGAATAGCGCTGTGCTCCATGGTGGGGAATCTGACCGTTGGCCGCAAAAAATATGCCGAGGCAGAGTATGATATAAAAATCATGCTGAAAAAGGCAGAAGCCATTCAGGCCCGTCTGTTGGATTTGGTGGAGGAAGACGCCGCTGTTTTTGAACCTCTCGCAAAGGCATATTCCATCCTGAAGGAGAATCCGAAGCGCGCGGAATTTCTGGAGGAAGTGACTCTGAATGCCTGCAAGGCTCCTTTGAAAATGATGGAATGCTGCTGCGAAGCCATTGACTTGCTGAAAGAAATGATGGATAAGGGCAGTGCAACACTGATTTCGGATATCGGCTGCGGCGCACTGTGCTGTAAGGCGGCTCTGGAAAGTGCGGGCATGAATGTTTTTGTCAACACAAGAACTCTGGCCGATAAAAATCAGGCGGCGGAGACAGAAGCAAAAGCGGACGCGATGTTGATCGTTTACAGCGGGATTGCGGACCGGATTGCGGAGGAAGTAACGCGCCGCCTGCGGGGAGTGAAATAAATATGGCAAGGATTTTAAAGGGCGCGCCCGTTGCCGCCTCTTTGAGCGAAAAGCTGTCAGAACGCGTGAGCGCTCTGAAAACGGATGGAGTCATCCCTACTCTGGCGATGATCCGTGTCGGGAAGAAGGACAGCGATGTCGCCTATGAGCGCGGCGCGGTAAAACGCTGTGAAAAAGTAGGGATCAACGTTTTAAATTATATTTTAGCGGAGGACTGTACTCAGGATTACCTGATGCACGTGATTGATCGAATCAATCAGGATGAAAACATTCACGGCTGTCTGCTGTTCCGTCCTCTGCCCAGGCACATCGATGAACGGACCGTCTGCGAGGCGCTTCTTCCGGAAAAGGATATCGATGGCCTGACAACAGGCTCGCTGAGCGGTGTGTTTACCGGAAAAGGCTCCGGCTTTTCTCCCTGCACCGCACAGGCCTGTATCGATATTCTGGATTACAACAGCATTCCCCTGCGCGGGAAGCGCGCCGTTGTGGTTGGCGCGAGTTTGGTGATCGGCCGTCCGGTGGCAATGATGCTGCTGGCGCGCGGAGCCACCGTTACGCTGTGTCACATCGACACCGTTGATCTTCCGTCCGAATGCCGCCGGGCCGAAATCATTATCGCCGCCGCGGGAGTTCGCGCGCTGCTGAACAGTGACTGCCTTTCTCCCGGGCAAATTATTCTGGACGTAGGCGTTACGGTTGGGGAGGACGGAAAGCTGCACGGGGATGTCGACCCCGACGCGGCGGATGCGGCGGCCGAAGCGTTTACTCCGGTTCCGGGCGGGGTAGGCACGGTCACTACCTCCATCCTCGCGAAGCATATCGTAGAAGCGGCGGAGAAGAGGAGAATGACAAAGTCATGCTGAACTCTTCCGATTTTGTAGAAAGCTATACGCCAATTGGCGGGAAAAAGGCAAATTCCCCGGCATTCAGGTTGCTGCTTTTGGGAATCCTCGCGGGGTTTCTGATCGGAATGGGAAGCGCCGTCACCAATGTGGCGGTTCACAGCATGGCGAATGTGTCTGCGGCGAAGGTGATTGGCGGCCTTTTGTTCCCGTTTGGTTTGATTGCGGTCATTCTGACAGGCGCTGAATTATTTACCGGCAACTGCTTTCTCATCATGCCTGCGCTTTCCCGTCAGATTCAAATCGGCGCAATGCTTCGAAATCTGGTTCTCGTTTATCTTGGGAATTTGATTGGCGCAATCGCCCTTGCGGCGGCATATTGTTTTAGCGGGCAGATGAATCTTTCCGGCGGTCATTTAGCTGTTTATACCATGAAAGTTGCGGCGGCCAAATGTTCTCTTTCCTTTGAAAGCGCCGTCGTGCTGGGGATTCTGTGCAATGTTCTGGTTTGCATCGGCGTCATGTGCGCGCTCTGCGCGAAAGATGTGGCGGGGCGTGCCGCAGGGGCGTTTGGTCCGGTCTGCTTTTTCGTGGTGTGTGGTTTTGAGCATTGTGTGGCAAATATGTATTATATTTCTGCCGGGCTGTTCGCCCTTTCGAATCCGGATTATTCTGAATTGGCCTCGGTAGCGGGGGTGAATCTCTCCGCTTTGACCTGGAACGGATTCCTGCTTCACAATTTACTGCCGGTTACGATCGGGAATTTGATCGGCGGCGTTGCTTTTGCAGCACTGATATGGGCAGCGAATCATAAAAAAGAACAAATCACAGAGTAGGCCAGCGCGTCAAGCACCGCTGAGCGGGAAGTTGGGACAAAGAGGCTAGGGCTTCATGTTGCGGTACCCGCATCCGCCGCCACAAGAAAGAGAAGCGTTCTCCTGATGTGGCGGCTGGCACAAAGGGAGGATTTTAAAATGCAAAAGATGAAATGGAATACGGAGGCAATTGTACTGTTGGGAGTTCTGATTTCCACAGAGGTGGTGCTTTCCCGCTTTTTCTCCATTTCCGCATGGAATATCAAAATCGGTTTTTCGTTTCTGCCCGTTGTGGTGGCCGCGCTGCTGTTGGGGCCGCTGCAGGCGGGAATCGTGGCCGCGCTGGGTGATTTGATCGGGGCTCTTTTGTTTCCAATCGGCGCTTATTTTCCGGGCTTCACACTGACGGCCTTTCTTAGCGGAATCGTATTTGGCCTTTTTCTCCGCAAGAGCCAAAGCATGACGAGGGTAATCGGGGCCGTGGCAGTGAATCAGCTGGTGCTGAGCCTTCTGTTAAACACCCTGTGGATTTCTGTGATGTACCATTCCCCTTTCAGCGCCCTGCTGGTGGTTCGTATCGTGCAGTGCGCGATTTTGATCCCGATTCAGATCATCATGATTCGATTGATGAGCAAAGCGCTGAACCATGATTGGAAGAAGGCAATTGTATAATGTTCTTACCGACACGTTCTTCCATAATGTAGAGTCTGTATTCGAATTGCTCTGCAAAAAGAAAAATGCTTTGCTTTAAAATCAGCTTTGAGAATGCTGTAATCCGGACAGAAAGCCTGGAACGCCAGTGCTTTGACTGGAAAGGTTATCCTGCAAAAGACAAAAAAGGAAAAGTGCGGAATAGATATCTATTCCGCACTTTTCCTTTTATCTGGCATAGGCTTTCAAATTTTTCGTTCTGCCTAAAATGTAGTCTGTTGAAGTATTATAATAATTTGCCAATGTAATCAAATGCTCTACTGGTATAGTCTGAAAGCCTCTCTCATATCGTGAATAAACAGTTTGACTGATTCCAAGTACTTCTGCAACATCTTTCTGCAATAAATCTTTATCAATTCTCAGATCTTTTATTCTAGGAAAATACATAAAATCCCCTCCGTGCAGTACCGTTTTGTACTATCGACTTTAGCATGGAATAGTAGTATGATGTGCTTTTCAGTACTTATTAGTACTAAATGAATGCTTAATACAATCGTTACAATATATTTTTATAGAAAGAAGTCGATTGCTGAGAATCGACTTCTTTTGTTTTTTATAGTACAATACTTATTAAGATTTTATTTGATAGAGGTTCCGAATGCGTATTGAAATAAAAGAAGCCTATGATAGTATAGAAGAGATTAAAATCCTTTTTCATGAGTATGTTGCTTTGATCGGGATCGATCTGACCTTTCAAAGCTACCAGGAAGAGCTGTCAAATTTGCCGGGGAAATATTCCAGACCATTTGGCAGGTTATATATGGCATCTGTTGATGGAGTTCCAGCCGGGTGTATTGCCTTACGAAGGTTTGATGAAAAACGCGGAGAGATGAAACGATTGTACGTCCGTGATCAATTCCGCGGCTGCAAAATAGGAAGACTGCTTTCAGAAAAAGTCATTCTGGAAGCACAATTCATCGGCTATCAGGCCATTTTGCTGGATACGCTGTCTGCGATGGAAGAGGCCAGGGCGCTTTATCAGAGCCTGGGATTTGTAGAAATTGCTCCTTATTATGAAAGCCCCTTAAAAGATACCCACTTTTTAAGCCTTTCATTATAATTTTGCAGAACAGGTCCTTTTCTTGATCAGCGCTGCTGTCAGTTGACGGTATGAATAAAACATGATAAAATATTTTATACCCCATGGGGTATAAAGGAGGCAGAACAATGCGGCAATGTATGGATTCCGAAAACCTGCACAGGCGATTGAGCAAGATCATGGGCCAGGTAAAAGCCATTGATAAAATGATAGATGAGGATGTACCCTGCGAAGATGTTCTCGTTCAGATCAATGCGGCAAAGGGCGCATTGCAGAAGGTTGGCCAGGTCGTTCTGGAGGGCCACCTGAACCATTGTGTCCGTGAGGGGATTGAGCATGGCGACGCGGATAAAACCATCGCGGATTTTGCCAAGGCGGTAGAGCATTTTTCCAGAATGTCATAAGAAAAATTTTCAGAATACAGAACAGCGGTTTTTCAAAAAGCCGCTGTTTTTTTATTGACACTCTATACCCCCAGGGGTATAATATACCTATAGGGGTATGGGTATAAAAGAGGGTGATGATTTGATAGACCTTGTAAAAAATGAAGAGAAGCGAACGGTGTTTTTCTTGTTGTTGTCCGCCTGTTCGCTGGTCATTGGCTTTTTTCAGATTGGGAATCTGCCGGTTGATCCGGTTTGGGTCGCTATTTTGCTGTGCGGAACTCCCATTGTGAAGGGAGCGGTTGTCGGGCTGGTTACAGAGTTTGATATAAAAGCGGATGTTCTGGTGTCGATTGCGCTGATTGCCTCTATCGTAATCGGAGAAATCTTTGCTGCCGGGGAAGTGGCCTTTATTATGGCTGTCGGAGCATATTTGGAAGAGCGCACCGTGGCAAAGGCCCGTGCAGGCATTGAAAAGCTGGTTCACCTGACACCTGCCACGGCCCGCGTGGTGCGGGACGGCACGGAGGAGATGATCCCTGCGGAGCAGGTGAAAATCGGGGATACCCTGCGTGTATTGGCCGGAGAAACCGTCGCTGTGGACGGAGTGATCCTGAAAGGCAAAACCTCTGTCGATCAATCTGTGATGACGGGGGAATCTCTCCCTGTAGATAAAGAGGAGGGAGACGAGGTGTTCAGCGGTACCGTGAATCAATTTGGGACCTTCGATATGGCGGCCCAAAAGGTTGGTGCGGACAGCTCGTTGCAGCGTATGATACGTCTGGTGGAATCCGCTGACGCGGGGAAGGCAAAAATCGTTGGAATTGCTGACCGCTGGGCAACCTGGATTGTTGCAATTGCGCTGCTGGCCGCCGCTGCTACCTGGTTTGCCACTGGGGAAATCATACGCTCCGTGACCATTCTGGTTGTATTCTGCCCCTGCGCTCTGGTGCTGGCCACCCCCACCGCTATTATGGCCGGGATCGGCAATGCAACAAGGTTCGGAATTCTAGTCCGTGAGGGGGATGCGCTGGAGCGGCTGTCGCAGGTGAAGCGCATCGCTTTTGATAAGACCGGCACCTTAACCTACGGAAAGCCCGCGGTCACACAAATACATAGCATAGATGACACACTGGGGGAGAAGGCCCTTCTGGCTCTGGTGGCTTCCTCAGAATTGCGCTCCGAGCACCCACTGGGGAAGGCCATCGTTGCGCACTATCGGCAGAAGTACGGCGCTCTGCCGGAACAGCCGGAGACATTTGAACTGCTGGCAGGGCGCGGTGTTGCCGCCCAAGTAGCTGGCCGAAAGCTTCTGGCAGGGAACGAGGCCCTGATGGCAGAGAGAAAGGTCGCAATGCCGGAGGCGCTCTTGAGTCTGTCTGAGAACGCGAAAAGAAATGGCTGCACCGTGATTTATATTGCAGAGCATCCAAGAGCCATCGGGATGATTGCCTTGTCAGATACTCTGCGCCCGGATGCCGCACAGACGATAGACGCGATTCATCAAGCCGGAGTCCGAACCGTTCTGCTGACAGGGGATGCGGCGCCGGCGGCTTCTCATATTGCCGCAAGCGCCGGCCTTCGTGACGTGCAGACAGATTGCCTGCCGGAAAATAAGCTGGAAGAAATCCATGCTTACCAGAAAGCGGGGGAGCCGGTGTGCATGGTGGGCGACGGCATCAATGACGCGCCGGCGCTCAAGGCTGCTTTTGTCGGTATTGCTATGGGCGGCGTCGGCAGCGATATCGCCATCGATGCGGCCGATATTGTGCTGGTGAGCGACGATATCAAAGAAATTCCTCACCTTCTGCGGCTTTCTCAAAAGACAATGCGCACCATCAAAATCAATCTTGCCGCATCCATGGCTTTGAACTTTGCAGCCATCGCGCTTGCGATCACAGGTGTTCTTACCCCGATGATTGGCGCGTTGGTGCACAATGCCGGTTCTGTTGCTGTTATTATTCATTCTTCGCTATTACTGAAATGGAGGAAAATAAAATGAAAGAATGGCTTTTATTCGCGTTGTTTCTGATTGTCGGTGCAGGGATGCTTTCTGCCGGTATCGTTTACCTGCGGAAAGAAAAGGACGACCCGGATTCGGTAAAAATTTATCGGGTGGTCTCTATTCTGGGTTCTGTACTGGTGGCCGTGGCTCTTCTCACAAAATTTGTGTTTTGATTACCAGGCTAAAACTGACTGCTTTGTGATTGCGCTGTTCCCCAATTCTATGGGCGATTT
The DNA here is from genome assembly GCF_000277625.1 of Clostridium sp. MSTE9. NCBI lineage: Bacteria > Bacillati > Bacillota > Clostridia > Eubacteriales > Clostridiaceae > Clostridium > Clostridium sp. MSTE9. The sequence goes on from NZ_AKFU01000017.1 coordinate 51,161, forward strand.
CTACTGCGTGAATACTTACTGAATAAAGGCCCCGGAATCCAGCCGACGCTGGTTTCGGGGCCTTTATTTTGAGGTTATGAGATACATAGGTGAGCGCAAAAATGCCCTTTCCATCTATAACGCGAGGCGTGTTTTTATGTGGAAGGGTATCTTTACTTGGCACTTTACAAATTGAAAGAATACAATTATACTGAAAGTTAATTATATGCTGGAAATTACAAAATGAAAGGAAGAATGAATCGATGAACTGCTGCTGGTGCACCATTACGACGGATCAACTGGAGGAATCCGTGGCGTTTTATGAGGAAGTAATCGGCCTTTCTGTGGCTCGGCGCTTTTCCCCTTCACCGGATACGGAGATTGCTTTTTTAAAGGACGATCGCGGCTTTGAGGTGGAACTTCTGAAAAACGGGAGACCGACAAGTGATGACCTCAACGGAATTTCACTTGGGTTTGAGGTGGAATCGCTTGCGGATACACTGGCCCTAGTCAAATCCAAAAACATTTCTGTTTTCGGCGGGCCAATCAAAGTGCCGGGCTGCACCTTCTTTTTTGTGAAAGACCCGAATGGAGTCTCCATCCAGTTGATAGAGAACGATCATTAAAAGTAAATTTTATCGCCTACCGTAAAAGAACACCCTGATCGGCAGAACCGACGAGGGTGTTTTTTTATTGCCCTGTAGTCTTTATTTTTTCTGTCAGCCATTCGATCATCGCAGTTCGTCCGTCTTCGCTCAGTTCAAATTCAGACTGCTCCCCGATCTCAGACTTTTCAAAACAGTACGGGCTATACCATACGTAGGTAACCAGCATATCGTTTGCGGGTTCGATTTTGTACCGCATCTTGCCTGCGCTCCCTTTGTATACTCCGCCGTTTTGATAATATAACAGACCTGGTAAATCCATGTTATCACCTCACCCGGGGACCATTATACACCGTTCCGGCCGGGCTGTAAAATTCTTCCTTGCTTTTTTGTAAATCAGCTCTTCCACCGTCGCCGGCCTGTTCTGCCCAAAGCTGGGGCATCCGGTGCGCATATAATAATCTTACGCCACAGGCGAAAGCAAAGCTTTTGTGCCTGAAAGAGCATGGAATCATCTGCTTTCTGGCTCCGGCCTTTTTGTAGGCGCTTTTTCAAATCTATGATATAATAACTTCACGGAATAGGCGAAAGCAAAGCTTTTGGCGGCTGAGAGAACATTGAATCATCCTCTTTGTGATTCCGGTTATTTGAGCGGTGCTTGATGAAGTTAGCTTCAAATTTATGATATAATAACCTCAAAGCGCAAGGAATCTTCTTAAGCTATCTGAATTATATATGATATAATAAACTGGAATTGAATTCCAGATGGAAAGGATTATTATATCATGCAGGGGATTTTAGTCGGCTTTTGTTCGTTTCTTCTGATTGGGCTTTTCCACCCGATTGTCAGAAAGGCGGAGTATCATTTTACCAAACGCATTTTTCCGGCGTTCCTTTTGGCGGGGGCCCTTTGTCTGGCGGGGGCGTATTTTGTGGGAAATCAGTTTGTATCTTCCATTCTGGGCGTGGCGGGCTTCTGCTGCTTTTGGAGCGTAAAGGAGCTTTTTGAGCAGGAAAAAAGAGTGGAGAAGGGCTGGGCCCCACGTAACCCGAAGCGCGATCAAAAGTAATCATGTCTTTCTCATGGTATCTTCATGATTCTGCTATATTTTTCTCATAAATTCACGGTAGGATAAAATTGGAATTATTTTGAGATAGGGCGGGAGAAGCATGTCAAAGCAAAAGGTTTTGATCATTGAGGATGACCCCAATATTGTTCGGGTGTTGGAGCTGGAGCTTCAGCATGAGGGATATTTGGTAGAAAAGGAATACGATGGGCTGTTCGGTCTGCGCAGGGCGCAGGACGAGTCGTTCGATTTGATTTTGCTGGACGTCATGCTTCCGGCAATCAACGGGCTGGAGGTTCTGCGGCAGCTGCGCACGGAATGCCAGACGCCGGTGATCCTGCTGACTGCGCGCGACTCGGTGATGGACAAGGTACACGGCCTGGACGAAGGGGCCGCGGATTATGTGACAAAGCCCTTCGCCATTGAAGAGCTGCTGGCCCGTATGCGGGCGGTGCTCCGCCCGGCAGCCTTACAGAAGGGCGATGCGCTGGTTGAAACCGAAAGTCTCACCATCAATAAAAACAGCCGCGAGGTATTTTGCTGCGGCGAGCCGGTTTCCCTTACCCGGCGGGAATTCGATCTGCTGGCTTATCTGGTCGAGCACCGCAACATGGTGTGCTCGCGCGATTTGCTGATGGAGCAGGTGTGGGGATACGACTTTCGCGGCCAAACAAATCTGGTGGATGTTTATATCCGCTATCTTCGCACCAAAATTGATTATCGCTTTCATAAGGAGTTCATCCATACCATTCGTGGGGTTGGGTATATTATTCGATTATGAAGAAAGACGATTCGCCTTTGAATCATCAAAAAGTTGTGTTGAAAGGCGTAAAAAAATCGCTCAGCTCGTTTCTGTCTTTTCTGAAAAGGTGTAAGGCGTCCATCGTTTTCAAAACGGCGATGGTCTATGTTGTCATGTTCGGAATCGTTTTGGTGATTGCGGCCTCTGTGATGAGCGCCGCTTTTGTTTCGTATTCCGCCCATTCGGAAGAGTTGGAGAGGACGATGTCCTTTGTGGTCAGCAGGCTGCAAAGCCCCGCAGGGCAGTTGTTTGATTTTGAAGAGTTCGCACAGTTCAGCAAAACCATGATCGAAATATCGGACGTGCGCACGCACGAGATGGTGCGCTTTGGCGAAGAAATTACGGATGTTTCTGAAAAAATGCAGACTGTGCGCCGGATCGACAGGCCGGATTTGCACCTGATGATCAAGGTGGTGAGCACCGAATACGCAAATGCGCCGTTTGAGGGCGGAATCGGCATCGCGTATGCGTTTGCGCTGGCCGGTTTGCTCATCGCGGCGATTCTGCTCGGTTCGCTCAGCACGAAAAAGCTGCTGCATCCCGTTTATGTCATGACGCAGACCGCGCGCTCCATTACCGCGAGTGATCTGAGCGTGCGCATCGACGAGGGAAACTCGAACGATGAGCTTGATGAGCTGGCCAGAACCTTCAACGAAATGCTGGATCGTCTGGAAGAGGCTTACCGCAAGCAGAACCGCTTTGTTTCGGATGCTTCGCACGAGCTGCGCACGCCGCTTTCCGTCATTTCGGGCTATGCGAATCTGCTGCGCCGCTGGGGCAGTGAAGACCCCGTCGTGCTGGAGGAATCCGTGACAAAGATTATCGAAGAAACCGACAACATGCAGCAGCTCGTGGAGCGCCTGCTGTTTTTGGCCCGGGTGGATCAGCAGACGCAGGCGATCAATCCCGAGCTGTTCAATGTCAGTGAGCTGATGAGTCAGATTACAAAGGAGACCCGCCTGATTGACGACAGCCACACGCTGTGCGAGCAGATCGAGCCCGGGGTGACGCTGACGGCCGACCGTGCGCTGATTTTACAGGCAGTGCGGGCGATTGTGGAAAACAGCATGAAATATACGCCGCCGGGCGGCACGATCACGCTGTCCTGCCGGGCCGAGGGAACACAGGTATGCCTTTCTGTCGCAGACACGGGGATCGGCATCGAAGAGAAGGATCTCCCTTATATTTTTGACCGCTTTTACAAAGCTGATGAAGCCCGTTCCCGTCAGGCAGGGGGAACCGGCCTGGGGCTTTCTATCGTCAAGTGGATCGTAGAGCGCCACGGCGGAGAGATCCGGGTCAGCAGTATTCCCGACCATGGGACAGAATTTCATATCCTGATCAGCCGGCAGCTCTGCCTGCCCGCCTGAACGTTCCGTATCCGGCGTTTTCAGGCCATCGGAAAAGCGGCGCAACCGCAACATCGTTTCTGAATTTTGCTTCCGGCACTGCTGTGTGCCCGCAGGGGAGCGGCACCCGCAAATTTTAGGGCTGTTCCTTCCTTTGCCGCCTTGCCCTGCGCAGTTTTCGGCAGCTTGTATTTTTTCGATCAACCAAAGCCTCTCCCATGCGGGAGAGGCTTTTTCATGTGATTCTAATTCTGGGGTTATTCTTTTCTCATAATCTTTCGTTAGGATAAATTTGCTTGTATTTCTGGAAAAGATTCCATTCCTTTTTCAGGGCATTTTTTAATTGTTTGGGAGGATTACCATGGTAGAAAAGCTGAAGTTCCTCGGTCAGTTTGCCGCGGCGCACAAAAAATTGGCAGTCATCGTGTGCCTGAGCGTGGTGGTTATCACCGGCGGCGCTGTTTGGTTTACCGTCTGGCGGAGCGCTCAGTCTGCGGAAAAGACGGTTTCTTACCGGGAATCCACCGTAACAACAGGGGATGTTACCGTAGGCGTTTCAGAATCCGGAACCGTTTCGCTCGATTCCGAATCGATCACCTTTCCGGTAGACAGCGAGATCGCGAAGGTGCTGGTCAAATCGGGCACCACCGTGAAAAAAGGAGACGCGCTGATTCAGCTCGATCTGAACAGCGTTTCGGAAGGGAGCCTGGAAACCCGCCAGAAGCTGGAGGAGGCAAAACTCTCTTTGCAGGAGGCCCTGGGCGATCAGAAGTCGAAGCTGGAGGAAGCGAAAATTACATATGAATCCAGCAAATACCTGTCTCAAACGGCGCCGGTTACCCGGCAGCTGACGGAAGAACAGCTGCAAAATGATATTACCTCTGCGGAATCGTCGCTGAAAGAAAAGCAGGAATCCCTGGCGGAATATCAGTCGCTGCAGAAGACCTTCTCCGCAGATTACGCAAAGCTGAATCAGCTGGAAAAGTGGATGGATGATGCCGAAACTGCCAAGACCAGCTATCAAACGCAGCTGACACAATACGAAAAGGATTACAAATCGGTCATTGACCGGTATGACTCGCTGAAATCCGCCGCAGAGTCTGCGAAAACAGCGTGGCTGCAGGCCAAGTATACCGAAAGTGACGACGAAGATGACCTGAAGGATGCGTACGACGAAGCGGAAGAGATTGCCGAGACCTATTACAGCAAAGCGGCCGGCAGTATCATCAGCCAGCAGACGATTTTAGAAAACAAGGTGGCGCAGTATACGGCAGAGTATTCCAACTACACCACGGCCTATAACAAATATAAGGATACCTTTAATGATAAATATCATGTCAGCAGTGATGATGATGATGAGAGCGTTTCGGCAAAAGAGCTTGCGGATCAAGTGACACAGCTGCAGGCCGACGTGAAAACCGCGGAATACAATCTGAAAAAAGCGCAGAAAACGGCGCAGATTTCTTCCCTTGACGCGCTGACCAAAGAAAAAAGCGATCTGAATACAGCCTCCAATGCGGGCACAGCGTACGACCTGACAGTCAGTCAACTGGAGCAGGCGGTGACCACACAGCAGGAAAGCTGCGACACCCTGCAAAACAAGATAGACAACATCAACAGCGCGATGAACAATGTCGGCATTATCACAAGCCCCTGCGACGGTATTGTCGCAACGGTGACCTACAAAGACGGCGACAGCGTAACAGCGAATCAGGCCATGATGACCATTTCGCGCTCGGGTTCGGTCTCTCTCTCCGTTTCGGTGTCTGAGGACGACATCACCAGCGTGGAGGTGGGGCAGGCGGCTTCCATTCAGCTTTCCGCTTATGAGGATCAGTCTTTCGACGCTCTGGTCGAGAGCATCACGGCGGAACCGGCCCGCAGCGGCTCTTCCTCCGTTACGTATACCGTCACCGTACGAATGACGGGTACCAATACCGTCTCCGGGAAAATTTATACGGGGATGAGCGGCGAAGCCACATTGATTCAGGGGAGCGCGAAGGATGTTCTGTACGTTCCGAATCGGGCGGTCAAGTTTGAAAACGGCGTTTCCAGTGTTCTGGTGAAGGGCAGCGACGGGAACCCCGAAAAGCGCACCATCGTCACCGGATTCAGCAACGGAACGAGCGTCGCCGTTTTAAGCGGCCTGGAGGAAGGTGAGACCGTCCTGACAGAAAGCGCGGTGACGGCGAAATGAGCCGGGAAGCAGGAAAGGGCGGAATGCGTTTTTCAGAAATCCTTCGTCTGGTGTGGATCAATATCATGGAAAGCAAGTTTAAGGTAATGCTGACCTCACTGGGGATTATCGTTGGCTCCGCTACCATTGTGCTGGTGATTGCCATTGGCCACGGCGGCGAAGTGGATGTTCAGAATCAGTTCAAGAACCTGAACGCGGGCTCCATTAACGTTGCTGTCAGCACGCAGGCCGATATGCAGGATCAGATGATGGGCGGCTTTCCCGGCGGCGGGATGCCTGGCGGTGGAGGCGGTGCAATGCCCGGCGGCGGCACCATGCCCGGTGGTGGCTTTACTGTCAGAGGCGGCGGTGGCGGTGGCAGTGTCCGTATCGGCGGAGGAGCCGGTGGTTTCTCCGGCGGCAGCATGGGCGGAGGCAGGCAGAGCGTAAAGCTGTCTGAGGAAGACTTGCAGAATATTTCGGATCTGGTTCCGGGGATTTCGATGCTCACCATTTATGCGAGCGGCACGGCATCCGCCGAGGGCGGGAACCTCACCGAAGAAACAGACGAGACCGTTGTCGGCGTTCTCTCCAATTATCAGGAAATCACCAATCTGGAGCTGCTGCAGGGCAGTTTTATTTCGGACGATGATGAAACGGATAAATCAAAGATTGCCGTGATCGGCTATGCCAAAGCGCAGGAAATTTACGGCAGCGCTTATGCCGCCTATGGCGAGAGCATTGCGCTGGAGGGAAAGACGTATGAAATCGTCGGTGTGCTCAGTTCGATGGGCACGGTTTCATCCGGCACAAGTCCGGATGATTCCATTTTCATTCCCTATTCCACCGCGGTAAAGTATGTATTCGGCAATGACGCGAGCCTCGAAATTACAGCGATTGCGGAAGATGTGAACGACGTTTCGGATGTGATGGCGAATATCAACACCGTGCTGCAGGAAGATCACGAGAACGCGAACTTTAAAATAACCGATGCCGGCAGCAGTATGGAGGCCGCCACGGCTTCCGCGAACACGCTGTCGATGCTGCTGGTTGCGGTCGCGTGCATTGTGTTTTTAGTCGGCGGCATCGGCATTATGAACGTGCTGTTTGTTTCCGTAAAGGAGCGCACGCAGGAAATCGGGATTCTGAAAGCCCTGGGATGCTCCAAGCGTGAAATTTTGCTCCAGTTCCTTTCCGAAGCGAATTTCATCAGCGTGTTCGGCGGTGTGGTCGGCGTTGTGCTGGGCTTTTTAATGGTTCCTTTGCTGCGCCTGACCGGCATGACCATCGAGCCGCTTGCCGTCAGCGGAGTGTACTCCATGCTGTTTGCGGTCGTTACAGGTACGGTTTTCGGCTTTTATCCGGCATGGAAGGCTGCATCCTTAATGCCGATTGAAGCGCTTTCTCAGGAATAAAAGGAGGAGATCATCATGGTAAAACAATCAAAAGCGGTTTTGGCTGGCGCTCTTGCGCTTACGGTATTTGCGGCCGCTCTGGCCGGGTGCGCGGGGACCACCAGCAATTCAGAGGCGAAGGATTCGTCCGGCGGGGCACAAACCTCTTCTTCTTCCGACGGGGAAACCGTTTATGCCGGTAAGGTGACGGCGATCACGGGCAATCAGGTTACGCTGGAGCTTGGCACAGTAGAGGGCGCGGGCCAGGGGGCCATGCCGAGCGGAGAGCGTATGAAACGGGACGAGAACGCTTCCGGAACCGGCTCTGCTCCGTCCGGCAGCCGGCCAGAACGCCGCAGCCCCAACGAATCCGGTTCAGCCTCCAGGATGATGCCGCCCGCTGAATCGGGAGCGGCTTCCGGCTCATCACAGTCCGCTTCGGGAGAAAAGAGAGCCAGCCGAGAGGTTTCGATCACTCTTACGGGTGAAACCAAAACAGTTCTGGTTCCAGTCGGGCTTACACTTTCCGGTTCCGGCATGGGAGCAGGAATGCCGGAGGGCGGCGGGATGCCCGGCGGAAATGGCGGCAACGCGGGGAACGGCGGCGGGATGCCCACACAAAGCGGCGCGTCGCAGAGCAGGCAGTCCTCCTCCGGTACAAAGCAGGGGAGCGCCGCGCAGTCCGCGAGCAGAGCCAGTTCCGGCAAAGATTATTCCAGCATCACGGTCGGAATGATTCTGCAGATCACAGAAAAAACCGGGAGCGATGGCACGCAGACCATTACCGCGGTTCGGGTGCTCTCCAAATAACATACAGCCGGGGGTGACGGTTTGGAGCCAATCATAAAAATTGAAAACCTGAGCAAGAGCTATCATCAGGGGGAGAGTGAGCTGAGGGTGCTCAAGAATATCTCTCTGGAGGTCATGAACGGGGATTACCTGGCGATTCTTGGCCCGTCCGGTTCCGGAAAAAGCACATTGATGAATGTGATCGGCTGCATGGACCGCTTTCAGGAGGGGGAATATTGCCTGACAGGGTGCGCGGTCGGCCAGCTCAACGACGCTCAGCTTACCAGATTGCGCAACGAGAAAATCGGATTTATTTTTCAGAAATACCACCTGATTCAAAAGTACTCGGTTCTGCTCAACACCATGATGCCCCTGCTGATTCGCGGTATTCCCCGAAAACACGCGGAAGAGCTTTCGATGGAGAAGCTGAACATGCTGGGGATGAGCGACCGGGTGGGGCATAAGCCAAACGAGCTTTCGGGCGGCCAGCAGCAGCGTGCCGCGATTGCCCGCGCGCTGGTGGGAACCCCGGAGCTTCTTTTGGCCGACGAGCCCACCGGCGCGCTGGATCGCGCGACCGGCCAGGAGGTGCTCAAATTGTTCGGTGAACTGAATTCCATGGGGAATACCATCGTGATGATCACGCACGATTTGAGCGTTGCACAGCATGCCAAACGGATCGTTCATATCATTGACGGAGAATTGTATGAGGACGGACAGGAAGAGCAGGCGGGGGAAAAAGAACTCCCCGTCAAAGCACCTGTTCAGAAAGGAGAATTAGATGAAAATCAAGAAATTCCATTGGAAAAACCTTCTGTGCCTGGCAGGCGCTATACTGCTCACGGCCGGCATTTCGTCGCCCGCGCTGGCCAGCTCAGAACAGGCGTCGGCAGTAAAGACACTGGCCAGAGTCACGCTGCCGGAGAACACAAGCTACGTCAGTGATGTGTATTCCGGTATTCTGAATCTGGAGACCGGCGATCAGAGCATCGCGGTGGCTTCCATCGACAGCCAGAATCGTGTGGTGATTTCGGCTATTTCGGAAGGGGAGACGGCAGTCAGCTATTGGTACCAGACCAGCGTGGAGTCCGGCTGGATCAGCGTGTCGGTTCCGATCACGGTCTCGGGCCAGTCACAGGGCTCCACAAGCATCGACGCGTCGAAAATCGGCCTGACCTTTGCCAGCACGGTTCCGATTTCGATTCAGAAAGGGATGACGAGTACTGTCTCTGGAATTCAGAAAAATGGCATTTCCGTTGCAGCCAATACGCTGCTTTGGGTTTCCTCTAACGAAGCGGTCGCGCAGGTGACCAGCAATACGGGCGAAATCATCGCGGTCGCACCGGGGACAGCGACCATTTACGCGGTAGACCCAACAGATAAATACTGCGCCAGCATTGGAGTGCTGGTGACATAAAAAAGAGCCGATCGAAAAGATCGGCTCTTTTTGCTATTTTCCCTTCTTTACTTTGCCTTTCTTTTCCGGTAGAATGAAAATAATAAGAAAGGGCGGGATCGGCGCCCGGAAAACCCCATGCTTCTGCAGGCGACAAGGAAAGGGGATTTTATGAAGCAAAGAAAGGGAACAAAAGCACTCTTGTGTACGGTGATTCTTCTGCTGGCCATTCTGACCGCTCCCTTTTCCTATGCGTCCACAGCAAAAGGTGCGTTCGTTCCAACACGCGACGTCATTGCGCTGGTAAAGCCGTCAATCCTATATGGAACGATGAAAACAAAAGATAACGAGGTTTGGGCCGGAGCCCAGGTCGAAATCCTTCGGGATATCAACGGCGGGCAAAAGTATCTGGTGAAAATCGGGAAACGGACGGCGTGGGTCAAAGGGACATCGCTCTCCATTCCGCCGGACCCGGAAACGAATACGGACAGGCTTACCGATGAGGAGCTTGTGTATTATGTGAACCAGATGGGCTTTTCGAGCGGTTCAGGCTACTTTGTGTGGGTAGATATCGACCGCCAGATGCTCAATGTGTTCACCGTCAGCCAGAAAAACTGGAAGCTCGTCAAATCGATTTCCTGCGCCACCGGCAAGAACGTAACCCCAACGCTGCGCGGCACGTTTACCCCGATGAGCTATGGGGAATCCTTTGGCTCCTATAATCGGGAGGGCGCAAAATACTATGTGTCTTACAGCGGGGATTATATGATCCATTCCTTGCCGTATTTACATAACAAGGTTTCTGATTATACCGTTGGCAAGCGCGCTTCGCACGGGTGCGTGCGGATTGCAGTTGCGGAAGCCCAGTGGTTTTATCGGACCATCCCCCGCAAAACCACGATCTGGATCAATTGATTTTGGGACACGCTTACCCGATAAAAAAAGGGATCGCCCTCTATTCGGGAAGTCCGAATACCTTTGTGAAAGCACATGAAAAGTCCCCGCTGACCAGCTAAGATGATGCTGGTCGGCGGGGCTTTTTCTATCTGATTCCGGGATGGAGCAGGCAAGGCAAAGAGAGCTAGCTGCTGTGAGAGAGAACCTTATTCTGTGCTTTTTTACAGACGTGAACCTTGCGGCCAAGCTGCTTATTCCGGTATCTGATACCCCTTGTCCTTCACAAGATGCACAATGGCGTCCACAATATCCGGGTGGTAGAGAATCCCCTTGTTTTGAACCAATTCATCAATGGCTGCGTCAATGCCCAGCGCGGGCCGGTAGGGCCTGTGCGAAATCATGGATTCAAATACGTCCGCCACAGCCAGAATCTGCGCTTCGGGAAGAATCTCGTCCTGTTTCAGCCCGTGGGGATACCCGCTGCCGTTGTAGCGCTCGTGATGCTGCAGGATGATCTGCGCGATCTCAGAGAGCAGAGGCACATTCTTAAGGATGGTGTACCCGGCCTCGGAATGCGTTTTGATCAGGGCGTACTCAATTTCAGTCAGCTTGGCGGGCTTGGCCAGCAGCTCGCTGGGGATTCCGATTTTCCCGATATCGTGAACGACTCCCGCGCGGAACACCTTTTCACAGCGTTCTCGGCTCCAGCCCAGCTCTTCCGCAACCGCCAGCCCGATCAGGGCAACCCGCTTCTGGTGGCCCGCGGTGTATAAATCCTTCTGCTCGACCATATTGGCAATCGCCAGCAGTGTGCCGTCAATTGCATCCTCCAGCTGTTTGGCCTTTGCGGCGATGATGCCTTGATAATGGATGTTGTCCATGGCAATCGCGGCAGTGTCTGCCAGCACCTGCAGTACCTTGATCTGCTCCGGCGTTGCATTGTGCTTTTTGGCCCAGTAACAGCCGATGGCCCCGATCGGATCATTCGTTTTAATCGGTACCATAGCAAGGCTTTTTACGTAAGTCTTTTGATATGCGTCGATCGGGATGCGGGGATCGCTGTAGATGTCCTCGATAATTGCGGGGCTTCGATTCAGCATGACCCATCCGCTGATGCATATCTGCATGGGGAAACGGTTGCCTTTCCATAACGGAGAGATGGAGTCCTCCTCCGCATAGTAGCAAAAATCGTGGTCTCGCAGCACAAAGGTTGCGCCGTCGGAACCGGTTAAATCGCGAACCGAATGGCGCACGATGTCCATAACCGTCTCCAGGTCGCGTGCTGCGGACAATTCCTGAACGACGTGCAGTAGCCTTTCCATGGTCTGAATGTATTGAGAGGTTTTGAGGGGTTCTGTCTGGTTTCGCATCGCTTCCATATTCTCCTCCTCACATCTGGAGCAAATCTCCTATACAAGCAAATAACGTCTTCTTCATCTGTTACAGCGGCTTATGTTTTGGGGAGTGTACTATCATTATATTACCAGATATACCCAATTTCAACAAAATGCGTAAAGTTTTATGTTTTCAATGAATTTTAGAGGAACCGGATTCAAGTTAGGCGATTGCCAAGACTGCTCTTCGGCCATTATTTCTTTCGGGCAATCAGGCAGCACAGGGGCCGGACGCCGCCGCCCAGCATTCTCTGTTCGAGCGCTGTAAACCCGCGGGCTTCCACATAGCTCTGGAATTCCTGTGCGTTCCATTTATGGTATACGCGAAAGCCGGCCAGCTCCATCAGCCGCGTGCCAAGCTTTTGCCGAATGCCCGTTTTCCAGAGGAAGGTGGGGGCAAGCAGCATTCCGCCGGGCCTTAATACACGGTGAATCTCTTCGAGTGCCTTGTCCGGTGACGGCATGATGTGCAGGGCGTTTGCGATCAATGCTGCGTCAAAGGATTCTACGGGGTACGGCAGGTTTGTCGCGTCCTGCACCTGAAAGGTCAGGCTTTGGGGACCGCTTCTCTTCTGCGCCTCCAAGACCATTTTTTCAGAGAAATCCGTTGCCGTCCACTGCCGCACTCTTTCCGCCAGACGAAAAGAAAACTGACCGCTGCCGCAGGCCAGTTCCAGTACCTCCATCTCCGGGGTCAGGTAGGGCAGGTAATGGGTATAAATAGCATCATAAAGCGAAGCTGAGCCTTTCATAAAGGGCGCATACAGCTTTGCCGTGCGCTGCCAAAAGCCCCGGTTCGTTGAATCTTTCATTATTTCTCTTCCCTCCATCCCAAAAGAGCATTGTTTCAGATAGTCATACAGTACAAAAGTCACCATTCTTTGTCAATCTCTTCCTGCGGCCCGGTAAAAAGTAAAAAATTTATTCCTAAGCATGGATTTGTCCTTGTTTCAACGTGGAATTTTCACGGTCATAAAAAGAGAGCCGAAGCCGATAAAATGCTCCACGCCTTCTTTTTATTACTACAGGATAAGTTGTTCACTTATCTATCCCTGTTTGTGATCAAAAGAGCAGAGCTGATCACGACAAATACGGAACCGACATTGTGCACCAGCGCGGCCGTTACGGGATTGAGCACACCGGCCGCCGAGAGGAACACGGCAATCACATTCCACGTCATGGCCACGGCAATATTAAAGTTGATCCGCTTCATGGATTTTTTGGCCATCCGGAAAAGATACGGAATCCGCTCGATGTTGTCGCCGACGAGCACCGCGTCGGCCGCTTCCACCGCGATGTCGCTGCCGATGCCGCCCATCGCGATTCCCGCAAAGGCGGTTTTCAGGGCGAGTGTGTCGTTGACCCCGTCGCCGATCATGCAGATCGTTTTTCCCGCGGACCGATACGCCTGGATGGCCTTGCTCTTTTCTTCTGGCAGCAGGTTGGGTTTTATTTCCTCAAGCCCCGCCTGGGCAGCGATATGCCGTGCCGTGGTTTCGTTGTCTCCGGTTAAAAGGATCGAATGGATGCCGGCCGCTTTCAGTTCCCCGATCAAGTCCTTTGCGATGGGCCGCAGACTGTCCGCAAGCGCGAGGAATCCGGCGAAAGCGCCGTCAATGCTCACATATACAACGGTCGCCCCCTGCTCCAAAAAGTCGTTTGCGTCTTTGTGTGACGCCGGGGGGAGGGGAGTGCCCTCCCTCTTTAAAAAGTCCGCTTTCCCGGCCAGGATTCTGCGGCCCTCCACAAGCGCGTGAACGCCCATGCCGCCTGTGAGCGCAAAATCCTGTACCTCGTGTGCTTTGCCGCCGCGGCGAAGGTATTCGGCAAGAATCGCTTTTCCGAGCGGATGCTCAGAATGCTGCTCTGCCAAAGCGGTCAGCCGGAGCAGCTCGTCGGCAGAAAGAGCCGGGTCAAAGCTTTTGATGCCCGTTACCGCCGGCCTGCCATGGGTCAGTGTACCGGTTTTATCGAAGGCGACGGAATCGATCTCAGAAAACCGCTGCAGCGCTTCCCCGGAGCGGACCAGAATGCCGAATCTGGCGGCGTTCCCGATGCCCGCCATCACGGCGGTGGGCGTTGCGAGAATGAACGCGCAGGGGCAGAACACGACCAGAACCGTAACCGCGCGGATCAGTTCGCCGGTAAACAGCCACGTTGCCCCCGCGATGCCGAGAGCGGCAACCACCAGCCAGGTGGCCCAGCGGTCGGCCAGCCTGACGATGGGCGCTTTGTTTGCGTCGGCCTCCTCGGCCAGCCGGATCATCCGCTGAAGAGAGCTGTCGCTGCCGTTTTTGGTAGCCCGCATTTCAAAGGTGCCGAACTGGTTGATCGTCCCGCTGATGACCTCGTCGCCAGCCGTCTTGTCGGCCGGAATGGATTCCCCGGTCATAACGGACTGGTCGACGGTCGTTTCCCCGGCGGTGATAACCCCGTCGCAGGCGATGGTCTCCCCGGCAAAAACGACTAGTGTGTCTCCAGCCTTCACCCGCTCAGCCGGGATGAGCGTCATCTCTCCATTTTGCCGGATTCGTGCCGTTTTGGGGGTCAGGTGAATCAGCTTTTCGATCCCCTTGCGCGCCTTGCGGGCGGTTGCGTCCTCCAGCAGTGTTCCGATCGCCATAATGAACGCGACCTCTCCCGCGGCAAAGTATTCACCGATGCACAGGGAAGCGACCAGCGCAATCGAAACCAACACATCCGCTTTGATGTCGTGCTCTTGGATGACCGCCGCAGCGGAGCCGATCACAATGGGGATGCCGCAAAGGACAATGGCAACCCAAGCGATGTCGAACGGCAGTACGCCTCCCAATGCGTTTGTCAGGCTCAAAAGGAGCGCGATCCCGGAAATGATCACAAAGGTCAGATTCCGCTTTTCTTCCTCTATCAAGGTGTTCCGAATGGTTTTCCACATGATGCTTCCCTCCGCAGGTAAATGGTATTGCTTTCTAGATAAGAAAACAGTACAATGAATACAATACCGAACAATTTGTTTGATATTAGTATAAGAGCAACATATGGTAAGCAGCAACAAACAAATGATGGTCGTTGTACGTTACTGAACAAATGACGGAATTTATTCATCTGGAGGAAGCGATGGACAGACGGCAGCAAAAAACAAGGGAAGCCATTTTTGAGGCGTTCAGCACGCTGCTATCCTCAAAAAGCTATACCAAAATCACGATACAGGAGATCATCGACCGGGCGAATGTAGGGCGCAGCACCTTTTATTCTCATTTTGAAACCAAGGACGATTTGCTCAGGGAGATGTGTACCGAGCTGTTTGATCACGTATTCTCAGAGCATCTGGATATGGAGAACACCCACGACTTTTCTTTGGCGAACGGAGACCCCGCATCGCTCATCACGCACATCCTGTACCATTTGCGGGATAACAAAAAGAATGTGATCGGGATATTATCCTGTGAAAGCGGCGAGCTGTTTCTGCGATTTTTCAGGCAGTATTTGAATGAGCTGATCACGAAGCATCTTCTGGCTGGAGTAAAGCGAAAAAATCAGACCGTCCCGGAGGAATTTCTGGTGAACCATATTGCGGGCAGCTTTGTCGGGATGGTGCAGTGGTGGATCAAAAACGACATGCGCCAGTCGCCGGAAGAGCTGGCAAAGTACTTTTTATCGGTGACGCTCCCGGTGATGTAACGATGGAACAGATGATCGGGAGGGGTATCCGCGGATAAACAAGAGAAGGTTCTGCAAGGGCAGGGCGAGGGTTACTGTACCGAAAATAAAACAAAGCAAGCCGGCCTTGTGTGGCCGGCTTGCTTTTGTATATGGCAGTATTTCAAAAGCTCTGCGGGATTTTAGTGCTCCCGAAGCGGGGCAACGGGCGGCTGGCCGCTTTCGTCCAGGAGCGGAACAGAGGAAAAAACCAGTTCCAGCTCATCGATCCGGATGCAGTGCGGCGCCTTTTTGTGTCTGACCATGTCAAGACACTTGTCCCAATCCATCCACAGAACGGAATCCACTTCGGATTCCTGCAAGGTGAGTTCCGATTCCTCTATGTCCCTCCAGAGAATGTATACGTTGCTGACCTGATTGTCCCAAAAGCTCTGCCCATGGAATACTCCGCGGTATTCGGAGCGGCAGCATCCGCAGCAAATGAGTTCTTCCGCGGCGGCGGTGATACCGAGCTCTTCCTTCAATTCTCTCAAAGAAGACTCTAAAAAATCCTCTCCGGAGGGGATATGCCCGGCGCTCGATGTGTCGTAGCACCCCGGGTGCGAATCTTTATTCAGGCTTCTTTTCTGCAAAAGCACCTGTGTTTTGCCGTTTCGTTTCCGCAAAAGCCACACATGAGAAGTGCGGTGGCGGATTCCGCTTAAATGTGCCGCTTCCCGTTCCACAGTTTCTCCGGTAGGGGTTCCGTTTTCATCTACAATATCCAGCATTTCCATTTTTGTATTCGCCGCCTTGTGTTAAAGTATCGTTCTTACCCGTTTCCATCAGCTGCCTCTGTCCGGCTGCCGGTCTGCTCGATCAGCAGCAGCTTTTGAGCCCGGCTGAGTTTTTTCAGGGCTGCCTCGTGCTGCAGCGCTTCGCTTTTTGTGAGATGGCTTTCCACGAATACCAGATCCACCGGCCTGCGGGAGCGGGTGTACTTTGCACCCTTCCCGCTGTTATGCAGGGCTG
The DNA here is from genome assembly GCF_000277625.1 of Clostridium sp. MSTE9. Taxonomy (NCBI): domain Bacteria; kingdom Bacillati; phylum Bacillota; class Clostridia; order Eubacteriales; family Clostridiaceae; genus Clostridium; species Clostridium sp. MSTE9. The sequence goes on from NZ_AKFU01000017.1 coordinate 67,659, forward strand.
TACGTCGGCATGGGTCGGTCGTATAGCCGCTGTACAGGGTGCCGTCGGCACAGCGCAGCATGTAGGTGTAATATGTCGTGATTTTTTCACTCTCCACGCGGTGGCCCTCCGCAGCTATTTTTGTGCGGCGATCTTCTCCGCCAGCTCCGTCAGATAAAGCCAGCGCTCCGTCTTTGCTTCCAGATCAGATTCCAGCTCCGCTTTTTGATCCATCAGGGTTTGCAGGCGCACGTAATCACTGGCGGACTGGCTGATTTCTGCTTCGCATTCGGCGATTCTGGTTTCCAGTGCCGCAATGTCGTCCTCTATGGTTTCAAATTCCCGCTGTTCTTTAAAAGAGAATTTCAGCTTTTGCGCCCTTTTGGGCATCTCTTTTGGGGAGGGAGAATCTTTTTTAGCGGCAGGCTGCTGTATTTCTTTCCGTTTTTCGTCGTAGTCGGTGTAATTCCCCGGGTACCGCAGAATGCTGCCGCCGTCGTTGACCTCGAAAATCATATCTGCAACCTTGTCCAGAAAATAACGGTCATGCGATACCGCGAGTACAGGGCCGGAGAAAGATTCCAGATGATCCTCCAGAATAGTCAGGGTTTCAATATCCAGATCATTGGTGGGCTCATCCAGCAGCAGAATGTTCGGGGCCTCCATTAAAATGCTCAAAAGATACAGGCGTCTGCGCTCACCGCCGCTCAGTCTGCCGATCAGGGAGTATTGCAGGTCGGGCGAAAACAAAAAACGCTCCAGCATCTGCGATGCGGTAAAAGTGCCCTCCGAGGTTTTGATCTCACCCGCAACCTCGCAGATAAAGTCGTATACCCTCTGCTTCGGGTCAAGCTCTCGGGATTCCTGTGAAAAATACCCGATTTTCACGGTGGGGCCGACCTCCACGGTGCCTTCATCCGGCAGAAGCTGCCCCGCGATCAGATTCAATAGCGTGGATTTTCCGGCGCCGTTTTTGCCGACGATGCCGATCCGGTCATCCCGTTCCATCAGGTAAGAAAAATCCTGGATCACCGTGCGGTCATCGAAAGCTTTGGTGATGTGTGACAACTCAATGATCTTTTTTCCAAGACGGCTCGATAAATGAGACAGCTGAACCGTATCGTCCGTTTCCGGCACGGTTTGGTCCCTGAGCGCTTCGTAGCGGTCGATCCGGCTGCGGCTTTTCGTGCTGCGGGCCCTTGCGCCCCGCATGATCCATTGGTACTCCTTGCGCAAAAGCGCCTGCCGCTTGCGTTCGCTGGCTGCTTCCATTTCAACTCGCTGGGCTTTGAGCTCCAGGTATTTTGAGTAATTCGCCTCAAATGTGTAGAGCTTGCTGTGAGACAGCTCGACAATGTGGTTGACGACTCTCTCCAGAAAATACCTGTCATGGGTGACCATGATGAGCCCGCCGTTAAAGCGGACGAGTCTTTGCTCCAGCCATGCAACCATTTCGCTGTCCAGATGGTTGGTCGGCTCGTCCAGAATCAGAATATCCGCGGGGTGGATCAGCGCGGTAGCCAGAGCCACGCGTTTTCTCTGCCCGCCGGATAACGTGCCCATTTTCGCATCAAAGTCCGTGATGCCAAGACGCGTCAGCATGGATTTTGCCTCATATTCCTTCAGCTCGCGGAACTGTGCGGGGAACTCTGCAAACACCTGCTCCAACACGGTGTAGTCATCCTGAAAGGGCGGATTCTGCGGGAGATAAGACAACTGTATGTTGGGGTTCATGGCGATGGAGCCTTCATCCGGCGGCTCGACACCGGCCAGAATTTTCAGCAGGGTGCTTTTCCCGGTACCGTTGATCCCGATGATTCCGACCCGGTTCCCCTCGTTCAGGTACAGCGAAACATCCTGCAGTAGCTGCTTCATCCCATAATTTTTTGAAATTTTCTCTGCGGACAGTAGCATGGATTGCTCCTTTTTCATTGACTTTTATATTGATAACAGCAAGATGATAACCCGGAATGATCTTTCTCAGCGGGCATCCCGGAACGGGTTCATCATGCTTTCCTATTTTTCAATATTATAACAGGATGGAATCTCAAAGCCATTGTTATTGCAAAATGGTTGAAGCTACACGAGGCTTATCCTGTTTCAATGCTCTCTCAGGTATCGAAAGCTCTGCTTTCGCTTATGCCGTGAAGTTATTATAACATCAAACTGGAAGACATGAAAAAGAGGATATACTCCAAGCTGTTTTTTTCTTCAGACTGATGTTTCAATGCTCTCTCAGGCATCGAAAGCTCTGCTTTCGCTTATGCCGTGAGGTTATTATAACATCAAACTAGCAGACGTAAAAAGAGAGTACTGCTAAGCGTTTTTTCTTTAGGCTGATGTTTCAATGCTCTCTCAGGCATCGAAAGCTTTGCTTTCGCTTATGCCGTGAGGTTATTATAGCACAGATTCGAACGCGTATCTACCGTGCACCGATCGCCGGTTTTCAATCATCAACAGATGGTTGGAGCAGCAGCTGTCCTGTTCTGCTCCTCTTAGCGATAAAAAGACTGCAATAAAAAAAGAGCGCGAAAGCGCTCTCCTGTTCATACAGTTCAATCTGTTGGGGCGTAAAAAAATGTGTTGTTGTCCACAATCCGGCACCATTTTTGGTGTTCCAACACATGGATGATATCACTGCGCTTTGCACCCTTGCCAATCGCTTTGGTGATATCCGAAATGCGGATCAGCTGATTTGCATTTTGCTGAAAAACAACGAGCAGTCGGTCTCTTAAATCTTCCATAGAGGAAGCCGTTTTGGCTTTTACCTGCTTTACGCCGGCAAGACACTCCGGGTGTTTCTTCATATAAAGAACATACACGGCTTTGATACGGCTGAGCAATGCGGGGGAAATATGGATTAACTCCGGCAGTTCTTCAAACCGACAGTTCACAAGGTCGCGCATCCATTTATAGCTGTGAAGATCGCAATAGCGAAGAAAATCAGAATAACTATCGCTAAAATAAATTTGCTTGATTTCGTCCATTACGTTCATCCTTCCGTTTTTATGACACAAAAAATAATTATACTCGGTATTTTTATCAGATACAAGGCTTGACTTTTCCAGGAGATGAATGATTGCGAAACACTCTCCTGGAAAAAGTAAGAAAATAAATGGTGTTTTCCTTCAACTGATCGCGTTTGGAAGCAGTATCAAAATAAAAATCCACCGGCGCAAGCGGTGGATTTTTATTTTTTGCATGAGATTTTTTCCTTGCAAAAAATGCCTGATACGAACAGCGATAAACCGCATGTTTTGACCGCATACTAACAGAAAACAGAGGATGTAGGGGGTATCTCTTTTGGACAGAGATTTATTAATTCAGCAAGTAAAAAGTGAATACGCTCGCTTGGCGCAGTTGGAAAACCGCGAATATGTTACAAATCAGTCTTACAGCGGCGTTTCACCGGAAGCGTATTATGAAAAAACGTTGGAAAAAGCGATTCGCGATATTTCTGCAGGAAAGTATGACGACTGCATTTCCGGTCAGCAGGTAGTGGAACGGATTGCAAACCGCAGTACAAAAGCCCGGCGGATTCAGAACACCATCGAATCCACACTGCACAATATGGAAATTGCCGAAGAAATCATGGCATTAAAATCGGACGACAAAAATACACAGGACTTGAAGGAGAAAAACGAGCGACGAGCCGAGGCAATTCCTCAGATGATCCGCGAAATGAAAGAGGAACTGGCCCGGGAGGAGCTGGATGCCGAAAGTCCTAATGTGATAGGAGGCGGCGGGAATGGATAACGATCCCGGTACCATCAAAGAAATGCACGAGGAAGAGGGACGCGAAAAGATCAAGAAGCTTCAGAAGAAGATCGACATCACCAAATATAATATGGAGGTATCTTCAGAGATTCTCTCCGAAACGCCCTCGGACACACAGAAAGAAAAACTGATAGAAAAAAATAGACGGCGCCAGCACGGAATCGCGGGCCTGGAAAAGGAAATTCGCGACATTGAAGAGGTGCTGGAAAAATAAGAACAGAGAAAGCGGAGTCACGTTGGTGCCTCCGCTTTTCTGTGGCTATTTGTCATTGCCCGGCTTGTGTCTGTTGGCGGACTGCTTTTTGTGGTTGCGTCCCTCTCCGTCATTGGCGCTCTGAGCCATTGTCTGGCCGCCTTTCGCTTTTTGCTCACGGATTTCTTTGGGGTCGATTTGACTGTCTTTCGCCATGATATCACCTCTTCCATAGAATTCGCTGTGGATAGCGCATTATTCCGGGTCGAAAACAAATACTAAATTCGGGGTGATGATTTGGCAAGAGGCAGCACATTTTTTGAAGAAATAGAGCAGCATCTGCTTTTGGATGAAAAGCCGTCCCGCTTCTTATCAGAACTTACCGATTTCCACGCCCTCAGCGAGTATCCGTTCAACCTGCTTGAGCAGCTGCAGAACACGCCGCAATCCCCCGAGCACCACCCGGAGGGTAGTGCATGGAACCATACTTTGTTGGTAGTGGACGAGGCTGCAAAGGTCAAAGCGAAAAGCAGCGATCCCCGCGCTTTCATGTGGGCCGCGCTGCTGCACGACATCGGCAAGCCCTCTACTACCGCGCGCAGAAAAAGTAAAATCACATCCTATGACCACGACAAAGTGGGTGCGAAGCTCACAAAAGAGTTCCTCAGCTTTTTCACAGCGGACACGGAATTCATTGAGCGGGTGACCCAGCTGGTTCGGTATCACATGCAGATCCTGTTTGTGGTGAAAAATTTGCCCTTTTCTGATGTGGAGGGAATGAAGCGGAATACAGACATCCGGGAGATCGCCCTGCTGGGCCTTTGTGACAGACTGGGAAGAAAAGGGGCCGATCGGCGCCGTGAAGAGGAAAATGTTCGTACTTTTTTGAAAAAAGCAAATTGCATTCAGGAGGAAAACCATATGAAACCGAATCCGGACAACCGCGCGGATAATGTGGAGAAAATTCAGCATAACATTGATATGACCATCGAAAATATCCACCGCGCCAACGAAATGATAGAGAAAACATCCGATGAGAAAATGAAGAAGGATCTGAAAGCCAAAAATGAACGCCGGGTAGAAGCTCTCGGCGACATGCGGCATGAGATCAAGGATGAAACAAATGCTGCGAAAAACAACAGGCTCCAGTAAGTCTGATATATTTGTAAAGAACAGCAGCGGGCGACAACAAAAATCGCTTGGAAAATCATCTAAAAAGCAACGCAGGGCTGCGAAAAATGCAGCCCAAAGACAGCACTGATGTCGGATTAATATATCATAATAGAAACCAGCGAAAAGCCGCCTTTCGGGCTGTCCTTCGTAAAACAGTATTATCTTGGAAGTGTGGCGTAGTGTAAAAGCTACGCCATTTCTTCCTGTATCGGGTTATTCAGTTCTGGCGGAATCCCACTAAATCATAGCTGATGTGAATATTCTGCCTGCGTTTCCTATCCGATTTATCCGGTGTTTCCACAAAGACTTTGCTCACCAAATCATTCACTATAGCAGGCGTCAGCTCCGTAGTGAAAAGTGCCTAATCGTAACGTCAGAGTGCCGGTAAACAGATTGCTGCGCCTATCCGACCAGTCAAGGGCCGGGTAGTATTTTCCCGCAAAGAACGGCAGGAAAATCTCCACCTTTAAACCCATTGACAGGCCGGGTTTTTGCCGTACCCTTTCGCCGCCGAAAACGAGGAGCAGGAACAAATTCCCGCCCCTCGTTTCTGTCTGCTTCATTCTGCGGCAAAACCGGCTTCGCTATGTTGGTGTTATCCATCAGTTGTTGCGGGGCCAGCCCCGTACCCCGGCTTCTTTCAGAGAGAAGAAAGGGCAAAAGGCGTTGTCAATGGAAATATGGAATAGCGGACGGAACTGAGCATAAGGCGCAAAAGCCCATTGTCATAAGCCGTACCCCCCACTCACCGGGCGAGTGGGGGAGTGCAAGAGGGAGAACACGCTCTTGATGCCTTGCACCACTTCGGGTCAATTTCCGAGCTGTTGACAAAGTACATAATTTCAATAATTTATCGTACTCCTATCAACTTTTCTACTTCCCATTTATGTTGAAGCAAAGTACAGCCGCCTTGCTTATTTTCTGCCTTATGTTTTCCTATTAGCCGTATTTTTTCAAAGAAAGGCGACTGCAACACTTCAATAATTGAAGTAGTCTTTAGATTCAATTCTGAATATGGGGAGAATGGGCAAGGCTCCGCATTGCCCAACGGGTTAATATGAAAAAATCCCCGGCCAGCGGCCAAACATCCACCCATATATTTTTCATCACCGGGAAAAGAAATGAAGCTCATATTTTTAAGGTCACATTTCAACTTATGTATATTTTCATCTAACATAACAGCGTCATTCTTGGACAGAACAAGATTTTCAGTGCCTTTTTCTACCGGTACATACTCCACATAAAACAGAATGCCACAGCCCTTTTGCTGTAAGGTGGAAACATACTCCCTGCTTATAACGGTATCTAAATTGTTCTTTGTGACTGTTATAGATGTACCAAAAAGAATATTCCTCTGCCCTAGTTCTTCCATGACTTTCTCAATCTTCGTGGAAATACCGAGTCCGCGCCGTAAATCCGTTTCTTTGGAGTTGCCCTCACTGCTTAAAATAGGGATTATGTTTCTCCGTTGGTCAAATAGATTGATGTATTCTGCGTCAATTAAAGTTCCGTTTGTAAAAACAGGAAATGCAATGTTTGTAAAATTTGAGGCCATTTCTACAATCTCTCGGCGCAACAATGGTTCGCCGCCAGCAAGCAGAATAAAAGAGATACCTAAATCGGCCGCTTCACAAAAAATCCTGTTCCAATCCTCGGTGTTCATTTCCATTTTGGCCATTGTAGTATCGCATATACCGCCAGCCCTCGCGTAACATCCTGTACAATACAGGTTGCATTGTGAAGCGACACTTGCAATGAGAAAGGGCGGGATATGAACCCCTGCTTGCTCATAGTCATTCCTTATCTTTGCGCTTGCTTGCATGGTGGGAATAAACTTTGTTATGAAGCGCCGCCCATTTTTATCCTTCAAATAAAATCGGGCCGCCGTTTGTAAGATTGTTGCAATACCTCGTTCCATGTGAACATTTATATCCATAGTCACCTATCCTTTCTGTTTAGCGCCAACTTCGGGCCTACTTCGAGGTGTTGACAAACCCCGTCATCTGGGATGAAAACACAAAAAAGTAATGGGACAGGCAAAAAAATAGCGCCTTGGAGGTTATCCTAAGCACTTAATCATTCGTTTGAGGTTCAAGGCGGTTGCCGAAAGGAGGCAGTGGTCTTCCGCTGCCTCTATTCCTCGCCTGAACAGGCACCTTAAGTTGTGCATCCATTTCTGGGCCGCAAAGCTGCCCTCACACCAAATCTGCCGCAGGCCGAGAATACGCTTGTGGGTAGAAGCGTCGTCCGTTTTCCGCTGCCTTTTTACGGCTTCCTCAAAGATGTTCTTCCGGATGGTTCGGCTTCGGTGGCTGTTGCTCACACATTTGCTCAGCATCGGGCAGGCCCGGCAGTCCTTCCTGTCGGCTCTGTATATCCGGCAGATATTGTAGCTCTCCCTCTCAAGGCTCCGCAGTGTCAGTTCCTTTCCCCATGGACAAAGGAAGCAGTCCTTTTCCGCATCGTACCGAAAATCCTCGCGCTTGAGCTCCACCTTGTAGGTCGCCCCGCCCGTTTCCCCGGGCGTGTGCAGCCGGATGCCCATATCCTCCATCGCCCGGTAAATCATGCTGGTGCCGTAGGCGCTGTCCGCGCCGGCTTCCTGAATTTCCAATCCCATGTGTTCCCGCATGTATTCGATGCGCCCCAGGTATGGCTCCGAATCGTTCGCGTTTCCTGGCGTCACCGCCACGTCTACCACGATTCCATGAGCGGCGTCTACGCTTTGGTGATCCAGATAGTGCATCCCCTCCGGTTTCCCCGACCGCCGCAGCATCCCGGCATCCGGATCGGTGGTGCTGACCGTCTTTTCCACTTTTGTGCTTTCCTTTTTCTCACGTCCGGCACGCTGCGGCTTGACGGCGCCGGATGACTCCAACCTCACACGTTCCTCTGCTTCATACCGGTCCAGCCGTTCCATGTAGTCCGTTGTCTTGCGCTCCGCCAGCACTTTTGTATTCGCCTTAAAGGAAGCATTCGCTTTTACATGCGTGGAATCTGTCAGAATGATCTTTCCATCCACCAGTCCCTTTTCCATGCATAGATGCAGAATATGCTCGAACAAGTGGCGGAACACATTTTTTCCATGAAATCGCCTGCGCCGATTTTGGGAGATCGTAGAGTGATCAGGCACCCGGTCATCCAGATCCAACCCCAGAAACCACCGGTAGGCCATATTTACTTGAATCTCCTGCTCGATGCGCCGTTCCGATTCGATTCCGTACAAATACCCGACCAGCAGATATTTTACCAGCACTACCGGATCGACCCCAGGCCTTCCGTTATCTGGGCAGTACAAATCCCGAACCTCGTCGTAGATGAAGCTGAAATCCACAGCCTTTTCCAATTTTCGCAAAAAGTGCTCCTGCGGCACCAGATCCTCAAGGGTGATACAGTGCATTTTTATTTGTACCCCGGCTCGCTCTGTCAGCATCCCTAAACACATCCTACTGCTTTTTCTTTGCCTATATTATACCATTTTTGCCCTTCCTTTTGCTACTTTGTCAACACCTCGAAGTTG
>NZ_AKFU01000018.1:0-25132 GCF_000277625.1 Clostridium sp. MSTE9
TCCCTGCAATTCTGTTTTCTTATGTTCCCGAATCAATCTGCCGCGGCTTCTCCCAGCACGATTGACAGGATTTCTTTCGGCTCGTGCACAATGTAGTTTGCCCGGCTTTTTTCCAGCTCGTTGCGGCAGCGAAAACCCCAAAGCACGCCCACGGTATCCATTCCGGCGGCGATGCCGGTTTGCATATCGATGTCGCTGTCGCCGATGTAAAGACAGTTCTTCGGCTCTACGCCAAGCTCTTTGGCGATTTCCAGCGCGCCATCCGGCGACGGCTTGCGCTCTACATTGAAACGCTGGCCATAGCACACGTTGAAAAGCCGCGACGAATACATCATCGTAATCAGGCGGGTAGTAATATTGTGGGGCTTATTCGACAGCACTCCCAGCTTGATCCCGCGATTTTTCAGATCACGCAGCACCTCTTCCATACCGTCGTACTGATCTACAAAGTACATCGGGTCCTGCTCGTAAAGATTTTCGTAAATTTTGCGCAGCAGAATCACATCATCTTCAGTGTATCCTTTGGGAGAAACCTCCTGAAGCATTCCGCGCATCAGAAGATCCGAGCCTTTTCCAACCAGGTAGCGGTATTTTTCACGATCAATTGCCGGGTAACCGCACTCCGCCAGTGCAGAGTTGCCAAAATAAACAATGGAATCGAGTGTATCCGCCAGTGTTCCATCCAAGTCAAAGATACATGCTTGGTACATGATAAGCAATCTCCTTTCTGTATGGTATCTGAAATATTGCTTACATTCCTATCTAAACATATTTTTCGCCGTTTTGCAAGGATTTGCAGGAACTATTCTTGAATGCTGCAGAAAATATGTTATACTGAAACCAAATGTGCAAAAATTGGAGGAACAGCAAATGGATTATGCAGCAGAAGCATTAAAAAAGCATAAAGAATGGAAAGGAAAGATTCAGATTCAGGTGAACTGCCCTGTTGAAACCAGAGACGATCTTTCCAATGCGTATACACCCGGCGTGGCGGAGCCTTGCAAAGAGATCAGCAAGGATGTGGACAAGTCCTACGAATACACGCGCCGCGGCAATATCGTGGCCGTTGTAACGGACGGTACGGCAGTGCTGGGCCTTGGCGACATCGGCCCGGAGGCCGGAATGCCTGTCATGGAAGGAAAAGCTGTTCTGTTCAAGGCGTTCGGCGGTGTGGATGCAATCCCGCTGTGTATCCGCTCCAAGGATACCGACGAGATCGTGCGTACGGTAGAGCTTCTGGCCGGTTCGTTCGGCGGCATCAATCTGGAGGATATTGCCGCGCCCCGCTGCTTTGAAATCGAGCGCCGGCTGAAAGAGTCGCTGGATATTCCGGTATTCCACGACGACCAGCACGGTACGGCGATCGTGGTGGGCGCAGCGCTGATCAACGCACTGAAGGTAGTAAAAAAGGAAATTTCTGGGGTGCATGGTGTTGTCAACGGCGCGGGCTCTGCAGGCATCGCGTGCGCAAAGCTGCTGCTGTCCCTCGGCGTAAAGAATCTGATTTTGTGCGACCGCAAGGGTGCTGTTTGTGAGGGCGAGGACTGGCTCAACCCGGCACAGGCCGAAATGGCGAAAATCACAAACCGGGAGCATGTTCGCGGCACGCTGGCCGACGTCATGAAGGGCGCGGATTTCTTTCTGGGCGTTTCCGCTCCGAACTGTGTGAGCGCAGAGATGGTCAAAAGCATGGCCCAGCAGCCGGTCGTATTTGCAATGGCGAACCCGGTGCCCGAAATTTTTCCCGATGAAGCTCTGGCTGCCGGGGCGGCTGTAGTTGGTACGGGCCGCTCCGATTACCCGAACCAGATCAACAATCTGCTGGCGTTCCCCGGTATTTTCCGCGGCGCGCTCGATGTTCGCGCAAAAGACATCAACGACGAAATGAAGCTTGCGGCTGCGTTCGCCATCGCCGGGATGATCCCCGAGGAGGAGCTTTCGCCGAAGTATATTATTCCCTCTCCGCTCGACAAGCGTGTGGCGCCGGAGGTGGCAAAAGCCGTGGCAGAGGCTGCCCACCGCACCAATGTGGCCCGTATTTGAACTCTTTCAGAGTATTTTCAGTTTACGGTCACATTTTTTTCTCGATTCCGTCATAAAAAAGATAAGCGGGCTTCATAGGTTTTTCATAATCCTTTGGCATACTAAGACTATCGAAACAAGCCACATAGGAAAGGACCTGATGTTATGTATCCCTATGACGATAACGATAATCAGAACAACGCACCGCGCGACAACTATACAACGGGAAGCAGTTACCAATGGAACAATCCGCAGCAGCAGGTGCAGTGGGACGGCAATACTTACCGTTCTTACGGTTCTCAGCCGGGCAGTTATAACAGCTCCTCACCAGAGCCAGAGTCTCCCAAAGGGCCAAAAAAGAGGACAGGCACAAAAATCCTGTGCGGTGTTTTGGCCTGCCTGATGATTTCGGCGGGTTCCATCGGCGGTTTTGTCGCATTGGTCAATAACGGATATGTCACCCTGAACGGCAGTGCAGCTTCCAGCAGCGCTTCCTCGAGTCAGGCTTCCGTCTCCTCCTCCATTCTGACGACGCCGACCACCACGACGAAAGCCGGCGCGCTCACGGCACAGGAGATCGCGAAAAAGGTGATTCCCTCTGTCGTTTGCATTCAGAATTATCAGGTGAGTCAGTCGCTGAGTTTACAGCGCCGCTCCGGCAGCGATGAATCGGCGGTTTCCCCCGCGAGCGAGGGCTCGGGCATCATCATTTCTTCGGACGGCTATATCGTAACAAACGCCCATGTGGTTTCCGGTGCGGATTCCCTCAAGGTGATTCTGTCCGACGGAAAATCCCACGAGGCCAAGCTGATCGGCAGCGATACCGTAACCGACCTGGCGGTGGTGAAAATCGAGGCTACCGGCCTGACAGTTGCTGAGCTCGGTTCTTCCTCCTCCCTGCAGGTGGCGGACACCGTTATGGCGATCGGCAACCCCGGCGGCCTGGAGTTCAACTCCAGCGTAACCATCGGTTATGTTTCCGCGCTGAATCGTGAAATCACCAACAGCGAAAACGGCTACACCATGAAATGCATCCAGACCGACGCCGCGATTAATCCCGGCAACTCCGGCGGCGCGCTTGTCAACTCCGCCGGTCAGGTCATCGGCATCAACTCTTCCAAGATCGTGGCCGAGGGCTACGAGGGCCTTGGGTTTGCGATCCCGGTCGACGATGCCAAGCCGATCATTGAAGACCTCAAGCAGTATGGCTATGTGAAGGACCGCGCAATGCTCGGGATTTCCGGCCAGTTTGTCGATACCATGATTTCCCGCTTCTATGGGTTGCCGGTTGGGTACTATGTATCCTCCGTGGTGAATCCCTCCGTCAATGCGGCGGGGATTGAGGCCGGCGACGTCATCACCAAGATCGACGGCAAGGAAATCAATTCCAGCACCGTGCTTACCACCGCAATTGCGGCGAAAAAGCCGGGCGAGACCGTTGCGCTGAGTGTGACAAGGCCAAAGACGGGCAAGACCTTTACGGCAACCGTCACGCTGGCTCAGTCTACCGGCAGCTAATTTTACCAACAACGATTTTTCATAAACTCTCTTCCTTCCGAACAAAACGGTGCCTCAAATTTCGGGCGCCGCGGAAAAGCAGCAAAGCACCAATGCCTTGCTGCTTTTTCCGCGTTTTTCAGGCGTTTCGATGCGTTGCAAACGCCTGTGAAACATGCTAGAATTGAATGGAAAAGAAATAAAGATAAGTGTTTTCTTTCTCCTGCCGAAGGCGCGGGAAAAAAGCAAATATTTTGACCTTTTAAAATGGCATACTATGAAAAGAATACGAATAGGTGATGAAGTTGAGAAGGCTGCTTTCTGCGCTCCTTGTCGCGTGTATGCTGCTGGTATTCCCGTCCTGCGGGCAGCAAAAAAATGAGGCCGCGGACAAAATAATAAAATACTATGTTGATCAGGAGCCACAAACGCTTGACCCGCAGGTGGCTACCGACTCTTCCGCTGTTCTGACCATCGGCGCCCTTTACGAGGGCCTGGCCCGGCTGGACCAGAACGGAAAAGCGACTCCCGGTGTGGCGGAGAGCTGGAACGCAAACGATGCTGCCACCGTGTTTACCTTTCACCTGCGCGAAAACGCCGTCTGGTCTGACGGACAGCCGGTAACGGCGGCAGATTTTGTATTTGCGTTTCGCCGCGCGCTGGCCCCGCAGACAAAATCGGCAGCCTGCCGCCCGCTGTATGTGGTGAAAAATGCCCGTAAGGTCAGTACCGGTGCCCTGCCTGCCGATCAGCTTGGCGTGCGGGCCGAAAACGATAAAACTCTGGTGGTGGAGCTGGAGTACGCGTATGCGGATTTTCCGGCGCTGGCCGCGGAGAGCGTGTTCATGCCCTGCAACGAGAAATTTTTTCAGGAAACGCAGGGCAAATACGGCCTGGAATACAAATCCATTTTAAGCAACGGCCCGTTTGTTCTGGGGAACCAGTACAGTTGGGATCACGGCAAGCAGATCAAGCTGACCCGCTCCGACACGTACCGCGGCGCGCAGGCCGCACTGCCGGCTGCTTTGATCTTCTCCATGAGCGGTTCGGATGTGGACGTTTCTGACCCGATCAAGGCGCTTACCACCTCGGCGGTAGACGCGATCGCTCTGCCGGAGCAGCAGGCGGCGAAGGCGCAGGAGGTGGGGCTGCCGATCACCTCGTTTCAGGATATTACCTGGGGGCTGGCGTTCAACACCCAGGACCCGCTGATGCAGAATGAAAAAATCCGGCAGGGCCTGGTGCAGGCGCTGCCGCGGCAGAAGCTTTTGGAACACCTGCCGGAGAAAGCGGAGCAGGCGGAGTATATCATTGGCCCGCAGGCCATACTGATGGGCCAGAATTACCGGCAGAAGGCGGGTACGGCAGTGGGATACCTGAAAGAGAGCACGCAGGGCGGCACACTGGTGCAGGCCGGCCTGAAAGAGCTTGGGCACCCGGAGTTTTCCCACGTTACGGTACTGTGCCTGGACACTGAGCAGAGTAAGCTGATGGTAAATGAAATGCTCGTGGCGTGGAATCGCCTGACAGGCCAGTATTTCAGCATGCAGCCCATGGCGGAAAGCGAGCTCCAGAAGGCGGTGGATTCCGGCGACTACCAGATTGCGCTCACCGGGATTTACCCGGAGAAAGACGGCAAGATGCTTTCGGTGTTCCGCTCCGATAGTCCACAGAATCCGTCGCGCCTTGCCAGCCAGGATTTTGACCGTTTGCTGCTCACAGCAGAGCAGTCCGGCGGTGCCGCCGCGCTTGCTTCGTATCTTCAGGCGGAGAATTACCTGAGCGCTCACGCCGTTTTTTACCCGGTTTATTACAAAAACAGCTATTATGCCTGCGGAAAAGGAGTCACCGGGATCGTATTCCGCCCTAACTCCGCCGGAATTGATTTTTTACTTGCTGGAAAAACGGACTAGGGATTGACGAAAGACTGCAAATTCTATATAATGTAACGACGGAGCCGCGGGGGATGTTTTTCCCTGCGTGTAACATGCACGAAGCAGGCCTGCCCGACTGCGGGATATGGCTTTGACAGAGAACCCTGACGGGGTTAAGGGAGGACGAAAGGATGTTAGACGCAGCCTTGTCGAAAAAGCTTTCTTTGATCGTTGCGATTGTAAACCGCCATCAAGGGGAAAAGGTATCAAAGCTTCTCAATTCCGAACATCTGAATTTTAACTATATCTTTCTGGGACATGGCACTGCCAGCTCAGAGCTGCTGAATTATCTTGGAATCGGTGAAACGGAAAAGGATATTGTACTCAGCTCCGCTCCGGCGGAGAAGGTTCCGGAACTGATGGAAAAGCTGCAGCGCGAGATGCAGCTGGATAAAGCAGGCAGCGGCGTTGCATTTACAATCCCGATTTCCAGTGTAGGTGGGTCAAAAACCCTGTCATTGATGACGGGCGAGTTTCAAAAAGGAAAGGGGGATTCCTGTGATTGCTGCGAACCAGTATAATCTGATCATTACCATTGTCAACCGTGGGTATTCGGAACAGGTAATGAAAGCGGCGAAACTGGGCGGCGCCACCGGAGGAACCATTGTGTTAGCGCGCGGAGCGGGAATGCACGAGGCGGAAAAAATCCTCGGGTTCTCGATCCATCCGGAAAAAGAAATTGTTCTGATTTTGACCCTTCGGGAGAAAAAGCAGGACATCATGCGGGCCATTTGCCAAAAATGCGGGTTCTGCACCGAAGCGCACGGTATCTCGATCGCGGTTCCTGTAGAGGATGCGATGGGTCTGCCGGTAGCTGATATGGAGCGGGAGCTGCATGCGCAGGAGCTTCGCAAAACAGGTACGTGAATCAAAACAGTTAGAGCTCTTTCCCTTTTGGGAAAGAGCTCTTTTTATTTACGAAAGTTCAGATATGCCGCGGTACAGCTGGTCATACCTGCCCTGCTGGGCTAAAAGCTCCTCGTGGGTACCCTGTTCTATCATGCGGCCATGTTCCAGAACGAGAATTCGATCCGCGCCCCGCACGGTGGAAAGGCGGTGGGCGATCACAAACACGGTGCGGCCCCGCATCAGGCTGTCCATTCCCTGTTCGATCAGCGCCTCGGTGCGCGTGTCGATGGAAGAGGTCGCTTCATCCAGAATCAGCACAGGCGGGTCTGCCACGGCGGCTCGGGCAATCGCCAGCAGCTGCCGCTGTCCCTGCGACAGATTAGCCCCGTCGGCGGTCAGCAGAGTATCATACCCCTGCGGAAGATGCCGGATGAACGAATCGGCATTCGAAAGCTTTGCAGCAGTGATAACTTCATCGTCAGTCGCGTTCAGCCTGCCGTAACGGATGTTTTCCATCACCGTACCGGTGAACAGGTGGGTGTCCTGCAGCACCAGAGCAAGGGAGCGGCGCAGATCATCTTTTTTGATGCTCTGGATTTCAATGCCGTCAAAACGGATGCTGCCCTGCTGCACCTCATAAAAACGGTTGATCAGGTTGGTGATCGTCGTTTTTCCCGCTCCGGTGGAACCGACGAACGCGAATTTTTCTCCGGGATCGGCGCACAGCGAAAGATCATTGAGCACGGGCTTTTCCACGTCGTAGCCGAACACCACGTGATCAAACTCTACCCGGCCCTCCAGCCTGCGCAGAGAAGGGCCTGCGGATGGGGAGGGGATTTTCCAGGCCCACAGACTGCCGTGCCCTTCGCTTTCGTACAGGGTACCGTCGGCGTTCTGCTCCGTATGTGTCAGTGTAACACAGCCGTCGTCGATTTCCGGCGGCTCATCGATCAATGCAAAGATGCGTTCGGCCCCGGCCAGTGCGTTCAGCACCGAGCTGAGCTGCTGCGACATCTGCGTCAGCGGGGAGGAAAAGCTGCGGGTGAACTGCAAAAACAGCACCACGGTGCCGAGCGTGAGAATGTTGCCGATTGCCAGTATGCAGCCCAGAACAGCGGTGAGAGCGTATTGCAGACTGGCCAGATTGGTCATGATGGGCAGGAGGATGTTTGCAAACGTGTTGGCCCTGTCGGCGGATTCGTGCAGGGTTTCGTTGATGCGCCGGAATTCCTCGCGCGCGGCCTGCTCGTGTCGGAATACCTTGATGACCCGCTGCCCCTCAATCATTTCTTCGATATAGCCGTTCAGCGAGCCGATCGCGGCCTGCTGCTTTTGAAAGGCATCCCCGCTCCTTCCGCCGATCACGCGGATGACGTTCACCATCACCACCAGCAGGAGGACAGTCAGGAGCGTCAGCTGCCAGCTGTACCAGAGCATCAGCAGAAAAATTCCGGCAACGGTGAGAAAGGACGAAATAAAACTGGTCACGCTGCTGTTCAGCATATCGCGCAGGGCGTCGGTGTCGTTCGTAAAGCGGCTCATCAGCTCGCCGTTCGATTTGGAATCGAAATAGCGCAAGGGGAGGCGCTCCATTTTTGCAAACAGCTCTGTGCGGATTTTGTAGAGCGTCGTGGTGGAAATTTTGAGCATCAGATAGCTGTACAGATACGACCCAAGCGCGCTTGCCACGAACAGCGCGAGCATGGCAAACGTTAAATGCAGAAATTTCTGCATCAGTGCACTGTCGTACTGCCGGATCAGCGGAGTCAGGCAGTCGTCGATGATCGTCTTCAGCAGGGCGCTGCCGGCAATTTGTGCACCTGAGCTGACGAGGATAGCGGCTGTTACAACCGCCAGATGGGGTCGGTAGGGGTGCAGGTAGCCCAAAATGCGCCGGATGGTTTTGCCGGTATTTTTCTTTTCCGCGGGGGAATCGTTTTTTTCTTCGGGGCTTTTTTCTGCCGCGCTCATGTCGCCATTCCCCCTTTCTCTTGGGATTCGGCAATCTCGCGGTAAATTGGATTGCTGGCGAGCAGCTCTTCATGGGTGCCGATTCCGCTGATCATTCCGTTTTCTATGACGATGATGCGGTCCGCGCCGCGCAGAGAACCGATGCGCTGGGCGATGAGCAGTACGGTCGCGCCATGAAGTTCCCTGCGCAGGCCCTCGCGGATCCGGGTGTCGGTGGCGGTGTCCACCGCACTGGTGGAGTCGTCGAGAATCATGATCTTCGGGCGGCTGAGCAGGGCGCGGGCGATGCACAGCCGCTGCTTCTGTCCGCCGGAAAAATTGGCGCCGCCCTGCTCCACGTGGGTCTCAAGACCGTCCGGCAGGGCATCGATGAATTCCTTGGCCTGCGCGGCCCGGCAGGCGTTCTCCAGCTCCTGCTGCGTGGCGTTGGGATTCCCCCACAGCAGATTTTCCCGGATGGTGCCGGAAAAGAGAGTGTTTTTCTGCAATACCATCGAAATGCCTTTGCGCAGCGCGTCGAGAGAATACTCCTGTACCGGGCGGCCCCCTACCAGTAGCTGACCGTCTGACAGATCGTACAGGCGGGGGATCAGCTGTACCAGAGTGGATTTTGCCGAGCCGGTACCGCCGATGATGCCGATCATCTCGCCCGAGCGGATGGAAAGGCTGATGTGCTCCAGCGTCAGGTTATCGCCCGGCCCGCCATACGAAAAGGACGCGTCGATAAATTCGATGGAGCCGTCGGCCAGCTCGGACGATGGCCCGGGAATGTCTTGAATGGAGGGAGTCTCCGCCAGCACTTCCTGAATCCGCGTGACGGACGCGCGAGACAACACGCACAGCAGGAAGATCATCGACAGAAACATCAGCGACATTAAAATTTGGGAGACATAGCTCAAAAAGGCCGAAAGCTGCCCGAGCTCCAGACCGCCTGCAATCACCAGATTGCCGCCAAACCACACTACTGCTACAATGCAGCCCGAAATTGTCAGCTGCAGGATAGGCAGGGTCAGCAGGATCAGGCGCTCAGCAAAAAACTGTGCTTTCCGCAGAGCTTCTGCGTTTTCGGTGAATTTTTCGGTCTCGTGCTCCTCACGTACATAAGCCTTGACGACCCGGATTCCGGTCAGGTTTTCCTGAACGGAAGCATTCATGTCATCCACGCGGCGCAGCATCTGCTGAAAGCGCGGATACCCATTTTTCATCATGTAAATGATCGCAGCAGCCAGTATGGGTAAGGCGGCGAGAAAGATCAGAGAAAGCCTGCGGCTGATGAGCACTGCCATGGAAGCGGCCCCAGCCAGCAGAATCGGAGCCCGCAGGCCCATACGCAGGATCATTAAAAACGCGTTCTGCACGTTGGTTACGTCAGAAGTCAGGCGGGTGATCAGCGACGCGGAGGAAAAGTGATCGACGTTGGAAAAGGAGAAATCCATTACCTTGTCGAACAGGGCGGTGCGCAGGTTTGCGGCCAGTCCGGTGCAGGCCCGGGAGGCAAGACGCCCGGCCAGAGCACCGAAGATCAGAGCTGCGAGCGCCATCAAAATCATCAGTCCGCCCATTTTTACGGTATAAGAGATTCCGCCGCCGCCCAGCACGCCTTGGTCAATCAGGCCGGCCATCACATAAGGGATGAATAGCTCCATCAGCACTTCCCCAAAAATCAGAAATGGAGCCAAAAGAGCGTCCCGCCGGTATTCGCCGAGCAGGGTGTACAGCTGTTTGAGCATGCAGTTCCTTCCTTCCGCCGCGCAGGGCGGCAAACTGTGCGTTCGGCCCGGTGAAAAAGCCGGGCTGCTTTGCAGTGTGAACGCATCTGCCAATAATTTGCGCAGAAATTTCCGTTCCATTCGGAAAAGCGGCGACTGTTTCGGCACAAAAAAGCCCGGCCCGTGTCATTACGGGCCGGGCTCAAAGTGTCAGGAAAGCTGTACATGGTTCGGTAGCTCAGCGAAGCTCCTCTTCAATTAAGTAGCGGGGTCTGTCTTTCACCTCATTGTAAATTTTCCCGATGTAGCCGCCCAAAACGCCGATGCAGAGCAGCTGGATGCCGCCGAGCAGCCAGATGGAGCAGACAATGGCCGTCCAGCCCGCTACGGCGTTGCCGGTAAAGTAAGAGATGAGGGCGTACAACAGGCCGAGAATACTCAGAACGGAAACCAGCACACCCAGGTTCGCGATGATCTTCAGGGGCTTGACGCTGAACGAGGTGATGCCGTCGAGCGCAAAGGAGATCATCTTTTTGAGCGGGTATTTCGATTCGCCCGCAAAGCGCTCATGCCGTTCATACGTTACGGTACCGCTGCGGAAGCCGATGAGCGGCACAATGCCGCGCAAAAACAGATTCGTTTCGCGGTAGTCTGCCAGCGCGTCCAGCGCTCGGCGGCTCATCAGGCGGTAATCCGCGTGGTTATAGACGAGATCGACGCCCAGCGTCTTCATGACCCTGTAAAAGGCCAGAGCAGTATTGCGCTTAAAAAAGGTATCGGTTTCACGCTTGCTGCGCACGCCATACACCACGTCGCAGCCGTCCTGAAACTGGCGTACGAACTGGTCGAGCACCTCAATATCGTCCTGCAGGTCGGCATCCAGGCTGATGGCGCAGTCCGCGTATTTGCGCGCGGTCATCAGCCCGGCCAGAAGCGCATTCTGGTGGCCACGGTTATGCGCCAGCTTGACTCCGCCAACCAGCGGGTTTTCGCGGTGATAGCCCTCAATCAGCTCCCAGGTTTTGTCGCGGCTGCCGTCATCCACAAACAGCATACGGCTTTCGGGTGATGCGATTCCGCTTTCGATCATGCTGCCGAGCTTTACGGTCAGGCGCTTGACGGTTTCAGGGAGCACCTGCTCCTCGTTGTAGCAGGGAATCACAAAATAGACAATAGACATTACAATTCCTCCTCCGCAGCTCCGTTTTCCGAAGATTTGATTCGGAAAATACGGCGCTTGCGGTCTTTCTGCAGGCGGTTGTCCATGCGTAGGGTCAGGCGGTGATACAGCACCAGAAGAACCAGCGCTGCGCCGGACATGGCGAACCCTTCGCCGAGGCCCGGAGTACGGTATTCAAAGCGGATGTCCGATTCCCCGGCGGGAACCTTTACGGCCATAAAGCCGACGCTCACCTTTTCCACAGGAACCGCCTGCCCGTTTACGGTTGCGCTCCAGCCGGATTCATACGGAACGCTGAAAAAGACCAGCCGCTCTTTTTCCGCCGAATAATGCAGGGAAAACCCGGTGCCGTCGTGTGAGAACTCCGTTCCCGCACTAGCCCTCCGCTCCTGACACGCCTCGTAATACTCATCGTGGGTAAAGTCCAGATCCGCGGTATCGAGCTGTGTCAGCAGGGAGCCGTACGTTTGGATCTGTTCGTCTGAAAGTACCAGAGCGTGCAGCAAAAGCAGATCGCGGTCCCCTTCGGAGGCTTCGTCGTACTGCTCCTGGGTGACGTAAGAATCATAGGAAAAGCCCATGGGAATATAATATTCGTTTTCCCAAACATCGAAGCCGTTCTGGGTGTCGTAATAGTGCCAGCCTGGCATTTCGGGGTTTTGCCGATTTTCGCCGCCGAAATAATTGTCGTCACCCGTATAGTCAAACAGCCAGCGGCAGGAGGTCAGCGCGCGCAGCCCATACGTTTTGGTGTCCGGCCGCGAGCCGACATCACGTGTGACGCCGATGGTGGGATAAAACTCCATGATCGAACCGGGCACAATGCTGTGAAACGCCTGAATGCTGGGAATCTGCCAGTACATGGCCTGATTGTCCATCGCGTGGTAAAAATCGGAGCGCACGTTCTGCAGATCGGGCAGGGAGACGTCCGCGCCGCCGTTGAGCGCATAGGGGATCAGCTGTCTGCGAACATCCTCCGACTGGGTTTTTCCGAGGGAGATAAAGTAGATGGAGTATAAAAAGGAGATCGCGGCAATCCCGGCAAACATCCGGCGCTGAAAGATTTTCTTGTCGCGCCTCCAGTATTTCATCACGATGCACAGCGCGAGCAGGCCGAGCAGCGCCAAGGCCACGTAGGCCCAGAAACGGGTGGGGTATTCCTCCAGCCCGATGGTGCGGGTGGTGGTGCCGTTGTTGGTCTTCGACTGCGGCATCAGGCCGATCGGCAAAGCGATGCCGAGTGTGATGCCCAGCACCCAGTGCACGGCCCTGCGCCAGTCGCTGCTTTCGCGCTCGAGGGAAATCAGGGTGGCAAGGCACATCATGAGCACCAGCATATAGAACCACCGCGCGTAATACGAGGCGTTGAACAGCTGGAATGCGGAATTCAGGATCGGCACCATGGCCATCAAAAACAGAATGCCGAGCAGCTTTTTCAGCCAGTGACGGTGGCGGTTCTGCAGAAAAGCGAATACGCCCGTCATGCTGAACAGCGGTAGCCACGCCCCGAGAGACGCCCATTTTGCCTCGGAATTCGGCGTGAAATTCGGCCGGGCCGGGATGTCCGGCGGGAAGAAGAACGACTGCAAAATGTGCATATAGCGCTGGTTCCAGCCGTACAGCAGCGCGCCCCAGCCGTCCGGCGGATTGTCGACGCGGGGATTCTGGATTACCGTCAGGATGGTCGGCACCAGCAGCGCGCCGGAGAGCGCGACACCCAGCACGGATTCCACAAGCAGAAGCAGAAAATCCTTCACCGTGATCTTCCAGCTGCCGCAGAATGCCCGCACCAGCCAGTACAAAATGCAGAATACGACTTGTCCCACAAAAAAGTAGTAATTGACAAAGCAGCTTGCGAACACCGTCACCGCGAAGATGCCGCGCCGACGATGATACATATATTCATCCATCGCCCACAGCAGCAGGGGGAATACGATGATCGCTTCGTGAAAATGATTGAAAAAGATGTTATAGACGGAAAAGCCGGAAAACGCGTACAGCATCCCGCCGGCCACGGCAAATTCGGGGTCGCGGACATAACGCTTGAGATACAGACAGCCGGTGCAGCCGGAGAAGGCAAATTTCAGCACCAGCAGAGGGCCCATCAGGTATGGAACCGCATTGCTGGGGAACGGGATGGTCAGCCAAAAAAACGGGCTGCCCAGCAGATAAAAGGAGTAGGAGCCGATAAAATTGGCGCCCAAATCCGTTGTCCAGCTCCACCGCCAGTTGCCGCTGCGGATTGCGTCGTGGCACATGCGGTAGAAAGGGACCTGCTGAACATTAAAATCGCCGTAAAATAAAAAATAGCCGCTGTCTACCAGCTGAAAGGGAAGAAAAATCAGCGTGGCAAGACCCAGACTATACAAAAATGCTTTCAAGAGTACGTTCTTGCTCGACACCGTTCTGGAAAGCAGGTTCAAAATCGTCCACTCCTTTGCGCAGAAAAATAAGCGTCTGCCTGTCCGCCGGAGAGTCGCCATATGGGGACAGTACGCAAACCGGCAGCAAAACGCGGCGGGCGGCGCGCAGGATATTCAGTGAAAGCGGCGCCTTTGCTTTTTTTGATTCATACCGGCTGGGAGCCTAAATGCCGCGGTCGATAGGCTGCAGCGTTTAGGGTCAAGAAAACAATAAATAATATTTTATAACAGAATGCTTTTAAACAAACTGATTTATAACAGGAAATAATGATTTCATGTTGACTTATTCTGTTTCAATGTTCTCCCAGCCACCCGAAGCTCTGCTTCTGTTTGTGGTGTGAGGTTATTATAACAGAATGTATTTTAAACAAACCGATTTATAACAGGAAATAATGATTTCATGTTGACTTATTCTGTTTCAATGTTCTCCCAGCCACCCGAAGCTCTGCTTCGGTTTGTGGCGTGAGGTTATTATAACAGAATGTATTTTAAACAAACCGATTTATAGCAGGAAATGATGATTTCATGTTGACTTATTCTGTTTCAATGTTCTCCCAGCCACCCGAAGCTCTGTTTCGGTTTGTGGCGTGAGGTTATTATAACAGAATTCATCTGTAGAATGTACCTGATAAAAGTGAATTTGCAGTGAGAAAATAAAGCGGCCATACGGGCTGGATTACAGCGCGAGGTGATTGTAACAGAATACATTATAAAGAGCTCTATTCACAGCGGCAGAGCCGCCTTTTTATATGGTTTATTCTGTTTCAATGCTCTCTCAGCTGCCCGAAGCTGGCTTCTGTTTACAGCGTGAGGTTATTATAACATAGGAATTCCCCTGAATGAAGAGGAAATCATGTCAATTGTAAAATAATTTCGATTTGTTGTATCCTGCGTTTTTCTCTGTTATAATAACTGTCGTAGTTGCTTTGAGCCGAAATTTGTCACATAAGCGGCTGGGAGGAATGGAAATGTATCATTTTTATGCGATGCTTTCGCGAATGAAATACATTAACCGATGGGGTCTGATGCGCAATACCAGAAGCGAGAATATCTGTGAGCACAGTCTCGACGTTGCGGTGATTGCCCACGCGCTGGCGCTTTTGCGCAATACCCGCTTCGGCGGCAGCGTGAATCCCGAACGGGCCGCGGTACTGGCCATGTTCCACGATGTAACCGAGATCTTAACAGGGGATTTGCCGACACCGGTGAAATACGATAACCCTGAAATCCGGCAGGCATACCGCCGGGTGGAAGAAATGGCACAGCAGCGCCTTCTGGCTTTGCTGCCGAAGGATCTGCGGGGAGCATACGAGCCGCTGATTTGTGAAAACGAGCCGGGCGACGAGGAGCTTTATCCATTGGTGAAAGCAGCGGATAAAATTTCTGCTTTGATCAAATGCGTGGAGGAGCGCGGAATGGGCAACGCCGAATTCCGCCGGGCCGAACAGGCGCAGCGGGAGACGATTCTGGCGATGGGTCTGCCGGAAGCGGAATGCTTTCTGACAGAATTCCTGCCGTCCTACGAGCTGACGCTGGATGAGCAGGACCTGCCGGGAGAAGAGCCCGATCCGGCGAATCCGCAGAAAAAATAAGCTTGTTTGCTGCCGGAATACGAGACATAAAAAAGGATAAAACAGAACAAGATAACACATAAGGGAGTGCCTGCGGTACAAGCAAGAGCTTGCCTGACCGAGACGCTGAAGAAGGGATGATGTTGTGAAAAAGAAAGAGCCGATGAAGGGTCGCCGGCCCGTTTCAGGAAAAGGAAAAAAGGCTGTGATTCTCAATGTGGCGATTTTGGTCGTCAGCCTTGTTTTAATTACGGTAGGCGGGACGCTGGTTTATGCGGATCATCTGCTGGGACGCATACAGTTTGAACCGGACCCGGTGCAGTCCTCGACGCCGAACAATTCGGGAGTCACCTCTTTTGATAACATGGGGAATTCCAAATATGTTGTTAATGGGCTGTATCATGATGACAAAATCCTGAATGTGCTGCTGATGGGCGTGGACGATTATCAGGAAAACGACAAGGGCCGCAGCGACAGCATGCTGATGGTCTCTCTGGACCGCAGACACGAAAAGCTGAAAATGACGTCCTTCATGCGCGACATGTACGTTTCCATCCCCGGCCATCAGGCCAACAAGCTGACGGTTGCGTATTCTATCGGCGGCCCGACGCTGACGGTGCAGACCATTGAAAACGGATTTGGCGTGGATATTGACCGCTATGTGCTGATCAGCAACGATTCCTTTAATAAAATTATCGACCGCCTGGGCGGCGTTACAGTGGAGATTAGCAGCGCGGAAGCAAAGCTGATCAATACGTATTCCGGCGAATCCTACTCCAAACGCCTGACCGGCGGTATACAGCATATGACCGGGAAGCAGGCGCATTATTATTCCCGTATCCGCGATATCGGCAACGATTATGAGCGTACGCTGCGTCAGCGCAAGGTGCTCCAGGCGATCATCGACGAATTCAAAACGTCCGATCTGGGAACGATCAACGGGATTCTGTACGATGTGCTTCCTCTTGTGACCACGAATATGACGAAGAACGAGATTTTGTCGCTTGCGGCCAACTCGCTGACGTATCTCAATTATCCCACCAGTCAGAACCGAATCCCTGTGGATGGGACCTTTGACGATCAGAATATCCCGGGTGTTGGTTCTTCCCTGGTTGTCAATTTTGAGAAAAACCATAAAAATCTGGTGGAATTCATTTACGAGGAAAACCTCGGGTCGTCCGATTCCTCTCAGGAATCTTCTTTTGAAAGCCGCTGAGATTGATTCAAAAAGCCTTGAGCTGTTTTTACCAGCTCAAGGCTTTTTTATCGTTCTTTCAGCAGAAGCCGTGTCTGTCCCTCGTTCAGAGAGATCAGCTTGCTTTGAATCCGCGCGTGTTTCAGTTCTAGGCGCACCATGTTTTTGAGTACCTGCCCGTGGCTGTATCCGTGGATCACCACGATTTCGCGCACATCTTTTCCGGCACGGGAGAGCAGCCGCTCCAGCTGACGCTTGGCGTCGTCTGAACGCATTCCGTGGACGTCTATGGTCAGGACGCTCCCTTTTTGGTTTGTCAGCATGCGCGGATACTCCTTTCTCCTGCAGAAAATTCCCGTGCGGGGAATGCAAAATATGGGGGTTTATGATATAATAACCTCACGCTGCAAGCAAAAGCGAAGCTTTTGGCGGCTGAGAGAGCATTGAATCATCCAATCCAAAGAAAAACAGATGTCTAGCTGTTTCCTTAGAACAAAGCAAGAAACGGGATGATATAATAACCTCACGCCGCGAACCGAAGCAGAGCTTCGGGCGGCTGAGAGAGCATTGAATCATCAGTTTTATTATCTGATATCTCAGGCGGCTTTTTGTAAGCCCATATCGGAATTTATGATATAATTAATCATCAGTCTATCAAGCCGGGCGGACAAGCTGTACCCGGCGGGAAAGCGGGGGAATCATATGACGGTTGTGGATATTCGCAACAAGGTCACCGACAGCCGTGTAAAGCTGATCGAAATCAGCGGGTCTACGGTATACTACGCAGAAGAAAAAGCGGAAGAAGGGCATTACAGCCTGTTTCTGCTGGAATATGACAGAAACACCAAGACGGAGCGGGTGATCGCCAATTGCTTTTTGGGCGACCCGGCCGTGGTGCTGCACTTTTACTCTTTTCCCGGCGACATTATTGTCGTGATGGAAAGCGGAGAAAGCTCCGCCCGTCTTTTGCGGTTCGACAAACAGACCGGGCAGGAGAAAAATTCGGAAGAACTGCGCTTTGTGGGCAGCTTTGCCGACTGCCAGGCGCTTGACGAAAGTCGTGTGATTTTTTATACGGAAGAGAATGAGCGCCATCGACATCTGTTTGAGGAATATAAGAAGGCGTCCGGTTTTGAGCGGATCGCTTACCTGTATGATCTGGAGGAAGGACGCTATTATTATGTAAGGGATAAACGGCTCTGCAACCTTTCTGCCGAGAAGCTGGTTCCATTTGAAGTGGCCGGCGAGCGGATGCTCCTGATTTTGGAGCCCTACGGCAGCGAAGAGGAAAAAGAAAAATGCTACCGCAACCGGCGATGGCTGGGGGATGACATCAGCGATAATGTGTGGCTGTGCCCGCTGCTGGATTTTGTTGTTGCCGTTAAGGCGGACGAAACTCACCTGCCGCTGGAGCTGCTGCTCAGCGCCGGCACACAGGGTTTGGTGCGCTATGTGGGGCAGGATCAGGACAGCTTGTATTTTCGCGCAAAATACTACCCTAACAGCGACCAGCGTATCTGTGCGGTAGAGAAGGCCGGCGGCAAAAAAACGGTTGCGGCCGAATTGAATCTGAAAGAAGGGGAAGAGCCGGCTACCTTTTTCATTGAGCCCTGCCCCACCCGGATTTACCGTGTGACGGAGCATGAGGATACTTATGAGATTCAGGGCGTGTTCAATTCCTCGGTGAGCAGTCAGTACAGCAAGGAGCTTGGGCAGTTTGTCGCCTGCGTGGAGGATCGTTTTCTGGTGGCGGAATACGTGATCAGTGATGAAACGGATTCATTTGTTTTTTACTCCATTTTTGATCTGGAAACACACCAGCAACAGAGCTTTGAATGCGGTTGCGCCGTTCAGGACGACACCATTGTGCTTTATTAATTGGTAGCAATCGGCTTAATAAATTGATTTTGATTTATCAGTTTGGGCCCCATATGCTGTTACAGCGTATGGGGCTTATTTATGTTTTCTCTGTTCCACATCCTAACATGCACCTTTTAATTTTGCAATAGAAGGTCGCCTTGCTGCATGAAAGAATTCCGGTTTTCTTTTGGGGTTGGCCGTAGCCGAAAAAATGAGAAATAGTATGCTCTGAACAGAAAAATCCGCCCTTGAATCAGAAATTCAAAGGCGGCAAAGTGTTTCGGGGAAAAGCATTACTGGAGTGCGGACACATCTCCGCCGCGAGAGAGATAATCCTTTTTTACTTTTTCCATGAGCGGTTCGATGGTTCGGATTTCTTCTTCGGCTTGGTTGATGTCTTCTATATTATAGGGGCGCTGCAGATGCTCTATCCATTGATTTTTATCGACTTGTAAAGCCGAGTATAGACGAGCCGTTTCTTCTATTGTATAATCCATTGATCGATGACTCCTTTTTATCATTTGATTCATATTCTTAGCTTTTGCGTTTTTATTTTTTCTATCCAAATCCATTCTTGAAAACCCTTTGAGCCTTTTCTTCAGAAGAAAGAAAAGACCCAAAGGGTTTCTAATTTTTAATTAATTTAAAAAATGAAATTTACTTTCCCTCTACTGGGAAAGATTCCTGCTGATTGTCGGTAGTATTGTGAGCAGATTTCCCCTCAATGAATCGGAGCCGAGATTTGTGTTCCGAAAATTCGGAATACACCGTAATCCGTTGTTGCGGTTACTTCCAGTTTGTTCCCGTTCACGACGCCTTTTGCGGTATATTTCAAACGAAAAAGACCGGTATTTAAGATTCCCGAAAACTCAAATGAGTTTCCTTTTGATTTTCCGTTTTTAAAGTAACTGGTATTACCCATTGTGTGAATCGAGCCGCTAATGGCTCCGCCTTCGTCTGTAAAGGAGAGCGTTCCATTTTGCGGGCCCATTGGAGTGCGCATAGAGATTCTGTAACTTCCACTCATTATTGCCACCACATTTCTTTTGGTTTGATTCAAGATATGCGGTTTCGTATAGAAGTGATTCCACAGTTTCAACCGAGTTATCAACATGTTGTGGTTGGATGAATTTGCATACACAATTTATTCTATAAAATGGAGGTTGATCATGCAACTATCTGAAAAAATAACGATTCCGCAGTCTCTGCAGAACGGGATTGAGAATGGCACCCTGACGATTTCTGATCACTTGATGCTGGCTGCAGCACAGCTTACCGCCACCCTGTTCCCGGACACCGAGACCTATATTGGTTTGCCGCAGACCGCTGTTGCTCCGGCCTTTTTCATTGACTATGATTCTATTGCAAACAAAAAGCGGCTGAAGCTGACGTCGGAATACGAATTCATGCTGAAAATCACCTATGTTCCGGTTGACAGCGCTGACCGCCGGGAGCTGCAGAATACCATCTTCCTGCTGGAACAGAGCCTCGATCGGCTCCAAAGCGAAATCGGAATATTCCGGTGCTTTTCCAGAAATTCGAGTATTGCAGATGGGCTGGCCCAAGTGACCGGTACCGTAAAAGTATGGGAAACTGACGTGCCCGATGATCCGATCATCGGACATGCAGACCAAAATATAACACTGTAAGGAGCTGAGAAAGATTGATTACAAAAATCTTGCCAGGCACTAACATCGAGCTGAAATCCGGAGCCCGCGATGCTGATCTGAGCGTTACCGGCGTTGTGGCGATGGCCCTGCCTCTTCATTGGGGCGACCAGGTGACGGTTATCAATGCAGGCGACAATACGCTTTATTCGCTGGGGTATAAAACTTCTGATCCCGCGATGAAGCTGGTGCGAGAAGTCATGAACGGGGCAAAACAGCTGATTCTGTATCGCCTCAACACCGCAGGTGTGAAGGCTTCCGCAGAGGTTTCCTCCGGCATCACCGCAGAAGCGGTTTTCCCCGGCACACGCGGAAACGACCTTTCTATCGTAATCTCCGCCAGCGGCGAAAAATGGCTCGTTAAGACCTATCTTGGCACACAGGAGGTGGATTCGCAGATCATTTCGACCGCAGCAGACTTTTCGCCGTATTATGTGGCGCTCTCCGGCACCGAGACTCTGGCGGCAGCCATTGTAAAGCTGACCGGCGGTACCGACGGCGCGGTAGAAAGCGATTACACCGGATTTTTCGCAGAACTGGAAAAGCGGGAGTACAACGTGATTTGCAGCACGGATTCGGATCGTGCGGCTGACGTGGTGTCCTTTGTAAAGGAACAAAACGCAAACAAAGCCTATGTGCAGGGCGTTGTGACCGGTGTTTATCCGGACAGCGAAAATATTTATGTTTGCAATTCCACCGGTGGCGTAACGGCCGATTATGAGCTGACGCCGGCGGAATCCTGTGCCACACTGGCCGGTTTGATTGCGCAGGCCGGAGTAGTGAACAGCCTGACCTACTGCCGGGGAATTACCGGCTGGACGGATGTGAGGCCGCATTTGACCCGTGACCAGCAGATCAGCAGGACGCAGAACGGCGAAGTGCTGTTTGTGCCGCTGTATGGCTCCCCGTCCGTCTTGTATGACATTACCAGCCTGACCACGTTTGACGAGGATCATCCGAAAGATTTTGGAAAGGGTCTGGTCATGCGCACGCTGCAAAAGTATCAGGGCGACCTGCAAAAGCTGCTCGACACCAAATGTGTCGGCAAAATCCGCAACAGTGTGGAAGGGCGCGCGCAGATCAAAGCGATAGTGTTCGAGATGACCTCGCAGAACTACCTTGCGCCGGGATACATTGAAGATTTTTCTGCGGACGATATCACCGTGACAGCCGGTACGGAGCGTGACGCGGTAAACGTAATCGTGGGCATCAAAGCAGTGGATACGGTGGATAAGATCTATGTCACCGTAACCGCACTGTAAGGAGGGATAAGGAATGGCAAAAACAAGATTGCAGGACGTGTTCTCCGGACATGACGGAGAGGCATTTATTCGACTGAACGGCTCTATTGTTCCGGCGTTTAAGATTTCTAAAATCACCGCCAAATTAGAGGCCGTTGTGGAAAACAGACGCTTTTTGAACGACCCGATGGAACAGGCCGCGCAGCGCGGGCTCAAGGGCAGCGGCGATATGACATATTACCACACCACGCCCGCCTTTATTCAGGCGATGCGGGATTACAAAAATGGAGGTTCGGCTCCCAATATCAGTCTGCAGTTTTACGCAGACTCGGCGGGCTCTCAATATGAGCGAATCGGTGTGACGCTGTCGGATGTAATCCTTGCCAATATCGGCTTGATTGCGCTGGATGACAGCAGCGACAACGCCCAGACCATTGAAACTACATTTACCTTCAACGATTTCGATCTGGCATAAGGAGGCGGGAGAATGGACAAGTCACTGATGCAGTTTTTGCATCCTGACCGAAAGCCCAACGCGACATTCAAGCTGAACAGCTTTGGCGACGCAGAATTTGAAATGCGTGTGCTGACTGCGGATGAAATGGCGCAGATGTCGGCTGAGGTACAGACCAAAGGATTCAAAGGGCTGGAGGCGCTTTATCCCACCATTGCCGCGAGCCTGGTACGCCCGAATCTGCGCAGCGCGGAGCTGCTGGATGCTCTTTCCGAAAGGGAAGGCAGAAAAATCCTGAGCCCCACGGATGCGCTCAAATCTATGTTCACCGCCGGCGAAATCGGAGCGCTGCTCAGCATTTATAACGAGCACGCCGATGTGACGGTTGACTTTGGGAAAAAGGTGGAAGAGGCAAAAAACTGATTGAGCAGGGTGAAGACGGATTTTATTTTTACGTCCATCTAGCCCTGCAGAATCACAACATTCTTCCCCACGATTTTATGGAGCTGTCGGTACAGGAGCGCGCCCTGATCATAGCAAGCGACCTGATCGTAAACAATGAGATGAGAAAAAAATGATGCGGCGGATTTCATCCGCCGCTTTCGGCTCCATCTAGTTCGGTAAATTTCTCAATATGCACCATAACGGAAAAGGGGTGATCCCTATCGCAAATACTTTAGATGATCTTCTGAAACTGGCAGACCAATACTCTACCAATATGGAAAAGATTCTGCAAACCTCTAAAAAATATCGAAGCTACCAGAAAATGGCCTTGACCGCGACACAGGAGTTTAAAAGCGGGCTTGCAAACATCAAGAACGTTTCGAACGATGCTTCGAATGGGATTGGCAAAATCAATCAAAAAATTTCTGACACGATTTCAAAGGCTAAGCTGGGAAAAAAAGCACTTGATCTGATGATCAGCGGCGTAAAGAACGGAGCGAATCAGCAGGTACAGGAAATTTCGCTTCAATCGATGCTTGGCAGCGAGACAGCCGGTTCCGCTCTATACAATTACACCGAAGCCTACGGTGCGCAGAAATCTGTATTGGGGATTGCTGGAGTTCAAAATGCAACGAAAGCTTTTTTGCCATATACGCACGACCCGGATGAATTAACCGGGATGTACGGGCTGGCGGAACGCCTTTATGCGCGGGATCCGTCTCAGGGAGCCGATAATGCAGTTTCTTCCGTGCAGGCGCTGCTAGCGGGCGATGCCTCGGGAATCCAGGATAACTACCACATTGCCGGAGTGGACGAGGAAACGGTAAAGGGCTTCACTGGCAGCGGAGACATGGGCGGGGCCATCGACTACCTTGACGGTGTGTTCAACAACTTTGGCGCTACACAGGAAATGGTGGACAAAAATTTCCTCTCTTTGCAGACACAGGCGGCCAGGTTTGGTGAGAACATGCAATATGCCATGGAGGATCAGTCCAGCTCGGTGGTTCAGGGATTGTCCATTTTGCTCCAGCAGCTCAACGATCAGTTACTATCCGGCGGCTTTGACTGGTTCTTTAACGCGGTCGGCAACGGAATGCAGATGCTCGGCTACGCGATGCAGTGGGTGGCAGACAACAGCAGCACATTGATTTCTGTTTTAAAAACAGTCGTTATTGCTCTGGCTATTTATCAGACTGCGATGAAAATGGCTGCTATTATGACTGAGGTGATGAATTTAGCGACGGGGATTGCCTCCGGAAACATCTATAAAATCATTGCTTCGATTGCCGGAGGAATAGCGGGAGTCGCTGCATTTAGCTTTCTGGATAATTTGTTGCCGGATACCACGCAAAATGGAATGTTTGATGATCTGGATCAGGCGCACGCCAACGCCAAAAAAGAGATGGCTGGTTCTAAAACGCCAACTCTGAGTGCAATGAATCAGAAGGTTCAAGCAGAGATTACCAACACGGCTCCGATTGCGGTGACCGGTGAGGTGGAAATCCAAAAGGAAGTGCTGCGATACCAGTTTGATCTGGCTGCGCAGAAGGCGATGGCGGTGTTCCGGATGCAGCAGTTTGTGCCGCAGGTTATCATCCAAAACCAAAATGTAAGCCAGACGGCAGACCTCAACGAAATCAACCTCAGTTTGGGGGACATGGTCTACCAGAATCAGCAGCTGCAGCCAGCGGGGGTATATGCATGACCTATTATATCAATTTGGGCGGTATTTTGGTGTATGGAATAAAGAGCGTCAACGACGACGGCGAACGCGAGATTACCTCTTATGACGGCATCGGGCAGGGCTTTTTCCCAGTGCCGGAATCCCGGAAGCTGCGCACGTGGACGATCGAATGTGAAATGACGGAGAAAAATCTGAACGGGCTGCCGAATTGGTCTGCCGCCAGCAAGGTTTTCACAGCGTTTGAGGTGCTGCTCGCTACCAAAGACCCCAGCCGTTTTATTTTTGTTTCGGATAACCGGAGTGAATCCATGTCCGGTTATTTAACTGGGTACAGCAAAAAGGAGGAATACCCCGGCGTTTACAGTGTGACGGTAAAGGTGACGGAATATAAAGCAGCCGGTGTGAGAACGACGGCAATTCCGTACATTCAGCGCCCTGGGAAAGTGCCTGCTATTCTGAAGACAGTCGCTTTTAACAGTAAAACCACGCCGTACAAAATGAAGAAGGATGAAAAAAAGGGTAGCGGAGGCAGCGGTTCTGATAGTAAGGTGGTTCAAGGCCCTCAATCAGCGGTAATTGGTGGCGTGCTTAAAGTGCTCGACACTAAAACGGGAGAATATGTTGTGAAAAGAACGGTTTGGGGCGGGCTTTCTGATAAAGATACAGGAAAACCCGTTACGAATCCAGCGATGATAAAAGATAGATCCTATATTTATTCATCGGAAGCCAGTAAAGTGGCTGCAGAACGTGGAGCGGCGGACATGCAAAAAGTATTTAATGCGATCGGCGGGGCATTCGATGCATTTAAAAAAGCGGCCAGAGCCGATCTCGCCGAACGTCAGAAAGCATTAGGTAGGTGATGCAATGCTTTTGATCAACAATACCGATATTTCTGATATCGCGCTGAACGTGACCTATCAATCTTCCTGGAACAACGGAGCCGGGCAGTTGACTTTTGATTACCCTTCCTTGAAAGCTGGAATGTTCCCGAATGGCAGCACGGTTGTTTTCACTTACGGCAGTGCAAATATTTTTTACGGGTTTCTGTTTACGACAAAGCAGGATACCAAAAAATTCAGCTGCATCTGTTACGATCAGCTAAGAGCCTATCCATAAATTAAAACAAGGTGTAAAATAGGGACTGGTGAGAGAAGAATGAAAGAGAAGAAATCTTATCAGTCATGGACAATATCGGATGAGTTTTGGGAAGAAATCAAGGATAAGATACCAGTAAAAAAGCGGGACCCGCAGAAAAAGTATAAACACGCACCCGGACAAGGCCGTCCTCCGATACCGCCAAGGAAAGTGCTGGAAGGGATTTTTTACGTATTACGCACAGGATGCCAGTGGAAGGCTGTTCCCAGAAAGTACGGCTGCGCGAGCAGCATTCATCGGTATTATCAGGAGTGGGTGGCTGCCGGCTTTTTTGAA